>CAWKZT010000028.1:0-17868 GCA_963854565.1 Acidimicrobiia bacterium
GCGTCCCGGTCACGTTGGGCTCCAAGCCGAAGGTTCCGGCGTTCGATTTGCTGGAACTACCTCGTCCGCCGTCTACCGCCCCCTGGGCGTACGTCAAGATCGCCGAGGGTTGTGATCGGGCCTGTGGTTTCTGTGCCATCCCCACGTTTCGGGGCCCACAACGATCTCGAACCATTGATTCCATCCTTCGAGAGGTCGACGAGTTAGAAGCGCGGGAGATTGTGCTGGTTGCGCAAGATCTAGCGGCCTACGGTCGAGATCAGGGGGTAGGCGATCGGTCAATTGTGCCCCTCGTCGACCAGGTAGCCCAACGGGTTGATCGAGTTCGTTTGCTGTATCTGTACCCCAGTGATCTCAACGAGACCTTGATCGATTCCATTTGCCGCACCGGAGTCCCGTATTTTGACCTTTCGTTGCAACACGTGTCTGCCCCGCTGATGCGACGCATGAAACGGTGGGGAAATGGCGCCAAATTCCTCGAACGTATCGAACGGATTCGCAGCCTGGAGCCCGATGCTGCGTTCCGATCCAACTTCATTGTGGGGTATCCCGGCGAGACCGAAGCCGACCACGATGCACTGCTCGAATTTGTTGAGCAGGCCCAACTCGACTGGTGCGGTTTCTTCGCGTACTCAGCCGAGGAGGGCACCTTTGCCTACGATTTGGGCGGGCAAGTCGATCGCGATTTGGCTGTGGAACGGCTCTATGAGCTCAACGCTATGCAGGACACCATTACCGCACTGAAGCGCGATGCACTTGTTGGTTCATCGGTCGAGGTGCTCGTTGATTCACAGGGTACGGGACGTTCGTTTCGCGAAGCTCCCGAGATTGATGGAATCATCACCGTCCCGACCGAAATTCCCGTCGGCGACATCGTGCAGTTAACCATTACTGGTTCGCTCGGACCAGACTTAGAGGCGTCGTGAGCGAGCAATCGATGTATCCGCTTAACGGCGTGTTGTCTCCCGCCAACGCGATTACGTCGCTTCGCCTCGTGGGCGCGCCCTTTTTGTATTGGGCTGTACTCGCCAGTCGTGACGATTTGGGGACGTCATGGATCGCCTTTGTTCTCGGATTCGCTCTCGCCGTAACTGACTATCTCGACGGCCCCGTGGCCCGTCGCAGCAAGTCGGTCAGTCGTGGGGGAGCGTTCCTCGATCCATTGGCCGACAAATTTGTCGTAATTGGTGTGGCGCTTTGCCTTGTCAGTGTCGACCGACTTCATTGGATTCCTGTCGCCATCGTCATTATTCGTGAGGTCGGGATCAGTTTGCTGCGGATTTACTGGGCGAAGCATGGGTTATCGATGCCGGCGCGCCGTTCGGCGAAGCACAAGGCCACGGTGCAGGGAGCGGCTCTGCTGCTGGCCGTAATGCCGACGATGAAGCCGCACGGCGAGTTCGTGCACGGATTTTGGTGGGCGGCGGTACTCATCACTTTGATTTCGGGTTACCAGTACATCGTCGACGGATCAGCCGCCACTCGCCCCATAGGCAATCGATAAGTTTCCAAGAGGGTCTGGCCTGCGAACGCTCTGTAGGGCTCGTCTGAGATGCCGGTTCGGATTGACTGTGGGGTGGTTGTAGGGTCGCGACATGATTTGTGAAGTAGTAGCTGTGGGATCCGAACTGCTCTTGGGGCAAATTGTCGACACCAACTCTGCTTGGTTAGGCGAGCAGTTGGCCTTAGCGGGGATCGATTCATTCTTTCAAACCAAAGTCGGTGACAACCCCGAGCGCATTCGCTCTGCTATTGAGCTAGCGCTCAGTCGCTCGGATGCCGTTATTTGCTGCGGAGGGCTTGGTCCAACTCAGGACGACATAACCCGTGACATAATCGCTCAAATCATGGGTGTGCCACTCGTGAGAGACGACGAAATCGTCAACAAGATTCGCGGCATGTTTGGTCGACGTGGACGCGATATGCCCGAAAATAATCTCCGGCAGGCTGACGTCCCCGTAGGAGCATGGGTCAATCCCGTCCAACCAGGAACTGCGCCGGGTTTGATTTGTCCAATTGGCGACGTTAAAACCGGCCAAGTGATTTATGCCGTACCTGGAGTGCCATGGGAAATGATGGCAATGTTCAACGGCGGGATATTGCCCGATATCGCTGAACGCGCTGGGGTTAGTGCCGTGATCAAGAGTCGCACGTTGCGCACATGGGGAATGTCGGAGTCCGGCTTGGCCGAGGTTCTGGCTGACGAGATTGACCGGCTAGACGAAGCCGGCGGTGTGACGTTGGCTTTTTTGGCTAGTGGGTGGGAGGGGTTGAAGGTTCGCCTCACCGCCAAGGCCGACACCGACGCGGCAGTAGCAACGTTGTTGGCAGAGGAAGAAGCTGTCGTGCGTCAGATCATCGGCGATCGCCTGATATTTGGCATCGACGACGAGACGATGGAATCTGCTGTCCTGGACTTGTGCAAGGTCCAGGGTCGCACGTTGGCGACAGCTGAGAGTCTCACGGGTGGGCTGATTGCTTCCCGGCTCACGGGTATCGCTGGTGCTAGCGCGGTGTTCCGTGGTTCGGTGGTGCCTTACGCCAGTGACGTGAAATACGACGTACTTGGTGTGCCCGATGGCCCGGTCGTTTCGGAGGAGGCCGTGCGAGCGATGGCGGTCGGGGTGTGTGAATTGTTGAAGACGGATTGTTCGCTGGCGGTCACTGGTGTAGCTGGCCCCGATCCTCAGGAAGGAATCGACCCCGGCACAGTGTGGATGGCGACGTGTATCGACGGAGAGGTCGAATCCTTTATGGTGAATTGGCCGTTTGATCGTCGTCGAGTTCGCGAATTCACGACGATCACGAGTCTCAACGCTCTACGCCTTCGGTTGCTCGGTGACCCGGGTCTGGCCACTGGTTTTTGACATGCATCCGATCGAACATCTTCGTTGGCTGGCACGGGTGGACGACATCTCCCAGGCCCGCCTGGTCACAGAAACTGCTGACGCACTGTGGCCCTTTGCGGCCGAGGCGAATGCGCTTCTTATCTCGTGCCGATCATTGCTTAATCGACAGCCGACTTCTGGACCGTTGGTCTGGTTAGCGGCCCATATGTTGACGTCTACGGACCCTCGCAAAGCAGCCAATGATTGTGTCCAAGCAATGGCGACTGATCAGATGAACGAACGGGCCCACTATTTGGTCGGTGAGATGATTGAAGCTGGCCAGGCAGTCGACGCCGTTGTTGAGGTGCTAGCCGTAGGACCAGACAAGGTGTTGGTCGGCGGCGATGAGGTTCTAATGATGGGGTCAGAGGTTACTGCGGTTGCCATTGGGGCCCCCGGTGTGGAGATGCCGGTGCAAATGTGGAACGGGTTGCTCGCCCGAGCCGGGGCGCACGGGCGCCATGGAGCGCACATTGTTGACCGCGATCGGTTTGCGGCGATCTTGCTGCCCGAAGGGGTATCAGGCTGCCCGCTGACTCCGGAGCTCTACTGATTTTTTGCGGTTAATTCTTGGTCCTAGGTTGGGTAGATTTGGCGTTCGGTCCCACCTAAATGCTCGGTGTATCTGCTAAGACATAGGTGATGGGTCGACGTTTGTTCATGGCGGGTGCGGGGCTTGCGGTGGTGGTTTTCATGTTGCTTTTTGCGCTGGACCGCCCAACGGTTGACGAGGCGATACTTGTCCAGACGTCACCAGTTTCGACATCCACGCCGGCTGCGGAATCCACTTCGTTCCCCACGGCGACAGCCACGCCTACGGTCGTTCCCACTCCAACCGAGATTCCTTTGCGCTCTATTACGTTGTCTTTCACGGGTGAGTTGTTGTCCCACGGTGGAATAATCGAACAAGCTCGAAGCAACGGCACGCCAGACACCTCCGATTACGACTACACGCCGATGTTTGCGGCTGTGGCCCCATTAATTTCGGTGGCCGATTTGGCATTGTGTCACCAAGAAACACCGATCAGTTCCTCCAACACTGCTCTTAGTGGCTACCCCGTATTTAATGCCCCGCGCGAGATAGCCGACGGGATTGCTGCTGCCGGATGGGACGGGTGCTCTGTTTCGTCCAACCATGCAATTGACAAAGGGTTTCAGGGCGTTACTGAGACCCTTGATGAGTTTGATCGTGTTGGTATAGGCCACACCGGCACGGCACGTTCTGAGGAGGAGCGGGCTAATCCGCCGATCTATGAGATTGGTGGTATCGCCGTTGGTCACATGTCGTGGACCTATGGGACAAATGGGATTCCGATCCCGTCATCTGCCCCGTACTCCGTCAACGTGACTGGTGTTGAAGCCATCAAGGTTGAGGCAGCCGGTCTTCGGGCTAGAGGAGCCGAGTGGATTGTTCTTAGTGTGCAGTGGGGCAACGAGTATCAACGGTCGCCGAGCGCAACGCAGAGTGACCAGGCGCGCGAGTTGTTGGCATCGCCGGACATCGATTTAATTATTGGCGCTCATGTGCATGTGGTGCAACCGGCCGAAGTGATCGATGGTGAACTTGTGTTGTACGGGTTGGGGAACTTCCTATCGAATCAGTCCCCCCAAAGCTGCAACTCGTGCCCACCTGGGTCACAAGATGGCATGATTTTCACGGTCACTGTCGAGGAGGCGCTTGATGGCTCCCTGGCGACCACCCATGCTCAGGTGACGCCAACGTTTGTTGATCGGTCGATCTACGAGATCATTCCGATTGCTCAACGTTTAGCCGACCCAGATGCGGCGTTGGCCGAGTCCCTGCGTGCATCCTGGGCCCGCACTAATGAAGCGGTGTACCTATTGGGTGTCGACCCCACGTTGGTAGGAATTGATCCGATTCCTTAGTGGTAGGGCAGTCTGACTAGGAAGATCGAACTTCGGCCAGGCGTTGAGCTTGTTTGATTTGGCGGCGAACTAACAAAACGATGATGGTTAGACCAATAAGTAGGATTGCCAACAACGTAAGTTGTTGCCAGCCACCGGGGTCGCCAGGTGTTTGTGGACCAACACCCTCACTGGGATCGCGGATGATGCCAGCTCCACGCGGTGGGCGGACCTCGACCGGGGAGTGGTCAGTCTGTGCCACCGCAACGGTAGGAGACAGGACCAGTGCAATGGAGGTGAGGGCGGCAACGGGAAGGGTTCGCATCCCTACTAAGGGTAGCGCACGACCTTTTAATACTTGAGGGTGTGGGCCGCTGCTTGAGCTTCCGTGGTGTCAAAGATGGATCGCTTGGGGCGTAGTGAGATTTGTCACATTCTCTTTTATTTACTCGCGCCGAGAACTAACTTCGAGCGATGGGGGAAACCGAGTTACGTGTGAGATTCTTCGGCGTACGTGGTTCGACGCCGTGTTCGGCCCCTGATCAGAATCGTTACGGTGGCGCGACGTCGTGCGTTGTTGTTGAACCCACGGGGGCCGATCCTATTATTTTGGATGCTGGGACAGGCATTCGCCGGTACGGACTCGAGGTCATTGACCAGGAACCCGACGGGTACCGAGCCTCGATTCTGCTATCGCACTTGCATTGGGACCACATTCAAGGGATGCCGTTCTTCTCGCCGCTTCATGTGGAGGGAACTGAGATCAACCTCTATGGCCCGGGCGACTGCGGGAAGGGCTTCAAGAAGCTGGTTCACAAGCTCATGCGGCCACCCTTTTTTCCTATCACCCCTAGCGAGGTGAAGGCTTCGCTGAAGCTTCATCAGCTTGATGTCGGCGATCTTTCAATCGGAGACACGAAGGTACGCACCCGACACATTCCCCACACCGGGTGCACGAACGGTTATCGAATCGATCATCATGGTGTTTCTATTGCTTTTGTACCCGATCATCAACAGCCGGTGGATCGGCCAACGTTTGTCGACGAGCAGGTGCTCGATCTGTGCGACGGCGTCGACTTGCTCATTCATGATGCTCAATTTACCGAGGACGAGTTTGCTGCTCGCGATGATTGGGGGCACTGCACCGCTGCCTACGCCTTGGAGGTTGCCCGCCAATCTGGTGCCAGGTCACTTGCGTTGTTTCACCATGACCCCTTTCACAACGACATCCAGGTAGACGAGATACTGGCTGCGACCCAAGCTTCATCGCCCTCTGGGTTGCAAGTATTCGCCGCGGCGAGTGGACTAGACATCGATCTGTCGGTGAACGCAGAGCCGGCAATCTTTGGAGATAGCTAGCTTCTCCATCGGCGACGGCAGTACTATCTGGTCGGTCGGTCCAAGGGGATCGTCGCCGAAAGAGGCCGCAATGTCTGACAGTTTTGATTCTGGTGAATTTCGCAAAGTCATGGGTCACTATCCCACCGGCGTCACCCTCGTTACCTCCACTGATGGCGATGGTCGCAGCGGTGCGGTGATGGGCTCGTTCGGTTCGGTCTCGCTGGATCCGCCGCTCGTGATGTTCATGCCGACGCGCGATTCGGAGAGTTGGCAGCGCATGGAAACGTCCGGTGTATTCACCGTTAACGTCTTGCGCGATGAGCATGTAGGCCTATGCAATGCCTTCTTCCAGAAAGATGTCACCTGCTGGGATCAAGGTAAATGGACCGAAGGTGTCAACGGGGCCCCCGTGCTTGATGATGCGCTTTGTGCGGTCGAATGCGAGATCGAAAGTGTGACCGATGCTGGCGACCACATAATTGTGCTTGGTCGGGTAGTGGGAATCAGCGCTACCGATGACGAAGATGCTAATGCGTTGTTGTTCTTCAAGGGTGGCTACGGCCACTTCGAAAGTATCTAACGATGCCGGTTTACGCGCTAGGTGACCAAGTTCCGCAGATTGACCCGTCGGCCTTCATCCACCCTGAAGCGGTAATTATTGGTGATGTCCGTATCGGTGCGGGCTCGTCGGTGTGGGCTTGTGCGGTCATCCGTGGCGACGATGGCCCAATTCATGTTGGTTCTGGTTCATCAATCCAAGATGGAGCGGTGCTGCACACCACGGCCTTTTCGCCGACGACCGTGGGCGATGGCTGCACGATCGGCCATTTGGCTCATCTCGAAGGGTGTGTGATCAAAGATGGCGGGCTCGTCGGCTCGGGAGCAATCGTGCTGCACGAGGCAGTCGTTGGTGAGTTTGCGTTGGTCGCGGCGGGTGCGGTCGTGCTGGGCAAAACTGAGATTCCCCCGGGGGCACTAGCTGTCGGAACCCCGGCCCGGATTAAGTTAGACGCCGCCAACCGAGAAATGATCGAGATGGGGGCGCAGTTCTATGTCGAACGGGCCGTGCTTTACAAGGAAGGCCTTCGGCGCATCGACTAGAGCGCCTCGGTGGCGAAGTACAGATAAGATACAAGTAGTGATGGTTCGGAATTGACGCCGAGCACTACAGGAGCCCCACCATGTCTACCGCAGAAATCGGTCTCGACCTCGGCAAATATCAGCTGGGTTGGAGTGACGAAGAAGACTATATTTTCAAGCCAAAGAAGGGCTTGAGCGAAGACATTGTCCGGGAGATCTCTTGGATGAAGGGTGAGCCCCAGTGGATGACCGATTTTCGGATCAAGTCACTGGATCGGTTCGATCGTCGACCCATGCCACATTGGGGTGGTCAGCTCGACCAACTTGATATCAACGACATTTACTACTACATCAAGCCCACCGAAGGCAGCGCCGACGACTGGGACGATGTCCCCGACGCCATCAAAGACACCTACGAGAAGCTGGGCATTCCCGAGGCTGAGCGCAAGTATCTTGCCGGCGTTACCGCCCAGTACGAGTCCGAGGTGGTGTATCACAAGAACCGCGAGGATCTTGAGGAGCAAGGCGTCATCTTCACCGACATGGATACCGCATTGCGCGAACACCCCGAATTGGTTCGCAAGTGGTTTGGCCGCATCATTCCGCCCAATGACAACAAGTTCTCGGCCCTTAACTCTGCTACCTGGTCCGGTGGTTCGTTTATTTATGTTCCGCCCGGTGTCAGTGTCGATATGCCGCTGCAGGCCTATTTTCGCATCAACGCCGAGAATATGGGTCAGTTCGAGCGTACGCTCATCATCGCTGATGAGGGCTCGCAGGTGCATTACATCGAGGGCTGCTCGGCTCCTGTTTACAGTACTGATTCACTGCATTCCGCTGTCGTCGAGATTCAAGTTGGCAAGGGTGCCCGTGTCACCTACACCACAATTCAGAACTGGTCGAACAACGTCTACAACTTGGTCACGAAACGGGCCCGAGTCGAAGCCGAAGGTCACATGGAATGGATCGACGGCAACATTGGTAGCCGTCTGACCATGAAGTACCCGGCCGTCGTCATGGTAGGTCCAAAGGCTTCCGGCGAAGTGCTTTCAGTGGCCTATGCCGGAGAGGGCCAGCATCAAGATGCTGGCGCCAAGATGGTGCACCTAGCACCGGAGACCTCGTCGAAGATTGTTTCCAAGTCAATCTCCAAGAACGGCGGTCGCACCAGCTATCGCGGCCTCGTAAAAGTGGCCGACGACGCTTATGGATGTAAGAGTCATGTGCAGTGTGATGCGCTCATTCTCGACGATCACAGCATCAGTGACACCTATCCCTATATGGAGATTGGTTCGAAGGATGCCATTATTGGCCACGAAGCAACCGTTTCGAAGGTCGCTGACGAGCAGTTGTTCTACTTGATGAGCCGTGGTCTCACCGAGGAGCAAGCTATGGGCATGGTTGTTAACGGTTTTATTGAGCCAGTAACGCGGACATTGCCCATGGAATACGCCGTCGAGTGGAGTCGCCTCATCGAACTTCAAATGGAAGGCTCTGTCGGCTAGAAAGTCGCCCCTAGTCGTAAACGGCGGCGGTGTGCGCCACAATGGTGATGTGCCAATGCGTCAGGACTGTAAATTCTTTGAAAGCCGGAGTTATGCCAACGGAGACACGGTTCGGAAGTGCGATATTGATCTCGCTCCCGAGGCTCCGTGGAGATGTCCGGACAACTGCCCTGGCTACCAGAGACGCTTAGTCGACGTCAATTGGGCTCATGGCACTTTGGTCACCCCACCGACACCCGCCGAACCGGCTTCTTTGGGTACTGACGACAGCATCGGGGCCTTACTAGATGCGGCTAAAACAATTGTCAATGAGGCTGGCTCCCGGGTCATGGCTGACGTGGACGCTGAGAAACTTAAGGCCGATAAGAAGGGTCGTCGATGGCCCTGGCAACGACGCAAGAAGCGTTAAAGCCACCGTTGCGGTAGCGCAATGACGTAGAAGTATTGCAAGGCAAAATATTCACCGAGCCTAGGAACAGCCGAAGCTCATTTCCCGAACGAACCGACTTATGTCTGCCCCTCTTTCGATTGATTACGTAAAGTCCCTCAGTGGGCCCCAGTGGCTCATCGACCGCCGCCTTGCCGCAGCCAAAATGCTTGACGGTGTGGCATGGCCCACCAAGAAGGCCGAAGAGTGGCGTTATAGCCCGATTGACAAGTTTGATTTGTCCGTGTTTGTGCCGGTGGGATCCGCCGATTCCGCGGTTGCTCCGGCATTGATCACACAGGCCGAGGTAAATGTTCACCTCCACAATGGCGCGTTAGTGTCTGTGGATGGCGCTGTCGACGGACTGACGGTTGTTCGGGCTGTGGATTCAGATACCGACGTACTGGGGGCATTGCCAGCCGATCCTTTCGGACTCGTTAACGCGGCACTGGCGGCCGATCCAATTGTGCTTAAAATCGGGGCCGGAGCGACCGTTTCATCACCGATCTTGGTTTCGCTTACCGGCTCCGGAGAGGCCCAGTTGTCGACACCGTTGCTTGTCGTGGAAGCCGGCGCCGACGCTCAGGCGACCGTGGTTGTTTCGTCGGAGAGTCAAGCGACAGACTCTGTCGTTATTCCTCGCGTGTATGCATCGTTGGCCAATTCGGCCCGAATTCGCATCGCTGACCTCCAAATCTTGGGGCCGACGGTTACTTGCTTTGGTCATACCGACGTCAGTGTCGACGCCCAAGCAACGTTTAGTGGTTGGGGAGCGGGCATTGGCGGTTCGTGGGCTCGTCAACGCGTCGACGTTCAACTCAATGGCCGTGGCAGCAATGTTGAATACGCCGCTGCCTACTTCGGTACCGAAGAACAGATTCTCGATTACCGGATGTTCATTGATCATGTCGGCGCGGACACCACGTCCAATCTGTTGTTCAATGGCGTTGTCGACGACAAATCGATGGGCATTTACACGGGGATGATTCGGATCGCCGAAACCGGGTGCGGCTCCAACGCCAACCAGACCAATCGAACGATTACGTTGTCCGACGACGCAGCGGTTGAATCGGTACCCAACCTCGAAATCCTTAACAACGATGTGCATTGCAGTCATGCGTCCACCGTGGGGCCCGTCGATGCCGACCAACTTTTTTATCTCGAAACACGCGGCGTGCCGACCGACCAAGCAACCAAGCTCGTCGTCGGCGGCTTCTTCGATGCGGTTCTCGACGCAGCCCCTGCGCCTGGGCTAGCTGACCGAGCGCAACTTGGTATCGACCGAAAGTTAGGTGTGGCATGACCACATTAGAAATCAAGGGCCTGGCAGCCACTGTGGATGGCACCGAGATTCTCAAAGGTGTCGATCTAACTATCTCATCGGGCGAAGTTCATGCTGTGATGGGCCCCAATGGCTCCGGAAAGTCGACTTTGTCCTATGCGATCATGGGTCGTCCAGGGTATGAAGTTACCGGCGGATCGGTACTGCTTGATGGCGTCGATATGTTGGCCTTGCTGCCGTATCAACGGGCCCAGGCTGGATTGTTCTTGGCTATGCAATACCCAACAGAGGTGCCGGGTGTGGCCCTGCGTAGTGTGCTTGAGGCCGCAGCCAATGCTGGCGGCCGCGACCCATCGCTGGTGGCCGCGGCTATGTCTGTTGAGGCCGAGGCAATTGGGTTTGGTGAAGCATTTCTGGACCGTCCGCTTAACGTCGATCTGTCCGGTGGCGAGCAAAAACGCAATGAGACGTTACAGCTGTGCGTTATGGAGCCAAAGATTGCCATCTTGGACGAACTTGACTCGGGTCTAGATGTCGATGCTTTGCGCATGGTGAGCCGTCGTATTCAGGTGCAAACGAAGGAGCATGGCCTGGCTGTGCTGGCTATTACGCATTACCAGCGTCTGTTTGAAGAACTGCATCCTGACTTCGTGCACGTCTTCGCTGATGGCAAGATTCAAGCCACCGGTGGTCCCGAACTCGCCGTCGAAATTGAGAAGAACGGTTATACAGCCTGGGCCGACGACCGCACCGAAACATCGGTGAGCTTTGGTCTAGGGCTCGGGGAAGACCCCTTCGCCTAAGCCTCTTCGGTGGTGGCGTCCACGATGGCTTCAGCCAGCGTGTTCCAACCGAGCGTGGCGCACTTGATACGGGTAGGAAACTTCACCACACCACGAAGCGCTTCAAGATCGCCCAGGTTGACACCTTCGACGGGTTCCATTGGTTCGTCGGCGATTCCGCCGATGTTGGTTTCGTGGATGGACATCATGGCCTTGAAGGTCTGAGTGAGGTCGCTGACCTCGGCGAGCGTCTTGCCCTTGACCGCGGCCGACATCATTGATGCCGAGGACTGACTAATGCTGCATCCTTGGCCATCGATGGCTACGTCGCTGATCTTGCCGTCGTCAGAAACGTTGACGTATACAACGACCTCGTCGCCGCACAACGGATTAAATCCTTCGACCCGAACAGCAGGGGGTGTGGCAAGCTCGCCACGGTTACGTGGGCTGCGGTAGTGGTCGAGGATGATCTCTCGGTAGAGGTCTTCTAAGCCTGGCATGGGGTCGGCTCCATCATTTCTTGTGAGATAGCAGCGTAAGCGGAATTAGAACGCAAACATCGAGTCGGCATCGTCGAGTGCATCGGCGAGCGTGTCAACGTCGGATTCGTCGTTATAGATATACAGCGAGGCCCGGCTAGTGGAGTTAACCCCAAGTTGGACCATGAGCGGTTTAGCGCAGTGGTGTCCGGCTCGCACGCACACGCCTTTTTGGTCGAGCACCTGGGCCACATCATGAGGGTGCACATTGCCGAAAGTGAAGGAAATAACCCCACCTCGTATGGCGGGTTCGGATGGTCCGAAGATATGGATCTTGTCGCCGTGGCGTTGGTGTAGCGTGCGCAGGGCATAGGCCGTGAGACTGACTTCGTGAGCCCGTACTGCTTCCATGCCGAGATCATCGAGGTAATCAATAGCGGCGCCCAGGCCAATGGTTTCGGCGATGGCGGGTGTGCCTGCCTCGAACTTATGCGGGATTTCGTTGGTGGTGAAGCCTTCTTTGGTCACTTTGAGGATCATCGAGCCACCGCCGAGAAATGGTGGCATAGCTTCAAGAAGTTCGGCGCGTCCCCACAACACACCAATGCCGGTTGGGCCGCACATTTTGTGACCCGTAAAAGCGAAGAAGTCGACGTCGAGGGCCACAACATCGGTGGGGAGGTGGGGGACGTACTGACTGCCATCTACCACGATGATCGCGCCAGCGGCATGGGCAGCGTCGGCGAGAAGGCGAACCGGAGTAATAGTGCCGAGCACATTGGACATGGCCGAAACGGCGAGCATCTTGGCCCCGTCGAGTAATCGGTCAAGTTCGCTGAGATCTAGTTGCCCATCGTCAGTAATGGGAATCCATCGGATGGTGAATCCAATCTCTTGGGCCAGCATTTGCCAAGGGACGATGTTGGCATGGTGTTCGAGTTCGGTGAGGACGATGGCGTCGCCGGATTTGAGGTTGGTCTTGCCCCACGTGCGGGCAACCAGGTTGATTGCCTCGGTGCCATTGCGAACAAAGATGCATTCGTTGCTCGATGGCGCGCCGATGAATCGGGCGACCTTGGACCGCGCTGCTTCCATGTGGCGGGTAGCGAGGTCCGAAATGCGATAGGCGCCGCGGTGGACGTTTGCATTGATGGTTTCGTAGTACTCGGTCATGGCATCGAGGACGACCCGCGGTTTTTGCGATGACGATGCCGAGTCGAGATAAACGATGCGGTTGCCCTCGTATACCTGCTGCAGAAGCGGGAAGTCGGCCTTGATAGCGGCGACATCGAGCATTGGGTTACCGGAAGGAGTCATAACCATCGCTTTCGAGCTGCTTCGCAAGTTCCATGCCACCACTTTGCACGATCTTTCCGTCGACCATGATGTGAACGAAATCGGGCCTCAGTTCGTTGAGCAGACGGCTGAAGTGGGTGATGGCAAGAACGCCGAGTTCGGGTCGTTCAGCGCGTACGGCGTTTATTCCGGAGGCAACGATCTTGATGGCATCGACATCGAGACCGGAATCGGTTTCGTCGAGGATTGCAATCTCGGGTTCAAGAATGGCCATTTGTAGAATTTCGTTACGTTTCTTTTCGCCACCAGAGAACCCCTCGTTGAGATAACGGTCGGCGAACGATGGGTCCATATCTAGTCGGTTCATCCAGGCCATGATCGTGCCTCGCAATTCGAGGACGGAAAGGTCGGTGCCTTTGCGCGCCGACAGTGATTGGCGCAGGAAGTTCATTACGGATACGCCCTGGACTTCCTGGGGATGCTGAAAGGCTAAGAACATTCCAGCCTTGCCGCGGACATCGGTGGGCCAGTCGGTGATGTCGTCACCATGGAACAAGAGTTGTCCCTCGGTGATTTGGTACTCGGGGCTGGCCATCAACGTGTTGGCTAAGGTTGACTTTCCGCATCCGTTGGGGCCCATGAGAGCATGGACCTCGCCAGCGTTGATCGTTAGATCGAGCCCTTTGAGGATTGAAATCTCGTCGGTACCGGCGTGGAGGTTTTGGATTTGGAACAGTGGCGCAGCCATAGCTTGTAGTGTACGGGTTACGGCGGGCCGCACCGTCCTAGATGACAGGGCACTGGTGGATGCAATCAGGTGTACGTTGCCGGGCTACCAACCTCGGTCGACCCACGATTGGAGGCTGGGTGCCTCTGTGCCGATGGTGGTGTCGGTGCCATGGCCGGGCATCACAATGGTGTCGGGCTCTAGCGGGGAGAAGAGACGCTGATCGAGCGAGTCGATGATGGTCGCAAAGTCGCCACCGGGGAATTGGGTGGCGCCTGGACCTCCGGGAAACAGCGTGTCGCCACTGAAAAGCACTGGGGCGTCTTCGAGACGGAAGCAGATTGACCCGGCTGTATGACCAGGCGTCAGGATTGAATGGAGGCGCAGGCGCCCAACCTCGATTACCTCCTCATCGACAAGTAAGTAATCGTAAGCATCGAGCATGCCCGCATCGGCTTCGGTGACGCCAACCTCGTAGCCAGCGTCGCGCAACTGGGGGATAGCGGCGATGTGGTCCCAATGTCCGTGGGTTTCTAGAACCGTGCGTACGTTGAGGGCTTGGCATAGTTCGAGAAGTCGGTCATGTTCGTTGGCAGCGTCAATGAGCACGGCTTCGCCTGTGGCACGGCATCGAAGCACATACACATTGTTGTCGACTGGGCCAACAACCACCTTGTGTATCTCGGCGTTGGTATCTCGGTAGTGCAGGGTGGGGCCAGCGTTGGCAGCTTCGGCCCCATGGCCATGCGCCGTCCCGCAGTAGTGCTCAAGCATGTTCACGGGACCATTGTCGCAGGTCTTGGCCGATACCGGTAGCGCGGTAAGGGTGGGGCGGTGCAGTGTGGGGCGGTGCAGTGTGGGGCTATGCAGTCTGGGTCTATGACGCGGGTGCCGTTTCCTCGCGGGTCGAGACCAAGTGGAGTCGTATGCCTCGAATCGACGATGCAGCTAGGTGGTCGTCATCGCAAGTCAAAAATGTGACCGGGCCCGGCAAACGACTGGCGGCCGCGAGTTGGATGGATGCGGCTGTTCCGACATTATGCGTGGCGCCGATCTCGATCGCCAGGCCCAAACACTCGGTGTCAACGGGGACGATGTAACACTGTTCCAGGTCAGCCCGTAGGGCATCCCACAACTGGTCTAAATGGGTTGCGCTGGATGCGCCACGATGAAGAACTAGGTGAGCTTCGGTCCGGGTAAGTTCGGAACAAACCCAAGTCTCATCGGCTTGCATGGCGGCGACAACCGCATCGGATCGAATGTCACGTAGATAGCAGCGGACCAGTGCTGAAGTGTCAATAAAGAGCGTCATGCTCCTCGCACCTGTCGGAGAAGCTGTTGCACATTGGTGTCGGCTGGCTGGTCGGGGACATTGATACTGGCGGTTCTAGCGGAGCCGGATGTGGATCGTTGTGGGCTACGTAGCGTCCCGTTGGCGATGAGGTCGGCCAGCGAGATCGATGGTTGGCGGGCATCAATTGCCCCTATTTGGGCGACGGGGTGGCCGTCGACAGTGACGATTATGCGTTCACCGGCTTGGGCGCGTCGTACGACCGACGCGACATTATTGCGAAGTTCCCGAATACCGACCTCTTGCATAAACGCAATGTAGCACGTGTGTACACATCAGAGTTTTGGTGCCGATGTTCCCTTCTCTACCATGCACAGTGTTCACCACCGCTAAGGAGCACCCCATGAACTTCGCTTTTTCTGAAGAGCAAGATCAACTGCGCGAATTCGTCCGTCAATTTATGGAAGAAAAGTCGCCCGAATCGGCCGTTCGCGAGCTCATGGAGACCGAACTCGGTTACGACGCCGATGTCTGGTCACAGATGGCCGAGCAAATGGGCTTGCAGAGCATGATCATCCCCGAGGAGTTCGGTGGTCAAGGCTTCGGGTTTGTCGAACTCATAGTTGTTCTTGAGGAGATGGGCCGCACCCTGCTCTGCGCACCATTCTTCGCTAGCGCAGTATTGGCAACGAACGCTATTCTTGAGGGTGCCACCGATGAGCAAAAAGCGGCATTGTTGCCAGGACTGGCCTCGGGCGAGGTGATTGGTGCGCTTGCGTTTACCGAACAAAATGGTCGATGGGACGAAGCGGGCATCACCATGGAAGCGGCGGGTGCCGACGGGAGCTACACCCTCACCGGAACCAAAATGTATGTCCTCGATGGGCATGTTGCCGACCTCTTTATTGTGGCGGCCCGCACCGCCTCAGGAGTGAGCTTATTCAGCGTCGACGCACAAGCTGATGGCGTCACCGCCACCGGACTTGCCACGATGGACCAAACACGCAAGCAAGCCCGCGTCGAATTCTCGGGCACCCCTGCCACTCTGCTCGGTGCCGAGGGTGCCGGCTGGGCTGCTCTCGAAACGGTACTGGACCTCGCCGCGGTGGCCCTGGCCGCCGAACAGGTTGGGGGAGCCCAGGCTTGCCTCGACATGTCGGTTGAGTACGCCAAGGTTCGGGTGCAATTTGGCCGCCCTATTGGTTCGTTCCAGGCCATCAAACATAAGTGCGCCAACATGTTGCTCGAGGTTGAGTCCGCTAAGTCGGCCGCCTATTACGGTGGGTTCTGCGCCGCGGAGCGCAATGACGAATTGCCATCGGTAGCGAGCTTGGCTAAGTCATATTGCTCGGAGGCCTACTTTCACGCAGCCGCGGAGAACATCCAGATTCACGGCGGCATTGGGTTCACATGGGAACATCCAGCCCACCTATATTTCAAACGCGCCAAGAGCAGTGAGCTCATGTTCGGCGATGGGACTTACCATCGCGAACAACTCGCCAACCGCATCGGCCTGTAGATAGCGCCTCCACCAAAACTAGCGGTACCGTCGGAAGCATGATTCTTGCAATTGTGCTTTCGACGGTGGTCGTCGTGCTGATCGCATGGGTAGCCCTGGGCCGGGTATCAGCCGAACTCATGGGGCGTCCGTCCACATCGGTCTATGACCTGGACGAGGCTGTCGAATACATCGCCGATGAGCTTCCGGCCGAGATGCAAGCCAAACTGTCGCCCGACGACGTCGACCAGATCATTCGTTGGCGCCTCAACTACCTGCGTGAACATGGCCAGGCCACTCTTGGGCGGGTAGACGAACAAGCCGAGTTCGCGGCCCGAAATCTCCGCAACCGCGGTCGCGATGCCACCGAAGGCGAAGACGATCTGGTCGACTGGATTTTGGCCGAAGCC
Source organism: Acidimicrobiia bacterium (assembly GCA_963854565.1). GTDB lineage: Bacteria > Actinomycetota > Acidimicrobiia > Acidimicrobiales > JAHEJN01 > CAWKZT01. The sequence continues at coordinate 16,873 of CAWKZT010000028.1, forward strand.
GAATACGAGGAACTCGATGTCAACGCCCTCGATGTGGTGGTCGTGCTCGATCTTGAAGCCAACTATTTGCGGGCCATTGGTGCCGTCGGGCCAAAAGCGACCACCTAGGCGCCCAATCTGTGTTTGACTGTAATCACCGATGAATGGAGGTGGTCCAGTACATGCACATTAGATCTGGGACTTCGGAGGTGGCTGGCCGTTAGGCAGGCACTTTGGAACTTTCTGGCGAATCCCCGCCAGCCCCCGTCGAATCCGGTGATCGAGCCAGGTCCCACTCGAACCTCAAGGTGGCGCATGCCGTCTACCCATGAGACACAGCCGATTCGATAACAACCAATACTCGTTTCATTCGAAACGCTGTGGCTCGGCACTTAAAAGTGTCGGGTCACTTTGTTTTTTCTTCTTCGTGGCGGATGAAAACCAGTACGATCGCCCTTATGGATCGACCGAAGCAGTTTGAACATCATCGATTTGTTGGCGACAAACGAAGTCAGGCCGTCTACGACATTGACGCCGTGGTTGACCCAGCGAGTATTGACGAATTGATGGAATCGCAACAGTACCTGTGCTTTGGTCCCGACACCTTGGCTGAAGCCCGCAATCGCGGCTACAAGTTGCGATCAGCGTAGGCGCCGTTGCATTACACGTTCACCTCGGGCGGTTACGAGTTATCTGCCATACTCGCGCGCCCTGAGAATCCGAAACACCGACGTCTACCTGGGCTCGTCATTAGCCATGGGTACCCTTCCGCCATCGCAGGAGCGGGAGCCACCAAGTCGGCGTACCAAGCGCTAGCCGACCGCATCGCAACTGATCTGGGTTGGGTCGTGTTGGCCATCAACTACCGCGGATGTGGAGGCTCAGAGGGCAACTTCTCGATGGACGGTTGGTATGACGACACCATCGCAGCCATTGACGAACTCTGTGCCATGGACGATGTGGCCGCTATTTGGTTAGCAGGATTTGGCACCGGTGGAGCATTGGCGATTGCCGCAG
>CAWKZT010000029.1:0-17668 GCA_963854565.1 Acidimicrobiia bacterium
GATTGCCGTTCGTTCCGACGAGACCTAGTCGGTGAAGAATCCGCCATCGGGGTGCAGGATCGTTCCGGTGAAGTAACTGGATTCATCGCTGGCGAGGAAGACCGCGCAGTCGGCTATTTCTGATGGTGCGCCGCGCCGGCGAAGCGGAATGTTGTCGTTGAATTGCGCCACATTCTCTGCGGGCATCAGGTCGATGACAGCCGTCATGTTGGTTTCGATGAAGCCAGGTCCAATGGCGTTGATCCGCACACCTGCGGGGCCAAACATGCGAGCCGCTTTCTTGGTCAACATCCATACGCCGGCCTTACTAACTGTGTAGGCCAATGGTCCGGCATTAGGGTTCTTGGCGGCCACGGAAGCGACCGTGATGATCGAACCCTTGCCTGCTTCGAGCATGTGCGCTCCACAGGCCTGAACCGCGTGCACGGTGCCAATGAGATTAACCTCAATCACTTTGTGCATTTCATCGATGTCGGCCTCGATGACGTCCCAGCCGGGCCGTTCGGTGTATTCGAGCGCCTTGCCCAGCATCTTTGCGTCGGCTTCGATATCACCAGAGTTGTAGTCGGCGTGGGTGATTCCTGCTGCGGTCATCAATATGTCGAGTGAACCGTAGGTATCCATTGCCGCAGTGGCCATCGCATCGTGGTCACCACGATTGGTGACATCGATTCGCAGAGCGATCGCTTGCCCGCCAGCTTCTACGATTTCGGCCGCAACAACCTCAGCTTTTTCGGCCTGAATGTCACCAAGCACGACGGCGGCGCCTTCTTCGGCAAATTTGAGCGCCGTGGCTCGCCCGATGCCATTGCCTGCACCAGTCACAACCGCGGTACGTCCAGTAAGTCGATCTGCCATGAAATAGTCCCTTAGCGGGCTAAATCAGCCCTATGGAATCAAGCCGGGGATGGCCCGGCCACTACCGAAAGCAATCCGGTAGTGAATGGACCATAGTGCGAGGGTCCCAGCACCCAGAAATCACCAACTGGTAGGCCCAACACACACCCCAACCCCCAACGGGGCCTACCAGTTGGATGGTGGTGGGGTTCACCTCATCAAGTGCGCTTTTGCCACCAAACCAAACTCGAAAGAATGCGAAATCTGACAATCGCCATTCAATTGGTGCTAGATCTGGATAGAACGGGAGCGTAGTTGTCGCCCTTGATACAACGTGGTTTCAAAGGGTTCGACCGTCTCATCGCTCGTCCCCCTTCTTTGGAGCACTCTGTGCGTCGCACAAAAATCGTTGCCACTATTGGCCCTGCCTCTCGATCTCCCGAAACGCTCATCGCCATGATGGAAGCAGGTCTCGATGTCGCCCGCATTGGCATGGCCCATGGCTCACTCGAAGATCACCTTGAGACCTACCAACTCGTGCGCGAAGCCGCGGCGGCGTGCAACAAAGACATAGCCATACTAATCGACCTTCCTGGTCCCAAGGTTCGTTGCTCCCCATTCGAAGAGGGTGGAACTCGCCTCAAAGACGGTCAAGCCATCACCATCATCGCAGGCGGTAAATCGAGCAACGACAAGGTCATCTCAATCGACTACGAAAGCGTGGCTGAAGACGTCATGATTGGCGATCAGCTAGCTCTTGGCGACGGCAACATCAGCCTCGTAGTTGATGCCAAAGAGGGCGACAAGGTCCTCGGTCATATTTTGCGCGGCGGCTTGGCTCAAGGTCGCCCCGGATTCCAAATTCCATCCAATCGTCTCCGTATCGGCACGCCTACTGCACAAGACCTGGTCTACGTGGATGCCTTCGTCAAGGCAGGTGCCGACATGATCGCCGTGTCATTCGTACGCTCCGCTCACGACATGCGCAGCCTCGGCACCGAGCCTGCCCCCAAGGGCCCATTACTCATAGCCAAGATCGAAACCGAAGCCGCCATCGAAAACCTGGACGGCATCATCGAGTTCTCCGACGCCGTCATGGTGGCTCGCGGCGACCTAGGTCTCGAGTTCCCGATTGCCGAACTTCCCCACCTCCAGAAGCGCATCATCCACGAATGCGTTGCTCGCGGGCGTCCGGTAATTACCGCCACCCAAATGCTCGAATCCATGGTCCACTCCCCCGTTCCCACACGCGCCGAGGCCACCGACGCCGCCAACGCCGTGTTTGACGGCACCAGCGCCGTAATGTTGTCGGGTGAATCCGCCATCGGAATCGACCCCACCAACGCAGTAGCAACCCTGGCCCGCATAATCGAACGAGCCGACGAAGAGTTCAACCAACATGTTTGGGCCGACGTCCTCATTTCTGAAGGCCGCCGAACCAGTGGCGACGTGGCCACAACGACAACCGACGCCATCAGCAGCGCTGCGTGCCGCGTAGCCGAAGAAATCAACGCCACCGCCATCATGTGTCTTTCGCGCACCGGCTTCACCATCCGTGCCGTTTCTCGGTTCCGCCCTGCTCAGCCCATCTTGGCCGTAAGCCCTGACGAGCGGACCATTCGTCAACTGCAACTCAGTTGGGGCACTCTCTGCGAACACATAGCCGATCAAGCAACTACCCGCGACACTGTCGACCTAGCCCTCATCAATGCCCGCGATCATGGTCATGTACAAACCGGCGACGCCGTCGTGGTCATCTCCGGCCTATCGGCCAAGACCAAAGCCACCGACACCATCCAGGTAGTACTAGTTCCTTAACTTGGTTCTTCGCCGCCTAGGCGCTCATCACTAGTCGACCGAGGACACGGCCGACCCCCTTTGGTTCTTCAACTTGGTTCTTCGCCGCCTAGGCGCTCATCACTAGTCGACCGAGGACACGGCCGACCCCACGATCAGAGGTTCGCCAAGTTTTTCTTAATCGCTTCAGCAATTTGGCCAGGGTCTTCCATCGGGCCGAAATGACTAAGTTCCTCGAAGGTTTCTAACGGCACATCACTTCGTTGGTTCGCTATCAGTGGAGCGAACTCCGCAGGGCCAAACTGATCGCCGCTGCGAGCGATCGTGACTGGCATGGTGGTGTTGGCGAAGTCATCAAACATGTTGGGGATCCAACCCCCGAACACGTTGCTTTCAGTTTCGGGGCGGCAACGCAAGGTAACTTTTCCGTCGGGTGTTGGCTCAAAACCGTAGTCAACATAGACCCGGAGCGCTTCGGGTGTGGCACTGTCGAAGGGCGGTTTGGCCGCATAGTGCTGAAAGGCATCATCGTATGAGTCGAACTCCGCGCGGCGACGGCGGGCAATTTCGGCCAGTGGATTACCAAGAGGTGCGGAACCCTCCGGCGCGGCCGGGAAAAGTATTGGCTCGTAAAGATAGGCCGCTTTGATAATGCCGGGGAAAGCCATATCGACGCCCACAACAGCAGCCCCACCCATAGACCAGCCAACGGCCAACACCGGCACATCGGTCACGGCGCCAATGACGGCCAAAGCATCAGCAACCATTCGATCCCAAGTCACCGGGGTCGTGGAAGTAGGCAACGGCGAGTGACCATGACCCCGGAAATCGAAGGACCAGCAATCGAAGTCGTCGACAAGGTGATCGGCCACTGGCTGCCAGATATGCCCATGAAAACCAGTGGCATGAAGCATCATCAGGATTGGTCGGCCGGTGCCATGATCAGGACCAAGATGGTGCACGGTAATCTGCACGCCATCGCGCGAGGGGACTATCACTGGATTGGTCATATCGCGTAGCAGTGGTCAGTCGCTGACGCGACGGCCGTCTTCTACCAGGTTGATTTCGTAGAGCACCTTGTCGAGCGCATCAGCGGCCGATATCGCCCCGTAGCGCTGTGGATTGTCGGGGCCACAACAACTCGGCAGTGGCGACAGAATCGTCCACGGACTGGGGTGGCAGAACTGCACCACCGAATACCGTTCACCGGGTTGGCCAGGGTCGGCCACGACCCGATGGATGCCACTGGGGATCACATCGTTAGATAGCCGTTCGAGCATCATGCCCGTATTAATAATCATGTGTCGCGGGGGCGGCTTGGCATCCATGTACTCGCCCTCAAATTTCACTTGCAAACCACGGGCAGTAGCGCGAGGAAGGGCAGTAATGAGATTGATGTCGGCGTGCTCGCCCGCCCAAACATGTGCACCACCTGGGGCACCCTGCATGTCGGGGTAACGAATGGACCGGGTGAGCGTGGCACCATCGGTGAGAAGATCATCAAACAGCGACTCGTGGACACCCAGACCTACCGCAATGATTCGGAGGAAACGACGCTGGACGTCCTCGACCTGATTATGGAACCGCAACAACACATCGGTAATGCCCGGAACCGCAGCCTCAGGAAGAACAGGAGCGTTGTACCGGTGCGGGAACCGGGTGCGAAGTGGGTGCCCGGCGGGAAGATTGGTGCCCCAGTTGAGCATTTCCTTCCAGTCGGGCGCATCAGAACTTGCCGCCGTCTCTACCAACAGACCGGTGTAGCCCGATTGTCCGTGACTACCTTCGACCACATATTCAGCTTTTACTTCGGCGCTCTTATGGAAGAACTCGGCCAACATCCCGTAGGCATCGTCGAGCAACGTCTCACTGATATCGCTTGTCGTGTACACAAACCCAGTGGCCAGGCTGCGCATAACGCCATCGACTACCGCTGATCGCGCGGCAGCGTCACCGTTTTCGAATGCTAGGAGATCTACGTCAAGAATTGCATCACTCATAGTTGTACTTTAGGCAAGCAAACTGACCAATGCCCAAAGGGCCGAGATAGCACCCACCGCAATCATGACCAGGCTGCGAGCCAAAGGCGGCCGTTCGAGGTCGTTTTCGTATTTTTGATTCTCGGGGGGGCGAACCAGTGCCAAGGCAGTACCGAATGCCAATGCTCCACCCATAGCAATCACGAGGTAGGCCAGAAGATCTTCACCAAGAAACATGCGCAGGCCTAACTTTGATCGCTCGTAGCGACATCGAACTCGTCGTACTGGTGTACATATTCGAGCACCGCATCGACATAATCAGCGGAATTATTGTAGGTGCGATATGCAGATCGGAGTTGATCATCGTCGGTCATTGGAGACACGCGAGTGCACAAATACACGGCGACCGTGGCCGCACCGTCGTACATGTTGTTGGGATCAGCAAATCCGTCATCGGTGGCGTCGACAGCAACTTGACGCCACGAACGAGGCAGGAACTGAAACAGTCCCACGGCCCGGTCGTACACGGCATCGCCGTCGAGGGCTCCGCCATCAGTATCGAACACCGTCACTGTTCCGTCTACTGTGCCGTCCAACACGATGCCAAGGAAGGGCGTGGTGACAGTACCGGTGGCATCGATAAAGCCATTCTTGTCGCGCCCATGGTTGGACTCGACACGACCAATTCCCGCAATAGCCTGCCAGCGCAACGCACACTCCGGATAGGTAACCGCCGTGACGGCCTCAGCATGCAGATAGGCGTCGAGCGTCACCAGTGATAGACCGAGTCCGCTAACCCGAGCCCCCATACGACTCTCAGCCAACTCGGCCAGTTGCTCGGGGACCAGTATTTCGAGACGGTCGCGCTCTTGTGTCGCGGCGTCCAATTGTCGGACTATGGAGGCATGAAGACTGTCTTGCTCAGCAATGGCAGCCTCAAACTGGTCGACGTCGTCCAAGAGATCCGCTAACACGGCCTGGCCAACTTCGCGACGAGTCGTGAGATCTTCGACCGCCACACCAACCAACGTATTCCGCGTGGCATTGGTGTAGAGCACTTCAAGATTCTCGCCGGCCGACTGGCCCGAGTGACCAAACACGTAGCGTGTGACAGCGGTAGATTTTAGGGCTTCGGAAACCATTGCTTGGTCGGTTTGAATGGCAGACAAGTCCAGTTGGCTAATAGCCCGGTGAGCTTCTAGCGCGGTAGCTAACTCGCCATATTGCCCTTCGCTTCGCGTCAGCGTACGAACCTGCAGACGAAAGCTAGCTAACGCGGTTGCGTCGACGACCAACTGATCGCGGAGTTCCTGAATATCGTTTCCGTCGACGGGGACTCCGGCTGACCTTGGATCGATGGTTCCGATACTGCGCCAACGTTCACCTAAACCGACAGAGTCTAAGGCCGACAACAATGCCACGTCGACCGTCGCGTCAAGCTGCGACTCCTCCGAGATTGACGAGACATCGTCAGCTGATGGTTCGGTTCCCGTAAGAGCTCGGAGTACGCCAACCTGCGCGCTCGTAGCTGAGGCCGCCGCAAACACTGCCACGACAGCCACTAAAGCTGTCCACCCACGCATGTTCCTCACGGCAGGTCAAAAGTGAAAGGTTGCAACATTAGTGATCTCCGGGAGATGACCCTGCTGCTAGCTCGAGGGCAAACACCCGAAGGCGTTCGACCACGGCGGGATCGGGATCTTGACAACGCGTGATCGCCGTCTGAATAGCGGAGAACGTTTCGGCATCAAGCCCGCATTCTTCACACATTTCGAGATGACCAATAACGTTGCCCACGGTTGGCCCACAGAGCTCACCATCGAGATGCGCATGCAAGACGCGCATCACCTCAGCACAACTTGGGTCACCTGGCAGCTCTACGGCTGCGGGATCAACTGGCTTGGGCTGCCAAAACTTCCAGCGCAAGACACCACTCCGTACTCGAGAAACCGCATAAGCGGCCGGCGCCCTAATTGGCGTCGGGTATCCAGGGTAGAGGCAATACGAAGTGCTATGCACAGTCGACGGCCTACTAATTACGCCAGGTCAGTTAGCGGTCATCAACCTTAGGTCCTTTGGATCCTCGTCGGCGACGTTAAAAACTGGTCAAAAGTCTTTTGTTCATAGGGTTAGACCCATATTTAGTGCCCGAAAGCTGCGAGCCAAGCCTCGGGAGTCTTCGGGGCGAACACAAAGTTGTGCTCGCGAGTGTGCCCCATCGAAGCCGAAGGCATCGGCGAATACAGGTGCCCCGGAAACAAAACGGTGTCGTCAGGAACCTTGGCGAGACGTTGGGTGAGGCTTTCGTAAAGCTGTGCTGGATCGCCACCCGGCAGATCAGTACGACCACAACCGTCCAGAAAGAGTGTGTCGCCGGCCAACAAACGGCCATCGACCAAGAAGCACTGGCTCCCTGGCGTGTGGCCTGGCGTATGAATGAGTTCGATGTCGATGGCGCCCACCGAAACGACATCACCGCTCACATGGGTGACCAGTTCAGCATCAGTTAGCCCCGTGACTTTACGTACGAACTCGGCTTCGTCATTTTGCACATGGACCGGCACCGACGCGTGCTGTTGCAGTTCGGCTACGCCGGCCAACTGAAAACCCATCATGGAACCACCGACATGATCGGCGTGATAATGCGTACCAAGGGCCCCGACCACTTTGAGCCCATCAGCCTCGACCAAATCGACCAGTCCAGCTGGGTCATAGGCCGGATCCACAATGACAGCTTCGCCGGTTTGGCGATCTCCAACGACGTACGCGAAGTTGCGCATTTGGGTGGCAATTTCATCGCCAACAGCAAAGTCGCGCCCCGAAAGCAACTGTCGGAAATAAAGCCGATCATCGGTCATGAGGCACTCACCGGCTGTGCCGAGGAAGTTGCGTACGTGAGAAGGAGCTTTTCGAGCAGAGCCTCCCGGTTGTGTCCGAATGGGGCATAAATATCCGCCTGAGTAGCAAAAGGTTCCACGAACTGTTCGTGCATCGGCTCGACAAATTGACTCCACTGGCGTTCTACGTCAGCGATATCACGGCCGCGCTCGACGGTGTCGCGGGCTATGCGCCGATCGCGGCGCACATCGGGTGGGACGTCAAGATAAACGGACATATCAACAAGCTCACGAACCTCTTTAATCGTAAAGAGTAATATTCCCTCGACGATGATGAGATCGGCGGGACCAGCGGTATTGGTAACCGGGGCGCGAGTGTGAGTAGAAAAATCGTAAGTTGGAACCTCGACCGTGCCCCCACTTTGCAAGATGCGAAGGTGTTCCACAAAAAGCTGGTCGTCGAGGGAGTCGGGATGATCCCAATTGACCTGGGATCGCTGGTCGGGCGTCAGGTGGGAGTGATCGTGGTAATACGAATCAAAGGACACCACCGCCACAGCTCCGTCGAACTTCTCTAATACCTGGTTGACTAAGTACGTCTTGCCCGCACCACTGCCGCCACAGATCCCCCAAACAGGAACGTTGCGCCTATTTGCGTCAGTCAAGATACTGGTTCCCGTGTCCACGGGAGTTGAGCCTAACGCGAGTTGGCACTACGGCCCTAAGCAACATCGTCGGGCTCGCTAGGAGGTGTCGGTATTTTGCGGCGACGCCACGCTTCTTCGGCCAACGAGACAACTTCGCGCAGCGGCAAACCAATGAGTTCGGCGACCTTCGCGGCATCATCATGCTCGACTTTGACGCGGCCGTGCGAAACCTTGACACGGATCGGCCGACCCTCAACATCGACACTTTCCAACGTGCGAGCCTGTGGCCACCGTTCAAGTTGCCGGCCGCGAACGCCAAGCGATCCGGTCTCGCGCACCAAAGTGCGCCCAACCTGCGCACTTAGAATTGGATCGCACAGCGCGGAAATGGTGTAAGCCGGCCGCCCCTTCTTCATTACGATTGGTGTGATCCAGGCATCGTGGGCGCCGGCCGCGAGGACCGCGGAAATTGCATGGGCCAAGGTTTCACCCGTGGCATCATCGACATTTACATCGAGTTGTGTGACGGGCTGACCGGTGGCCAACTCGGCGGCTTTTGTGCCCAACACCACCTGCGTAAGATTTGGTCGATCAGAAAGGTCGGCGTCACCAGCACCAAATCCGCTGGCCCCGATCGTCATTGCCGGCATGGGACCCCAACCCTGCACCATCGTGGCGAGCAACGCTGCTCCGGTCGGAGTCGTGAGTTCGAGGTTGATATCGATGCCATAAGTGGGTGCATCGACCAGCAGTGCGACAGTCGCCGGCGCGGGATTAGGAATAATTCCGTGGGCTGCCTTTACCGTTCCGATTCCAGTAGCAACCGGGCTGGAGTACACCTCGTCGATGCCCAGCACCTCCAATGCCGCGCAGGATCCGACGATATCGATGATGGCATCGAGACCGCCAACCTCGTGAAAATGCACGGTGTCAGGTGACCGACGATGCAGTTTCCCTTCGGCATGAGCGAGCGCATCAAATGTGGCCAGGGAACGAGTCCGGACACGTTCGGGTAAACCAGCCTCCTCAACTAACGCAGCAATGTGCGCGGCGGTCCGAACAACCGATGTTTCTTCGGTAACCACCGTGACGCTAGTGGCTGCTATCCCACCACGAAGAACAGGCTCTGCCTGGAGTTCCCAGCCTTCTACCGGCAGACGGTTGAGAAGTTTGCGAACTTCGTCGATGTCAGCTCCAGCATCGATGAGTGCCCCAAGGGCCATGTCGCCCGCGATGCCAGAAAAACAATGAAACCAAGCAATATTGCATCCGTTGCTGGCGCTATCGGTCATTGATCGGGTCTCCTTTATTGCTTGTTCCAAGTCGGAACATGCGCACAACCGCGCTGGCCGCTCCAAATCCGTTGTCTATTCCTACCACTGTGATTCCCGATGCGCAGGAAGCCAGCATGCCCAGCAAGGCTGTTACACCCGCTAACGACGACCCGTAGCCGGCACTGGTTGGCACGGCAATCACCGGAGCAGCAGTGAGTCCCCCAATTACGCTGGCGAGCGCTCCTTCCATCCCCGCAACAACCACGATGACGTCGGCCGCAGCAATTGTTTCGGTTTCGGCCAGTAGGCGATGGATCCCTGCCACACCGCAATCATTCAAACGCCCCGGCGAGAAACCATAAGCCGACAGCACTGCATCAACTTCTTCGGCAACAATTTGGTCGGCGGTTCCCGCAGAAATGATCAGAACCTGTGATCCGGCGCCAGTCGATGCTGGTCGAGAATTCCAAACCACAGTGTGGCCCAGAGCAGCGCCCGAGGGGTGGGCCTGCAAAGTTGCTGCAATCTGACTTTCATCGGCGCGACTCAAGATGACCGGAGCGGCTCCTGCGTCCAGTAATTCGTCCACAATTGCCACACATTGCTCAACCGTTTTCCCTGGCCCATAGATCGTTTCGGCCATACCCTGACGCAACGACCGGTGATGATCCACGCGAGCAAAACCAAGATCAGTGAACGGTAATCGACGAAGCGAAGCAACCGCTTCGTCGGCTGTAGTAGCACCAGAGCGAATCGAGTCGATCAACGATCGAAGGTCTACTTCATCCATACCCGCAAAATCTACCGGGGCTCGGCACATCGTGGGACTATCCTTCGCCAAGTGAATGATAAATCCACCTCCGCTCGTCCCAGCCGCATTGGTTACTTGGGTCCGGCTGGCACCTTTACTGAGCAGGCGCTGCTGACGCAGCCTGACCTCGCCGCCGCCGAACATGTACTGTTCCCCAGCTTTGCGGACATATTCCACGCCATTACCACCGGCGATGTTGATCAAGCATTTGTGGCGATCGAGAACTCGATTGCGGGATCAGTCAATATTACGCTCGATACGTTGATCTTCGAATCCGAACTCATTATTCAACGCGAAGTAGTCATTCCCATCGTGATGAACCTTCTCGTTAAGCCCGGTTCTACGCTCGAAGACATCACCGAGGTCCGTTCCATTCCGATTGCGACCGAACAATGTCGCGGTTGGTTGCGCGAACGCTTGCCCAACGCCGCCATGGTCGCCTCCAACGCGACCGCCGAAGCTGTCCAAGCTGTTGGCAAATCCTCGGATGGGTCCGTGGCTGCAATTGGTGCATCCTTGGCCGCCGAAATTTATGGCCTAGATATCTTGGCCCCCGATATTGCCGATCACCCCGGCGACCAGACCCGATTTGTTCTTGTTGAGCGATCCGGCGTGGCCCCTCGCACCGGTCACGACAAGACATCCATTGTCGTCTTTCAACGATCAAATGAACCTGGTTCACTTCTTGCCATTCTGCAAGAGTTCTCGGCCCGGCAAATCGACCTTTCCAAGCTCGAATCTAGACCCACCAAACGCGAGCTCGGTGACTACTGTTTTTTGATCGATTTTCGCGGGCATATAGCCGACGAAGTCGTGGCGGACGCGTTGCGTAATCTCAAGGCGAAAGGACACAAGATCAAGTTCCTTGGTTCCTTCGCAGCCGCAGGCGGCCGGTCAACCGAAACGCGCGCCGAAGCAAACAAGACTTGGGCCGAAGCTAAAACTTGGGTAGCCGACCTTCAAGCCGGAATCACCCAATAACGCTATGTTCTAGCACTGCTCCCCCGCTAGCCTCAGAGGTGGAGGGATGGCAGAGCGGACGATTGCGTTGGTCTTGAAAACCAATGAGGTGAAAGCCTCCGGGGGTTCGAATCCCCCTCCCTCCGCTCTATGTTTATGTGGCCCGGTGTAAACCCGCCGGGCCACAGAACTTTCATAGACAGGTTCGGCGCTAGCCGGCGGTGATACGGCAGTCGGGCTTGTCGACGACGCTCAACAACACATTTTCGTCGTCTCTAGCGCCTGATGGGTCAATGCCAATGGCATAGAGGCACACTGTGTGACCGCCGGCTGGGACGGTAAATGTCGAATTGAATCCGTGGTCGCCACTAATGCCAACAATTTCGTTCACGTCTGGTCGCGTTTGGTTGGCCAGGATATCTATGAACGGAACACCATCGAGATGCACCGCAATATCGAGCGACTGGTTTTCGCTATCGAGGTCGTAAGCCCAACCGGAAACATTCATTGAGGTGCCTGTCTGGGTGACCTGATCAAACGCACCACGCGGTGGCGCTTCATCAGTAACAGTGACGTAGCGGCAACCAATCAACTGGTTGAGACCGTCGAGTTCGCCGGTTTCGTCAACCGATAGTGAGTAGACGCAGACGCGGTGGTTTCCGTTGCGGATGGCGAGGGTGCGGTTGAAGCCATGGTCACCACCAATACCGAAGGCCCGGTTGACGTCAGGGCGGAAATCGGCGGCGCGTACAACCGGTGTGTCCAACGCAACAGGGTCACCAACACCGTCAAAGAACGCGTAAACGTGCACGACAAGGTCTTTGGTCGGTAGATCAGGGTCAAAGGACCAGCCATGTACACGGATCTCACCGGGACCAGGCTCGAGTTCTTCCAAATTGGCGGTGGCGTAACTATTGGTAGTACCTGATGGCACATGCGACACAGGTGTAGATGTCGGCGTCGGTGTCGGTGTCGGAGTGGGTGTGACAATGGTACTGCCCAGCATGTAGTTAAGCCCACGGAGATCGCCGCTCTCGTAGGAAGGTGCTTCCCAGGAGGAAGAGTGCATTATTTGCAGTTTGCCTTCGAATAGGTCATCGAAATGACCAAGTCCGAGCGCGTGTCCGAGTTCGTGAGCAATGAGCGACCTGCGATCAACCGGTGGGTAGTCGGCGGTGGGGTCGGATAACCAGACCCTGCCCTGATCCCAGCCTTCGCTCGCATTTTCCGTTGACGGACCAGCGCAACCAGCGATCACAAACTCTGCGCCACACTGTTGAGAAACGAAGTCTTCCGGTGCCATCTCAATGGTGATTTCACCCAACGACATAGTATTAACTTCAGCGTCGGTGCGGTCGGCCACAACAAAATTCACTGTGGAAACAGTTGAAATTTCCGCGATTACCTCATCTAGTTGAGGGCCAAAATCAGCGACAATTGACGACGGACCCTGAAGCACCAAGGTGATCGTGGGGTACTGAGCGGACCACTTCATGCAAATATTTGTGCCACCAGCGGTACCGGCGAATCCAATAAACCCGATCTCGTGAACAGCGCAATCAATCTCCGCAGAACCCAACACCGAACTAGCAACGGCAAACCCAGGTGGAAGCATGGGGCCTAAATCGATCACCTCAGCGCGCACTGTTGCTGGGGTTTCGGCAACGGCCTCACCAGTGGCAACCATCCCGAACAAAACAACGGCCAACCCAAAAAGCGCAACGAATCCGACTCTCAGAAAGTTTCTGACCAACATTTTCGCAGCACCTTTCTGAGGAAACTCTGTTACCAAGATCTCAATAATATGCTACCTCGTCCCCTGCTGATAAGCCCAGCAGCGGGTTCGCTCACGGCGTCACAATTGCAAATCCCACCTCGGCCTGCTCCAGTGATCCAAATAACGTGAAAAGGTCATTGGCATCACCTTCAATGCTCATCTTGTTCGCGGCGAGAACTTCCTCGAAGGTCGTTTGGCGGGCAAACAGCTCTATAAGTGTCGATTTATCCACGGTGAGTGACACCTCGGCATCGGAATCAGTACTGTTCGGAACGTGATGGACGGCGCAATTACGCAACCCCAGCACGTGGTGCTCGCCAATGTCAGGGAAGTGCCAGTTAATCGTGAACGCTGCGTCGACGACATCCTCGGCTCGTAGCCGAACACCAAAGACCGCAAATATCTGCTCAATCGTCAGCGCCCGCAGAAGTTTTCCGCCTGGTGGTTGCAGACCCTCCGGTACTCCTACACGCAACTCCTGTGCCCCAGTGAGATACATGTTGCGCCACGGACCCGACTCTGATTGATAGCCCAATTGTTCAAGGGCCGAAGCCTGAAGATCTTTAGCCGCGACATTGTCAGGCTCAGCAAACACCAGATGATTAACCACTTGAGCAACCCATCGGTAATCCCCCTCGTCAAAGGACTCCTGAGCCTTGGCGAGCACTGCATCGGAACCACCCATGAAATCGACGTAGCGTTGCCCAGCGACCTCGGGGGGATGGGGATGAAGGTTGGCAGGGTTGGCGTCATACCATCCCAAATAGCGCTGATAGACAGCTTTGACATTGTGATTCACTGTGCCGTAGTACCCGCGGGTGTCGCCGTACTCAGCAAAGCAAGCCGGCAGGGAGAGCTTCTCGGCGATCTCGACGGCAGTCATGCCGCTGTTCGCGTAACGAATAGTCTGATCGTGTATCCATCGGTAAAGGTCGGCCTGCCGAGCCAAGTAGGCGCGGCATTCGTCCCCACCCCAAGTCGGCCAATGGTGGCTAGCAAACACGACGTCGGTGTCAGCCCCGAACATCTCCAGGGCCTCGTTGATATAGCGACTCCACGCCAGCGCATCGCGTATCAACGCCCCGCGCGGCGTATAGAGGTTGTGCATCGTCTGCGTACAATTTTCTGCCATGCACAGCAGGCGTTTGTCCGGAAAGAAGAAATTCATCTCCGCGGGCGCCTCGGCATCTGGAGTGTTGTGAAACACAATCCGAATGCCGTCTAGTCGAAGTTCTTGTCCCGTCTCTGTGATGTCGATTGTCGGAGCAATAAGCCCAGGCGTACCACGGGCGACCCGCTTTCCTAGGCCAGCATCGACGTGCCCCGTGGGGCCCGGTTCCAGTAGGGATCCGAATTGATAGTGCGCACGCCGACCCATTGCAGGTCCGGCGATGACATTTTCAGCAATAGCTTCATCCATGAAGCCAGCTGGAGCAACGATCTGAACCTCGCCATCACGCACGGACTCTTCAGTAACCACCCCATAGATGCCACCAAAGTGATCGATGTGGCTGTGGGTGTAAATAACCGCCCGCACCGGGCGTTCACCCAGGGTGTCATTGGCCAACTTCAAGCAGGCCGCCGACGTCTCTTCGGTAGTAAGAGGATCAATAATCAGCCACCCCGTATCACCAGCAATAAAGGTGATGTTGGCAAGGTCATAACCCCTTGCTTGCCATACGCCATCAGCCACTTCAAACAGGCCGTGCGCGCTGTTGTATTGCGCCTGACGCCACAGGCTGGGGTTAACCGTTTCGGGTACGTCGCCATGAACAAAGTCCCAGGCCGAGGGGTCGAAGCAGGTGTGCGTCGCAGTGGTGATCGGCCCTTGAAGCTGCGCGATAAGACCTCGGTGAACTGACTTGTCGGAGCTTCGTACGGTGTTCAGCGCCTCTTGGGCGGCCTGGTTGTGCGCAGTTGTGTGCGCAGATGCTGGCTGATGAACGTTGTTGATAGCACTGTCACTCATGCGCCAGTGTCGCACAACCTGGCCGGTCCACAAACCTGCGAAACCGCTAAGCCCGTAATGCCTCGTCGATGATCTCGACGGGATGTCGCGTCGGTGCCCCAGCAGCCGCCAGGTACAAACTGCATCCTGGGTTGGCACTGGCTACCACATCGGCATCAGCTCGTTCGATCGATCCCATTTTGCGCTGACGAATATCGCCTGCCATAGCCGGCTCCATGAGCGAGTAGGAACCTCCAGCGCCGCAACACAATCCTTCGTCGTCTAACTCACGCAATTCTCGAACGAAGGGACGCAGCGCGGTACGGACCGAGCCGTGCGTGCGCTGGACATGGCGTAAATGGCATGGGTCCTGCACCGCCACGACAAGATCAAGCTTGGTAACCGTCGGGAACTGATCGATGTTGTCCGCAATCCATTCGTGGACGTCTAGAACTCGGGCAGAGAAAGCCCGGGCGGCATCGGTGTCGACCAGGTGACCATAATCCTTCATGGCCGCTCCACAGCCAGCCGAGTCAACCAGAATGGGTTGTTCACCGGCGAGTGCGGCCATCATCTTCTGGGCAAGTTTTCTGGCCTCGGGAGTAAGCCCGGCATGCGTTTGCAGCGCACCACAGCAGGGTGCGACATCACCAGTCGGCGTCACGGTGGTGCCCGTGGCTTCGATCACTCGCTGGGTGGCAAGGTGCACATCACGCTGCCAGGCATCCATCACGCAACCCGTAAACATGAAGACATCACGCCCCGATGCTTCGTATTTCTGGCGTCGAATTGGCAACTTGGCAGGTAGGCCCAGTTTCTTGGACGGGACTAGCCGTGTGCGTTGCAGTACGGCCAAAGCGGACGAACCAAGTCGCAAAAGCCGGGGGTACTCGAGCACTTTAAATCCAAGGCGTTGCCAACGCGGCGTAATCTTGTGGTCTGCCGCCAGCGCTTCACGCGTACCTTCCATGAGACGCCCGAAGGGCACCCCACTGGGACAGGCTGTTTCACAGCCGCGGCACTGCACGCAGGTCTCCATCGAGCGCAGGACGTCACTATCGATCGGCGCACCGCCATCTTGGACCGCACGCATGAGTAAAATTCGACCGCGAGGTGAAGCAATATCGTCGCCGGTAACTCGGTACGTGGGGCAATGAGGCAAACAAAGTCCACAGGACACACATGCCCCGAGATCCTCAGCGTTGAGTTCCAGTTTGAAAGCCACGCGGCAAGTATGGCGGCAACTCCCGCGGGAAGCCACGACTCCTCAACAAAAAACTGCCAAACGGGCCACTCAGTTATTCACCAAGAAATTTGAGCCTAAGACGGCCCTGTCCTGGGCCGTCCAGTGATGAGCGCCTCGGCCGCGAAGAGCAGAAGTAAGGCATGATGTAGGCATGGTTTCTGGGGTTCGGTGCATGGTCATGCGGGGCGGCACTTCCAAGGGCGCGTACTTTCTTGCCGAGGATTTGCCATCGGATCTCGAGGAACGAGACGACCTCTTGTTACGAATCATGGGGTCACCCGATGAACGTCAAATCGATGGTGTTGGGGGCGCTGATCCGCTGACCTCAAAGGTCGCCGTCATCTCGCCGTCTCCTGATGATCACGCCGACGTCGATTACCTGTTTTTGCAGGTTGGGGTCGATACACCCACGGTTACCGATCATCAAAATTGCGGCAATCTTCTGGCGGGGGTCGCGCCGTTTGCTATTGAACGCGGCCTTGTCGACCCGTCAAGGGTCGGTACCGGACCAACATATGACGCTCCGGCTTCGGCGGGCGGAGCGGTTATCCCCATCAATTTCGGCGGAGCATTCTCGGGCGAGGTGGCTGTCCGCGTTCGCATGCTCAACACCGGTGGGGTCGCCACAGCCCGCTTTGTCGTAGACGACGGCCTACCTATCTATCGAGGTGATGCTGCTATCTCTGGCGTGCCGGGCACCGCTGCACCGGTATGGCTTGAGTTTGCTGATGTCGCCGGCGGGTCCTGTGGGGCACTGCTGCCGACCGGCAACGTGATTGATGTAATCGACGGAATCTCCGTCACTTTGATCGACAACGGCATGCCGGTAGTGGTCATTTCGGCCACCGACATGGGGATCTCTGGTACCGAGTCTTGTGCTGAATTGGAAGCCAACAACGCTCTGCGTGAGCGCCTCGAATCAATCCGACTGCAGGCTGGCCACCTCATGAATCTCGGAAACGTTGCCGATCTCATAGTGCCCAAGCTCAGCATGGTCTCGACCCCATCAGACCCCGGCAATGGACTGGCAACTCGAACCTTTATTCCTCATCGCTGTCACAATGCCATCGGTGTTCTCGGTGCAGTTTCGGTCGCCACCGCCGCGGTAATACCCGGGTCAGCAGCGCATTCTCTGGTCGGGCGCTTCGAGGATGACACGCTCTCCCTTGAACACCCGTCCGGCACATTCGACGCCGTTGTTGCCCTCGGACCTGGACCCAGTGGACCGACCGTTAGACGAGCAGGAATTTTGCGGACTACTCGGTTGCTTATGGATGGCCTCGTCTACCCTCGGTAGCCGCTCCGCCCTTGATCTCGGACCCCGAAACGTTATTCAGCTTGAGTTTGTAGTGGGTTTCTAGCCCAAGGTTTCGTGAGGGCCCTGGCGGGTGTCCACTGTTACCGACACTGCCCGGTACTCACTGGCTCGTTTGGCCGGTAGGCCACCTTCGGCTCGGCACGCAATGGTGGGAACGATGCGGGAAACCTCGGTCATAACCGTCCATGTCCCGGCAGGGTTTCGAATCCCAACTACGTGATCGATAGCCTCCGCGTA
>CAWKZT010000030.1:0-17637 GCA_963854565.1 Acidimicrobiia bacterium
GATGGGGCATTAGCTACATCAGTTGGGGCGCCGAGGCCCTCGAAGAGATGGCCCCCATAGTCGCTGCCCTATCGGGCCAATAGAACCCCACCCCAAATCCACGAACTGGTAGGCCTAAGCGACACCTCTGGTGTCGCTTAGGCCTACCAGTTCGGATCGGGTGGGTCGGATTGGGTCGGGTGGATTGGGTGGATCGGGGCCGGTATGAGGCTTGCGAGCCGACCCGCTTTGGGGTCGATCGGCTTGGTTAGCTTGGGCGGCCGAGTAGAGCTAGAAGCTTATGAGCCGCCGGAGCGCCCTCTTCGACTTCTACCGCTGTTCCGAAGTGGTCGCTATCAAGAACGGCTCCGGCTATGGGCAACAAGAACGCCAAAGCCCACGTCGCCAAGTCTTCAGGAATCGGCCGTTCCGCTTCGATCGTGATCGCCAGATCCCAGCCATGCGCCAGGTTTTCAATCACCCGTAAACCCAACAACTGCTGTCCGGCTGCAGAGCCCACAGGGTGCTCAAAAATTTGACTAAGAGCACCTGGGTTAGACAGACCCGAAATCGTGGCGAGCGCCGCGCCCCGCCACGTTGCCATCGCATTTCGGCCCAGCACCGAAACCTCAATTTCGGTCGTCCACTCGACCGGTTCGCCGTTTATCAACGCCGCCATTTGTGCCTCGTTAACCACCACATGCGACACCAATTGCCTCACGTCCCACCCTGGCGTTACGGTCTCGCCATCGGGCAAAACGATTTCGTCCGCCGTAATGACACCACTGAATTGGCCCGGCAAAGCACCCACGACCGGCCGTTCCCAGTCTTCGTCAACAACAAGAGCAAGGATCTCACCAAAGTAAGCCAACGACTGCTGAAGAACGTCGAGATCGGACAAGTTGCTAGACATAGCGGTGGCCTCGCTGGAGTAGGGGAACTGCCAAGGTGGGCCTGAATTCTAACGCCGCCAGACGTTGACTATTCCCATTCGATAGTGCCAGGGGGCTTCGACGTGATGTCGTAGACCACCCGGTTAACGCCATCAACCTCGTTGATAATCCGAGAAGACATAGTTTCAAGAAGATCGTACGGAAGTCGGGCCCAGTCGGCCGTCATAGCATCTTCGCTTTTGACCGCACGAATAATGATCGGACGGGCGTAGGTGCGTTCGTCACCCATCACCCCAACAGACCGGATATCAGCCAACACAGCAAAGGCCTGCCAGATTTCGCGTTCAAGACCGGCGCTAGCAATTTCCTCCCGAACAATCGCATCGGCATTCTGCAAGATTGCAACAGTTTCAGGAGTGACCTCACCAATGATCCGCACACCAAGGCCGGGCCCAGGAAACGGCTGACGCCAGACAATCTCGTCGGGCAAACCAAGCTCAGTTCC
Source organism: Acidimicrobiia bacterium (assembly GCA_963854565.1). Lineage (GTDB taxonomy): Bacteria > Actinomycetota > Acidimicrobiia > Acidimicrobiales > JAHEJN01 > CAWKZT01. The sequence continues at coordinate 1,378 of CAWKZT010000030.1, forward strand.
CAGCGCCCGTACCTCATCTTTGAAAAGGGAACGCAGTGGTTCGATGAGTTCGAACTGCATATCGTCAGGCAGTCCACCCACATTGTGATGACTCTTAATCTTGGCCGCCGCTCCCCCACCAGACTCAATTACGTCGGGGTACAGCGTGCCTTGGACCAAGAACTCAGCCCCTTCGACCTGGGCTTTTGCGTCTTCGAAGACGCGAATAAACGTCTCCCCAATTGATTTGCGCTTGGCTTCGGGTTCGGTGACTCCGGCCAACTTCTCGAAGAATCGATCGGCCGCTTTGGCATGCACCAACTCGACGCCATAGTTACGTTCGAACGTGTCGACAACTTCGTCGCTTTCGTCCTTGCGCATCAGACCGGTGTCCACATAAACACAGGCGAGCTGATGGCCAATGGCTCGATATACCAGGGCGGCGGCCACGGCGGAATCGACCCCGCCTGAGAGCGCACACATGACCTTGCGGTCGCCAACCTGATTGCGGATGATCTCGACCTGGGTATCGATGAGATTTTCCATCGTCCAGCTGGGTTCGAGACCAGCCCCCTCGTACAAAAACTGCTCGATAATACGCTGACCCTCAGGGGTGTGGGAAACCTCGGGATGGTATTGCACGCCATAAAGGCCACGCTCTTTAGATTCGAACGCCGCTACGGGTGAAGCCTCGCTTGAAGCCAACACGGCACAGCCGTCGGGGGCACCATCAATGGCATCGAAGTGACTCATCCAGACACTTTGCGTAGCCGGTTGGCCAGCTAGCAAGACCCCAGATTCGCTAACTTTGAGATCGGTACGCCCGTACTCGCCGGCCTCGTACCGGCCGACGGACCCACCACACTGCTTCGCAATCAACTGGGCGCCGTAACAAATACCCAAGATCGGAATGCCGAGCTCGTAAATAGCCGGGTCGATCATCGGCGCGTGATCAACATTGACCGACTTTGGTCCGCCGCTAAAAATCAGCGCCGAAGGGTCGCGACGAGCAACCTCCTCAGCAGTAATCGTGTACGGCACGAGTTCGCTATAAACGTGAGCTTCACGAACCCGTCGTGCAATCAACTGCGCATACTGCGCCCCAAAGTCGACCACTAAAACGGTGGGTGTACCGGCCATAGGTTTACTCAACCCATCCCCACGCCTTGTTGCTTCTGGAGGTACTTACCCTCCGTTTGCAACGCAGGAGCCACCATAACTTCGGCCTTCTGGAACTCTTTAAGATCGCTGTAGCCACAGGTGGACATCGAGGTGCGCAATGCTCCGAAGAGGTTCATGCGACCGTCATTCTCGTTGGCGGGACCGATCAAGATCTCTTCGAGCGTGCCGCGGGTCTTAGTTTGCACGCGGGCACCGCGAGGCAGCGTGGGGTGGAACGTGGCCATACCCCAGTGATAGCCCTTGCCAGGCGCTTCTAACGCCGCAGCCAATGGTGAGCCGACCATGACCGCGTCAGCGCCGCACACGATCGCTTTGGCAATGTCGCCGCCGGTGGCCATGCCCCCGTCAGCGATCACGTGGCAGTAGACACCAGTTTCGTCGAGGTGGCGCATGCGAGCGGCGCGAGCATCGGCGATAGCGGTCGCCTGCGGTACGCCTATACCAAGAACGGCTCGGCTGGTGCAGGCGTGGCCGGGGCCAACACCAATCAGGACGCCAGCGGCACCGGTACGCATAAGGTGCAGTGCTGCTTGGTAGCTGGCGCAACCGCCGACGATGACAGGGATATCGAGATCGCGGACGAATGAGGTGAGATCGAGCGGTTCGTGCGTCTTGGACACATGTTCGGCCGAAACTACGGTTCCTTGCACAACCAGGAGATCAAGTTCGCCTGCCAAAATGGCGGCGCGATATTTGGAAGCTTGTTGGGGAGTAATCGATGCACACGAGGTGACATCGCCAGCGTTGATCTCTTGAATTCGCTGGGTCACCAGGTGCATTTTGACCGGCTCTTGATAAAGCTCCTGCATACGGGCCGTAGCAGTGTCGACGGACAGCGTTGCTATCTCCTCGAGCACAGTGTCGGGATCTTCGTAACGGGTCCAGAGACCTTCGAGGTTCAGTACGCCAACCCCACCCAAGCGACCGATCTCAATGGCCGTGGCGGGGCTGATGACACCATCCATCGCTGACCCCATCAGCGGAAGGTCGAAACTAAACGCATCGATGTCCCAGGTGATATCGACGTCTTCGGGGTCACGGGTGCGACGGCTAGGGACAATCGCGATGTCGTCAAACCCGTAAGCACGACGGCCACTCTTACCAAGACCAATTTCTATCTCCGCCATAGCTCTACTCCTAGATTGGCGTGTATTTCATGAGAAAGGATGACCTTACCTACTGGTGTTCATTCGAGCGCAAATGGTCGCCCATTTCCTAACCTTTTTTGGGCTTTGGGCAATATTCATCTCGAGCGAGGGCCAATTCTGTGCAATTGAGGGGCTAGGTCTCGGTGATTAGTCGAAGGAATTGTCGCAACATTGAGGCAGTTGCGCCCCAAACGGTGTCGCCGGGAAGCTCGAAAAAATAGATCTCGCGCTCGTCACCGCCGACGGGCCAGATCTCCTCGCGGTAGACCGACGGGTCGAGAAGTTGCGCCAACGGGACATGCAAGATGTGTTCGACCTCGGCCGGCGAGGCAACCAACTGGGGTCGCCCAGACAGCACACCAACCTCGGGGTGAATCAACGAATCACTGCCCACGGTCGTAAACCGGTCAAGAGATCCGACCCGGGTTGCTAGAGATCGATCGAGGGCAATCTCCTCGTTAGCTTCTCGGAGCGCAGCATCCCAGTGGTCGACGTCGTCAACGTCAATCCGCCCACCAGGAAATGAAACCTGATGACGATGGGAGCGCATATTCGCCGCTCGCCGCGTGAGAATCAAGAAGCACTCGTCTTCATACTCATACAGCGGAATGAGTACGGCCGAATTGAACTTCGGGTCAACCAATCCGGGATGCTGAATTGCGTGATAGTTGGCGACGTGTTCGACAACGTGATGGAGCCGCGCTGTTCCGTCCCAGTCGCTCCACGGTGGACGGCCACCTAGCCGCCAGCCGTCAGGCCGAGGAATGATCTGCGGACTGCCTTGCGGCCGCGCTGGTCTCAGGATGCGTCGTCAATCAGTGTTTGCAAAAGTTCGGGTAAGCCCGCTGTTTTGAGGTGAGCGATCGTGCGGCCAGGCAGTGCCTCGCCACGTTCCCAGTCGTTCCAATACGCAAGAATTTTGGCGGCATCGGGGGCAGGCTTATCCATGGCGAAAGCCTACCGCCGCACCACGGCGGGCAGAGGCTAACTCAATGCTCGCCCTAGCCGTTGAGTTGCTTCGGCTATTTGCTCCGCGGGGGCGGCAATGGTCATTCGTGCGAATCCCGCCCCAGCCCGACCGAACCAATGACCGGGACTCAAGCCCAACCGGGCTGACCCCGCCAACCACGAGGCGAGTTCGGGAACATCCATACCCAGTCCCCGAAAGTCCAACCACGCCAAATAGGTGCCTTCAAGTGGCACCAGTTCTATCGAAGGCGGAAGCCGTTCTTGGAGAATTTGCACATTGGTCTGAACCAGATCGAGCAGTTGATCAAACCACGGTGCGCCAAGGCGGTAGGCCGTCTCGAACGCGGCTAGACCAAACACGTTGTTGCGGTTGAGGTGCAATTGAGAACTGCGTTGCTCGAACCGGTCGACCACCGACTCGCTGTTGGAGATGACCAATGTGTCACAGACCCCGGCGAGACCGAAGGTCTTGATGGGGCCATGTAGGGCCGCCCAAACAAGTTGTTGGTCAGTAGCCACGGCCGCAAACGGTGTGAAAATATGCGGAGCAAGCACAATATCGGCATGTATTTCGTCGGCGATGACGGCTACATCGTGCTCGAGGCAGATGGCGGCGACTTGCGCGAGTTCGTCAACTGTCCAGACGCGCCCAACCGGATTGTGAGGATTGCACAGGATCAAAGCGGTCGTGGTGGGCAGGGCGGCGTGCGCCACGAGATCATCAAAGTCCATGCGGTAATTGCCGTCTTCCAACACCAGCGAATTGCGCACGACCTCACGGCCCGCTGAGGTGATCAGTGGCTTGAAGTCAGTAAACACCGGGGGCTGTAAAATGATGCCTTCTCCCGGTTTCGTGAGTTGGTCGATCAGTACCCCAATTGAGGTCCCCACACTTGGACTTACGATTGTCTGCAAGTCCGAACGGTGCCATTGGTGGCGGTCCGCCATCCAATTCCAGAAGGCTTCAATTGACGATTCAGGCCGGATTTCGTACCCAAACCAGTCCTGCCCAGCTCGTTTTGCGAGCGCTGATGCCACGGCGGGCGCCGGGGCAACATAGGGCTCAGCGATCCATAGTGGTAACAATCCTTCTCCGCCACCAAAGTGACGATCCAAGCTGGATGGATCGGTCGCCTGTGCGGTCGCCAGGAGGTGAGCCGCCATCAAATCATCGGTGTTGCTCTCACCGATACTTGGACTGGGTTCGTTCATTGGCGTGGTCTCCTCCGCGGATTCAAGGGCGATGGAATCACTCTACAGAACATATTGACATCTGTCGATCTGTTGAATTCGCCGAATCTGATAATTACGCCCTGCGCCTACTCGAAAGCTTGAATGCTCGAGGGTCAAAACGCAGAAGGAGCCTCTGAGTTTCCCCAGAGGCTCCTTCTGTTAACAGTTTTGAGCTAATGCAGCCCGACCGAGGTCGGTCTTACATCATTCCGCCCATGCCACCCATCATTGGGTCGCCACCACCAGCCGGCATGGCTGGAGCAGCCTCGGGCCGATCGGCCACGAGTGCTTCGGTAGTAAGCAACAATGCGGCAATGGACGCCGCGTTCTGCAAAGCAGCACGAGTCACCTTGGCCGGGTCAATAACGCCCGACTTGATGAGGTCTTCGTTCTTGCCCTTGGCAGCGTTGAAACCAATCGAGCCAGTCTCGCTCTCGACGTCGCGTACAACGACGGCGCCTTGGTAGCCAGCGTTTTCAGCGATCAACGATGCGGGAGCAGCAAGCGCCTCGTAGATGATCTTGGCGCCGGTTTGTTCGTCACCCTCAAGCAACTTCACAACCTTGGCTACGGCCTTGCGGGCACGAAGCAAAGCGGTACCGCCACCGGCGACCACGCCTTCTTCGATAGCGGCACGGGTAGCCGAAAGGGCATCTTCGATGCGGTGCTTCTTCTCTTTAAGCTCTACCTCGGTAGCAGCACCAACCTGCACAACGGCTACGCCGCCAGCCAGCTTGGCAAGACGCTCTTGAAGCTTCTCGCGGTCCCAGTCGGAATCGGTGTTTTCGATTTCGGCACGGATCTGACCGACACGACCTTCGACGTCAGCAGCCGAACCGGCGCCTTCGATGATGGTGGTCTCGTCCTTGGTGATGATAACTTTGCGAGCCGAACCCATAAGGGTGAGATCGACAGTTTCGAGCTTGAGGCCAACCTCTTCGGCAACAACCTGGCCACCGGTAAGGATGGCCATGTCCTGCATCATGGCTTTGCGGCGTTCGCCGAAACCAGGAGCCTTGACAGCTACGGAGTTGAACGTGCCACGAATCTTGTTGACGACAAGTGTGGCGAGTGCTTCGCCTTCGATGTCTTCAGCAATGATAAGTAGTGGCTTGCCGGTCTGCATGACCTTTTCGAGAACCGGAACCATCTCTTGTACCGAGGTGATTTTGCCCTGGCTAAAGAGAATGTACGGGTTGTCGAGGACTGCTTCTTGGCGCTCGGGATCGGTAACGAAGTACGGGGACAAGTAGCCCTTATCGAACTGCATACCTTCGACGAAGTCGAGATCCATACCAAAGGTGTTGGACTCTTCGACAGTTACAACGCCGTCCGTGCCGACCTTGTCGATGGCATCAGCAATAATCTTACCGATGGTGGCATCCGCGGCAGAGATGCTGGCCACGTTGGCGACCTGCTTCTTGTCGGTGTCGACCGGAATAGCCTGCTTCTCGATGTCGGCAACTGCCGCAGCAACCGCCTTCTCGATGCCGCGCTTGACACCCATGGGGTTAGCCCCAGCGGTGACATTGCGAAGGCCTTCGCGGACGATGGCCTGAGCGAGCACGGTGGCCGTGGTGGTGCCGTCGCCAGCAACATCATTGGTCTTGGTAGCTACCTCTTTGACGAGTTGGGCTCCCATGTTCTCGAAGGGATCTTCGAGTTCTACCTCACGAGCGATGGAAACACCGTCGTTGGTAATGGTGGGGGCGCCGAACTTCTTGTCAAGGACTACGTTGCGGCCTTTGGGGCCAAGGGTGACCTTGACGGCATCGGCCAGTTTGTTGACGCCCGCTTCAAGGGCGCGACGAGCGGACTCGTCGAATTTTAGATCTTTGGTCATGTGAGGTTCCTTACTTGACGATGGCGAGCACGTCGCGAGCGTTCAAGATGAGTAGGTCTTCGCCGTCCGAGTTAATTTCGGTGCCGCCGTACTTGCTGTAAACAACAACGTCGCCAGCGGCAACATCGACAGCAATGATTTCGCCGGTGGTCTCGGAGCGTTTGCCCGGACCTACAGCAAGAACTTTGCCCTGCTGGGGCTTTTCCTTGGCGGTGTCAGGAATGACAAGGCCGCTAGCGGTGGTTTCTTCGGACTCGTTGGGCCGAACGATGATCCGGTCTTCGAGAGGTTGCAGATTCATTTGCACGTGCCTCCATGGCAGTTAGCACTCTAGTAGTGAGAGTGCTAACTCTACGGGGCGCGACCCAGACACAACAACCCCGAATCAAGCGATTACAGCTTGATAGGCCTCTCGCACTCCTGCTCCATCAGCAACAGGCTCAACCAAGGAACCCTCGCCGAGGTCCCACGCCTCGGCTAATTCACCTGCCGTGGCCTCCCCCATGGCCATTACGGCTTGGACCGCGGCACCGGTGGCGACGGTCTCGTCGGTATCAGGAACCATGATCGGCTTCCCAAGAAGATCAGCGGTGCGCTGGCGATAAGCCACTGAGCGAGACCCGCCACCAATGAGATTGAGTTGACCTGAGGCCGAAGCCCCAGCAGTGATGAGTGCGGTAAGGCCACCCAGCAGTCCACACAGCACACCATCGTGAGCAGCAAGAGCTAGCTGTTCGCGGGTGGTTGATGTGGTCAGGCCGGCAAAGGTGCCGGTGGCGTCGGGCAGGTTTGGCGTGCGTTCGCCGTCGAAGTAAGGAATCAGTACGGGCCCACCACCGGTCATCGGTGCTTGCATGGCAAGTTCGGCTAACCCCGGTGCGTCTGTACCCAACCAACGAGCTACCGCATCGGTGACCTTGGTGGCATTGAGCGTGGCAACCAGAGGTAGATATGCGCCATTGGCATCGGCGAAACCAGCAACTGCCCCGGTGATGTCGGCGGTGGGGGTAACCGACGAGGCGTAGACGGTTCCGGAGGTTCCGAGTGACATAGCAATATCGCCACCACCGAGACCGAGTCCGAGGGCGGCACCCATGTTGTCGCCTGAGCCGGGGCCAACGAGGACGCCTTTGGGCAAACCAAGAGCGGCCGCCGCCGCCGAAGTAATCGTCCCGGCGGCTTCCGCAGGACCAAGCACCTTGGGTAGGCAACTCAACCAATCAATCCCGTCACCCGCAGAACCAACGGCGGCGGCAATGAGTTGTGGTTGATAGGTCCCCTGGCTCGGCGAGTACCAGCCCGTGCCCGATGCGTCGCCACGGTCGGTGACGTGCTCGCCTGACAAACACCAGGTGAGATAGTCGTGCGGCAACATGATCTTGGCGATACGCGCCAAGTCGGCTGGCTCATTCTGGGCCAACCAGGCCAACTTGGTGATCGTGAACGATGCTACGGGAACACTGCCGGTGGCTTCGGTCCACGCGGCGGCACCAAGTTGCGCCACCAACACCGCTGCTTGCGGAGCCGATGTGGTGTCGTTCCACAACTTGGCTGGGCGAATCGAGTTGCCATCGGCATCGAGCACGGCACAACCGTGCTGTTGCCCGGCAACCGAGATAGCCACAACTTCATTGCGAACATCACCCAATTGGTTGCACGACGAAACAAGCGCATCCCACCACGAGGTGGGATCTTGTTCGGAAACGGGCGGGTTGGTAACCCGATGGAGCGCCGAACCAGTGCCCACAACTTGACCGGTCGCTAGGTCGCGCGCTTCTACCTTGGTGGATTGTGTCGAAGAGTCGACACCCAGAACTACGGCCATAGCCGAACCCTTTCGTTACTTAGCGAATGCGTTCGATGTGACGAGCAACCACGTTTTCGAGCGCTTCTTGACGACCCGATGAGCGAGTCGGCTCGGGGGCAGTCATGGCACGGTCGTGCAGATCGGTCAGCGAAGTGTCACCAGCCAGCAACGACTGGCCGAGGTCGCCTTCCCACCCGGCATACCGGGCGGTACGGGAATCGTCGAGATCGCCGGAGTTGAGGATCGATGAGGCGGCCAGCAGGGCGCGAGCCATTGTGTCCATGCCCCCGATGTGAGCATGGAAAAGATCATCGCGAGCGCTGGACTGACGGCGCAGCTTGGCGTCGAAGTTGAGCCCACCGGATGTGAGGCCTCCGCCTCGCAAGATCTCGACCATTCCCAGGGTCATGTCCTCGACCGATACGGGGAAGCGGTCGACGTCCCAGCCCAGGCGAGGATCACCGGCATTGGCATCAATGGAACCGAAGATGCCCGACGCAAAGGCAACAGCGATTTCGTGGGCGAAATCGTGGCCGGACAATGTGGCGTGGTTGACCTCGATATTGACCGCGACCTCGTCTTGGAGGTCGTACTTCTGCAAGAAGGCCGAAACGGTGGCAACGTCGTGGTCGTACTGGTGCTTGGTGGGCTCGAAGGGCTTTGGCTCCAGCAAGATAAGGCCATCGAAGCCGATCTTGTACTTGTGCTCAACGACTAGGTGTAAGAAGCGGGCCATCTGGTCAAGCTCGCGCCCCATATCGGTGTTGAGGAGGGTTTCGTAGCCCTCGCGGCCGCCCCAAAGTACGTAGTTGGCCCCGCCGAGGCGATGGGTTGCTTCGAGGCAATGAGCTACTTGGCCCGCCGCATTGGCAAATACCTCGGGGTCCGGGTTGGTAGCAGCACCGGCCTGGAAGCGAGGGTTGCTGAACATGTTGGCAGTGCCCCACAACAACCGGACACCCGTGTCTTGTTGATACTGGGCAGCAAGGTCGACCATTTCGTCCAAGTAACCGGCTGTCTCAGCGAACGAATTGCCCTCAGGAGCAATGTCGCGGTCGTGGAAGCACCAGAACGAGATGTCAAGCTTCTCGAAAAATTCGAATGCCGCGGCCATCTTTTCTTTGGCCTGGGCCATTGGGTCTCCACCCTCGGCCGTCCACGGGCGGTCCATGGTTCCGTCACCAAAGATGTCAAAACCATCCCAAGCAAACGAGTGCCAGTAGCACGCGGCAAACCGCAGATGGTCAGCCATGGTCTTGCCATCGACCACGCGATCTTTGTCATACCATCGGAAGGCGAGAGCGTTGTCGCTGTCAGGACCTTCGTACTGGATTTTACTAACGTTGGTGAAGAATTCGGTGCCCATAATTTTGGGTTTGGCCCCTTGGCTATAAATAAATTGTGGAGATCTCTTGACGAGACCAGACATTTGTTGAAACCTAATACAAATATCTGTCAAAGGAAATAACAAATGTTCGATACCGAGCCGGATAGCACTGAAGTCGAGACGAGAGCGACCAACGATCGCCTTCCGCGCGGCGGTGTCCGGAGCGAATCAGTGCGAGTCGCCAACCTCAGCACCATTCTTCGATGCCTCCATTTCTCGGGACCAATGTCTCGTTCACGGCTAGTCGAAGAAACGGGACTCACCCGCAGTTCGGTGGCCGCTCTGGTCGGCGAACTCAGCGATGCCGGCTTGGTATCAGAACACGCTGCCACACCCAACGGATACCCCGGACGCCCCTCGCCAACGGTTGCCGTCAACGCCGACCGCAACATGGTTCTTGCTATCAAAATTGAAGTAAATGACATTGCCGTCGCCATAGTCGGTCTAGGTGGTGAAGTTCTCTATCGCATCCGAGTCGACCGTTACCGGGACCTCGCCACAGTTGAACAAACGGTGACCGACATCGCGACGCTCGTAGCTGATGCTCACGCTGCTGTGGGTAACGCTCCGCTTCTTGGTGCGAGCGTTGCGATAGTCGGTCTTGTGCGACGATCAACCAACACACTTGTGATCGCTCCCAACCTTGGATGGTCCAATATTGCCCTCGGCGACCTCCTCCAGCACGCCACCCAACTAGACATCCCCTTTGCTGTAGCCAACGAAGGCGACGTGGCCGCACTAGCTGAGACACGCCGTGGAATCGCCGTCGGGCAAAGCCACGTCATCTTCTTAAGCGGCGAGGTCGGTGTCGGCGGCGGCATCGTCGCTGGCGGTCGAGTAATTAGCGGCCGCGGTGGATTCGCGGGCGAGGTTGGCCATATGCCGGTTAATCCCGACGGCCTCAAATGCGGGTGCGGAGCGCGTGGGTGTTGGGAGACCGAGGTGGGTGTTCGGTCATTGCTGCGTCGCACGGGCCGCAAGCCCGATGGCGGACCAGCTGCCTTGGACGAGGTTCTCCAAGCCGCCGCTGAGGGCGACGCTGATGTTTTGCAAGCACTCGATGCCCAAGGCGATTGGCTCGGCACTGGACTAGCGGGCCTCATACACATTTTCGATCCCGAGATGGTTGTCCTCGGCGGAATGTTTCGTCGGGTCTACCCCTATGTCATCGAGGCACTCCAACGATCACTGACTGATCGACTGCTTGCCACCACGGTGGGCGACATTGACATCGTCGCCTCCACCTTGGGCGAGGACGCCTCGTTACTCGGCGCGGCCGAGTTGGCCTTCGAACCATTACTAAATGATCCGCTCGCCTTTGCCCTTCGTTAGACCAAATAGGGGTCGACGGCAATCGCTGTCGGCGCTAAAGCTGCCTTAGTTTGGATACACCACTATGAGGTCGTGCTGCGGCGGAGTTAGCTCAGCATGGAACCTGGCGAGCTCAGCGGTGTCCATTTCACTGAAGCCGTCGGTGATTGTTTGTACGTAGGACCGCGCCGAAACCACTGTTCCTCGGGCTAGGTGTTGGCTATGGGTACGCAGAGCGGCCGCAGACGGGGCGTAAGTGACAACCGCATCATCGGACTCCACCAGCGCATTCGATTGCACACTGGACGTCACATCAATCCTGTCGTACCTACGTTCACGCAAATCGAACCGAGCGATCTGTGCCGCGCTAACCCGAAAGATTACGCCCCCGATTACTTCGTCTGGCGTGGCCGTGATGCCCAGTGCCGTGACACCCACATCCGGCCGCTGACCAGCAGCATCCACGTAGTACTTGTCGGTGAGATCATCATGCAAATTGTGCATCGTGGCGTTCCACGTGCGCCGGTACCCGTGAAGCGTCGCGACAAAGACATCGGTTCCCACCGTCGTCATGTGCCCCAGTGTGGTGGCCAAGCTGGCCCGATTTACGAGCGATCCGTAGCCGAACACCCAGGTAGTCATATCGGCTCGATTACGTCGTGGGAGCGGTGTGAAGCGAAGACAAGAAACGCAAACCTAGCTGGTCAACTTTAAAGATGGGTCCGCACCCAGCCAGAGCGACGATGGCCCGTCATCAACGAAACGACGGCGACCTGCCGCTGCCACCATGGCGGCATTGTCGGTGCACATAGATCGGCTGGGCAGGTAGACCTGGATTCCCTTGGAGATCGACAAGTCAAGCGCCCGTTCGCGCAATTGTGAGTTGGCCGCAACTCCCCCACCTAGACATAAACCCTTAGCGCCAACTCGCTCTACAGCCCGCTCCGCCTTGGTGAGCAGAACATCCACAGCGGCTTCCTGGAACGATGCCGCCACGTCTTCGGCCGAAACATCGGGGTTCTTCCGAACGTGATTGACTACCGCAGTCTTAAGTCCACTAAACGAAAAGTCGAGTCCCTCGTTGCGCATGGGCCGGGGAAACTTGATCGACTGTGGATCGCCCTGCATCGCCAGTCGGTCGATCTCGGGCCCACCGGGATATGGCATACCCAGATAGCGAGCGACCTTGTCGAACGCCTCGCCCGCAGCATCGTCAACGGTTGAGCCCAGGATTTCGAAGTCGCCGAACCCCCGCATTTCGATGAGCATGGTGTGCCCTCCCGAAACAAGGAGCACAACCAGCGGAAATTCAAGGTCGGGTTCTTCCAAGAATGACGCGTACAGATGAGCTTCGAGGTGATTAACCCCAATGAAGGGCACATCCCAGACCAAGGCCAAGGCCTTCGCCGCACTCAGACCAACCAGTAGCGCACCAATGAGACCCGGCCCAGACGTAGCGGCAACTAGATCAATGTCCTTACCTTCGACCCCCGCTTCACCCAGCGCATCAGCCACCACGGGCGTGATGAGTTCGACATGGGCACGGCTGGCGATCTCGGGAACGACGCCGCCGTAGCGGGCATGCATATCAATCTGACTGCTTACCACCGACGACATGATCGTGGAGGTGTCCCCCAAGACCGATGCTGCCGTCTCGTCGCAAGAGGTTTCGATTCCGAGCGTGTGAAAGGTCATGACGCAACTCCGAGTGTCGCTGGCCGGCTTATAGCGAGCGCATCCTCGATGCCAACGAGTCGCATCTCGACGTCGTGGCTGGCAAGTTCGTGTAGCCACATAATGATGGCATCGACCCGACCATTGGGGTCGTCGTAGTACTTGGGCCGGATCCCTACAGGAGCGAATCCGAATCGTGAATACAGGGCCTGTGCCCGGTGATTGCTGCTACGAACCTCGAGTGTCATGGCGGCGCAACCCGCGGCCCGGGCCTCGCGCATAAGGCCCAACAAGATGACCGAGGCATAGCCCAATCCTTGCTCATCGGGTTCGACCGCCATCACGCCAATATGGCCATCGTCGTCCAGATACAGAACCGAACCGTGGCCCATTACCGTGCGGCCACGACGCAGCACCAAGTGCACGCCCGGGCGACTGTGGTCGACATCACCCATCAGAAGCTTGCGTCCCCACGGGTTGGGAAAGACCTTCTCGTCGATGCCGATGACGGTATCGATATCGCGCTGGCGAATACGATCGAGCGAAATGCGAGACCGTCTCATTGATCGCCTCGTACATTCCAGTTGATCTCGGCATCGGGCAGCCGGAGGTACACCGGTTTGAGATCCCATGGTTGGACAAATTCTTCGCGCAGGGCCTGCGCATGAGCTAACTGCACCAATGAAGCGGCCGACGGATACGCCAAACCCTGTTCGGCAATCTCGGTCCGTCGATCTTGACTAAATATTGCTTCGTATTTAATGGCCCCGTCGCCTACCAACAACGCATCGGACCCTTGGGCTTGAAGCTCGCTGGCCGCCTGTTCGGGCGTGCCCACCTTCTGCTCACCAAGACGCTGAATACCTCCGGGAACCTGGCGATAAAAGGCGTAAAAAACCTCGCCTCGACGAGCATCGAGCGTGGCCATGATGAGCTTGCTGGTGAAACGCACCGGAAAGGCCACCAAGTCGAGGCTGGTAACACCGATCATCGGCACACCCAGACCAAAGGCCATAGAGATCGCCGTGGTGATACCAACTCGCAACCCGGTGTACAGTCCCGGCCCAAGATCAACCGCTACAACACTGATTTCGTCAAGGCTGATGCGGGCCTGCTTACGAACGAAGTCGATTTGGGGCGCCAGCATCTCGGCGTGTTGTTTGCCACGAGCGGAGTGCGTCGACGCAAGAACACCTTCGTGCCCGCCGATGGCACAACCAACCTGATTGGTAGCGCTCTCTACCCCGAGGATCAACATGGGGCACTCTGTGATCGCTGGAACACTTCAACAAGGGTACGGGAGCGCGCCGTCCAGGCGGTTCCGGTCGCGCGGAAGGTGAGTACTCGATCGTCGAAACCCTCGCCAAAGGTGAACTCGATCTCCATGAAATTAGCCGGCAGCGCCGGAGCCACAACATCGCCCCACTCGACCACCGTGACCGAATTGCCCTCGAGAAGTTCGGGGATGGCCAGGTCGACAACTTCGGCCATCTGCTCCAAGCGGTAAACATCGAGATGATTGAGCGTGAGTCGACCTTTATACACCTGCGCCAAGGTAAAGGTCGGACTGGTAACCGGCTCGGTGACTCCAAGCGCCGTGGCCAAGCCCTTAGTGAATGCGGTCTTGCCGGCACCAAGGTCGCCCGCCAACAGAACCAGGTCACCAGCCTGAACTACAGCAGCGAACGCGGCGGCTATAGCCTGCGTTTCTTCGACTGAAGTAGTGGTGAGCCGTAATTCAGACACCTTGTGATAGTACTTCGCCGCGGCTTATGAGCGAACGTTGCCACCGCGTTTGAGTAATTAGGGGACCAAGCCGAGACGCCGACCAAGATCGGACCGAAGTAACGCTCTGGGATCCATTCGATTGCGTGTGACCTGCCATTCGGCCAGCCTGGGGTACATCGCAACCATATGTTGGCGACGCAATCGGGCATCCTTCGCTAAGTAAATCCGACCCCCCGCTTCAATAACCAACTCGTCAAAGTCGTCCAACATTTGAGCCAACCCGCTCACCGCAGTAGGAATATCAAACGTCAACGTCCAACCCGGAATCGGAAACGACAGCGGACCACTGTTGGCCGCACCAAATCGCTTGAGCACCGGCACGAACGTAGGCACCCGTTCGGAACTCAGTCGCTCGATGATGGTTTGCAGCGTTCGTTCCGCGCCAAACGGCACCACAAGTTGGTACTGAATGAACCCGCGGGTCCCGTAGAAATGGTTCCAGTCGGCCACCCCATCAAGAGGGTGAAAGAACTGCCCGATCGACGTTGATGCACCGAGGCGTTGCCGGGGCGCTTTGCGGTACCAGACTTCGTTAAAACCGCTGATTGTTGCCCGGTTCATAAAGTTCATTGGCCCGACGTGGGGCACGCTGACGAGGGGCGACAACAGCAATTTGTTACCCGGCGATGCAACCGAACCGTGATCGCCTGATGTCAGAACCGAGCGTCCCAATGACTGGCCGGTTGCCAAAAGATCTACCCAAGCGACGCTGTACCGGTGATGCTTATCCGCCTCGGCCAACGCGGCCAGGCATCCGTCAAGGTCAGTCGTTCGGACCGTGTCAACCACCATGGCTGGCGATTCAATCCGCACCACCGAAAACGTGCAGGACCGCACGCGACCGGTAAGACCCATGCCACCAATGGTCGCCCAGAACTCCTCATCAGCGGGCGTGAGAACCACTTCTTCGCCACCGCTGAGAATGAGCACAAGGGAGTGGACATGATGGCCCCAAGATCCATCGTGGTGATGGTTCTTTCCGTGAATGTCCGCCGCTACTGCCCCACCCACCGTGACGTCAGCTGTTCCCGGCGTCACGGGGACAAAGAACCCGCGCGGGACGAGATAGTCGATAAGTTCTCGAATCGTTGTTGATCCCGAAGCAGTACACAACGCAGTTACATCGTCGAGGGTGATCGAACCCACGCTTGGGATTGGTGTCAACGCGCCACCTGCGTTGAGCGCGGCGTCACCATAAGACCTTCCTAATCCCCGACTCAGGGCATGGGGCTCAGATGATTCGTCGCCCGCGGAAACCGGCGTACCACCCCAACCCGCAAACAAGCGTCGCCGCATCTCAGACACCGTAAACGCCACCGATGAACGTTATAGCCCACACCGCTCCCAGGATCTGGAGCGGACGATCG
Organism: Acidimicrobiia bacterium; assembly: GCA_963854565.1. GTDB lineage: Bacteria > Actinomycetota > Acidimicrobiia > Acidimicrobiales > JAHEJN01 > CAWKZT01. Next base: position 17,066 of record CAWKZT010000030.1, read on the forward strand.
CGCCAAAACACTTCCTCCGGTGCCGCGCCCTCGCCATGATGCAACAGAGACTGGTACCGAAACAGGCCCATCAAGACGGGAAGAACCGAAACCTCGCCCCACCAGTTCTCATCCTGGGAACCAGTCGAAGTCTCAATTGCCCAGAGACCATAAGTAAAGGCCGTTACCAAGATCGAAATCGTAAGAACCATCTGCAGCGCAGAGCGAGAATAGGCCGTCAGCACCCGGCGGTGACTTCCGGCATCGGTTCCGAGTTCGTTGAGTTCCGCGAATCGCTTGCCCGCCACCACGAACAGTGATGCAGCCCCGGTGGTGCCAAGAAACCAGGGTGAGACCCCGACATTGACTGCAACGGCTCCGCCAATAGCCCGGAGCATGAATCCCGCCGCCAGAACAATCAACTCCAGACCCACGACCCGCTTGATCCACACACTGTAGGTAACCGTCGTCACCGCGTACGCCCCGAGCACCACCAACATGGCCCATTCGCCTGTCGAAAGGCCAAACAAAACCCCAATCAACACCAAGATGACGGCCAACCGCACGGCCGACGCACGAGCCAACGTTCCCGC
>CAWKZT010000031.1:0-17258 GCA_963854565.1 Acidimicrobiia bacterium
CGGACACTTTTCATGATGTAAGTATCACCGAAGCAGACCTAATCTGCCTTCGAATTTCTGTGGGTCATGGGTCACAGACACACCAATCAAACTTGAGGAATTGGCGACGAGCGCCTTGGTAGCGAAGAGCAAGATAGTAGATAGTAGATAGCGTGCTATCCGTGCTTACGGTAACTGGACTGGCAAAATCTCATGGTGGGCGGACGCTGTTTCGCGACGTAGCGCTCGAACTGTCCCCCGGTCGGCGCATTGCGCTCATTGGCGGCAACGGTACGGGCAAAACCACGCTGATCGAGATCATCGTGGGCATGCAAGAGCCCGATGCGGGCGAAGTTCATATGAGCAAAGGCCTTCGGGTGGGGTACTTACCCCAGGACCTTGCGGCAGCATCCAACAATATTGTCGTGGACGAGGTGATGGCAGGGGCCACCCACATCATTGCTCTACAAGAACAAATGGATGCTCTTGAAGCCCGAATGGCTGATGTTGAAGATCCCGACTACGACAAAATTATTTCTGACTACACCGAAGTGCAGGCTCAGTTTCAAAACATCGGCGGCTACGGACTCGAAGCCGAAGCGCATCAAGTACTCGCCGGGCTCGGTTTCCGCCCCGAGGATTCCACCCGCAAGGTCAAAGAAATGTCCGGTGGCTGGCGCATGCGCGTCGCCCTCGCTCGGCAACTGCTCAGCTCCCCCGACGTGATGATTCTTGACGAACCAACCAACCACCTCGACATCGACAGTGTCGGCTGGCTCGAAAAGCACCTCGCGGCCTATCACGGGTCGATTCTCTTTGTCAGCCACGACCGTGATTTCATCGATGCTGTAGCCGAACGCGTCGTCGAAGTAGCCAACGAAACCGCCACAGAATACGTCGGTGGTTTCGCCGAATTCGTCGTACAGCGTGAGGAGCGCATTCAACAGGTTCAGGCGGCCGCCGACAACCAGGCACGCAAGATCGCTCATGCCGAACAATTCATCGACCGATTTCGTTACAAGGCAACCAAGGCACGTCAGGTACAAAGCCGAATCAAGACACTCGAGAAGCTCGACGCCATCCCCGTTCCTAAAAAACAGGACCTGGTCAAGAAGTTTGCATTTCTCGAACCGCGCCGCAGTTCCCGCACCGTTATCGAACTCGAAAATGTGGACGCCGGATACAACGACACGGGGCATGACGAAATCGTGGTCAACGGCGTCAACCTACACGTCGAGCGAGGTTCCAAGATTGCCCTGGTCGGACCCAATGGCGCAGGTAAGACAACGTTACTTAAAGTCATCCTGGGTGAACTCGAGCCACTCCGAGGCCAAGTTACCCTTGGGTCGAACGTCGATGTTGCTCAGTTTTCTCAGCATCAAGCCGAGGTCCTTCGGGGCGAACTCACGGTCTTCCAGGAGTTCAATTTTGCGGTGAAAGATCCGGGGAAACGCAATATTCGCACCATGCTTGGCTCGTTCGGGTTTAGTGGCGAGAAGGCAGACCGCCAGATTGACCAGTTATCTGGAGGCGAACAAACCCGGCTTTCGCTCGCCATTGCGTTGGTGAACCCTGTCAACCTGCTGGTTCTTGATGAACCAACGAACCATCTCGACCTCCCCAGTTGCGACATTCTTGAAGATGCCTTGCAGGCCTACCCCGGCACAGTGATCGTCGTCACCCACGACCGCCATCTCATCCGATCGGTAGCCGACAACCTTCTGGTAGTCCGAGGCGGCAAAGCAAAGTGGTACGACGGGGTGCCCGAGGAGGCACTAGCACCTACGGGTGAAACGAGTCGCCGGATGACCAAGTCCGATTCTGCCAAATCAGACAAGAAGCGCGAATCCAAGGCAGCCAACCGCAAGGCTGGCGCAAATCAACGTAATCAAAAGGCCATCAACACCAATGACCTTCGCAAGGCCGCCAAAAAGGCCGAACGTGGGTGGGAAGCAGCCGAGAAACAGGTTGCCAGCATTCAGGAAATGCTGGCTGATCCGACGGTCTACGAAGACCACGCCAAAGTCCGCGAACTCGCCGGTCAACTCGATGCGTCCAAAATCGTTGCTGCCGCCGCAATGGCTAAATGGGAAACGGCCACCGAAGTTCTTGAAGCGGCCACGAATTAGCACTTTTCGTTCGAGGACGAGCCAGTTACCGAGACCAGCGACGTCTACAACGGTGGTAGACCACGGAAATCGAGATCGATAGGGAACCCCTCATCGTCATCATCGACTTGTTGCTCGGCAACAGACTGATGCTCCATGCTCGGGTCAAAAATTTCGCCCACCGCAGTCATGGCCGCTCCGAGTGCCTGACCAGCCGCGCCTCGTCCACGTCGTTCGTCGAGACGAGCCTTTTCTTCGGCGGTAAGCGGCTGTGACTCGTCCCACACAAACGCTTCCGCGTCGTCGGCAACACCATCGTCACCGACAACATCGGCGCTTGCAGTTGATGAAACGTCTTCGTTGCTCGTTGCCATGCGTCTAGGTTGCCACGAATGACGCCCTAACCCGACCCGGCATCTAGCATCGGTCCATGTCCTCCTCCGTACCTCCGACGTCTACCGCCACTATCCGTTCCACCAACGCCATGGTCTGTTCGATCGACCACGTTGCGTCGGCTGCAGGCCTCGCAATGATGCGAAACGGTGGCACTGCGGTGGATGCCGCCGTCGCGACAAACGCTGTACTCACGGTTACCTCTCAGCACATGTGCGGTTTGGGTGGCGATCTATTTGCTCTCGTGCATGTCAATGGCCAGCCGGTGGCATGTCTCAATGCCAGTGGCCGGGCTGGCTCCGGGCTAGAAGCCGCGACCCTACGCCAGGCGGGACACACGACGATGCCGTTCAAACGGGCACTGGCTTCGGTCACCGTGCCGGGCGTGGTCGACGGCTGGTTTGCGCTGCACCAACGGTTTGGGGTCTTACCTTTTGCCGACGTTCTTGCTCCCGCAATCGAGCTCGCAACGCATGGATTTGCCGCCGCGCCACTATTGGCCTATTCCGTACGCTCCATCGCCGACGTTGAGGGCGCCGAGGATTTCTTGAGCAACCGGCCGCTACAAACGGGCAGTGTCGTCCGGCGCCCCGGTGTCGCCCGCTCCCTGTCTGCCATTGCCGCCGACGGTCGTGATGGTTTCTATGCAGGCGAATTTGGCCGCGGGTTGATTGCCTTGGGTGGTGGACAATTCGACCAATCTGACCTTGATCTCGTTCATGCGGATTGGGTTGATCCACTCACAACAACGGTTTGGGGCCACGAAGTCTCCACTGTGCCGCCAAACTCGCAGGGCTACCTCACCTTGCAAGCAGCTCGGATCGCCGAGATGCTCAACCTCCCGACGGACACCACCGACCCCCAGTTTGCCCACCTTCTTATCGAAGCCGCTCGACAAGCGGCTTGGGATCGCCCCGCTGTGCTGCACGAGTTGGCCGATGGCAATGCTCTTCTCGATGATGACCGCATCGCAGGACGGGCCCAGAATATTCGTCCCGACCAGGCCGCCACGCTCCCTGATACGTACCGTAAAGCCGGAACCATTCACCTGTGCGCAGTAGACAAGAACCGCATGGGCGTGTCACTCATCCAGTCGGTGGCCAGCAGTTTCGGATCCGAGATTGTGGTTCCTGGAACCGGAATTTTCCTGCACAATCGCGGTACCGGTTTCTCGCTCACGGCAAACCACCCCGCCGAGCTAGCCCCTGGCCGCCGACCGCCCCATACATTGGCTCCCGCTCTTATCCGCACGCCAGCTGGCGAACTTCACACCGTCCTCGGAACCATGGGGGGAGACTCACAGCCTCAAATTGTGTTGCAGATGCTGGCGCGCTTGTTGGTGGCACACGAATCGCCGGGCACAATCATCACTTCGCCACGTTGGACGCTCAAATCACCGGGAGCCACTGGGTTCGATACCTGGACGACCAAAAATTCACCAATCGTCACCCTCGAAACGCACTCCCCCAGTTCGTGGGCACTCGAACTGGAGGCGATCGGGCATCACGTCACCAGTGCCGATGGCGGCCACGGCCACGCCCATCTCATCCATGTAGCTGGCGGGATTCTGGCGGGGGCCACCGACCCCCGCGCTCTGACCGGTGGAGTCGCCGCACATTAACCAATCAGAACCGACATAGACCCGTGCAGATAGGTAGTGTTTCCCATGTCTTGGTGGCTCATCACACTTTTTGTCCTTGTCGGTTTCTTGGTACTCGTCGCGATCTACGACGTAACGCAACGCAAACACGCCATTCTTCGGGCGTTTCCCGTTGTTGGTCACCTGCGCTACTGGCTAGAGAAAATCGGCCCGGAACTGCGGCAGTACATCGTTACCGACAACAACGAGGAACGACCATTTAGTCGCGATCAACGGCGTTGGATCTACGCCACTGCCAAGGAACAGAACCCCTACTTTGGTTTCGGCACCGACAACCACATCGATGCCCCGGGCTACCTGTTCATCAAACATTCGCCGTTCCCTCTTCCACCATCTCCCATCAACGGTCATCACGACGCCAAGTTGCCCAGCCCCAAGGTGATGGGTGCTCTGCACAATCGTGCTCATGCATTTCGTCCGACCTCGATCGTCAACATCTCGGCGATGAGTTACGGTTCGCTCAGCAGCGCAGCCATCCAGGCACTCAATCAAGGCGCTGCTCGGGCCGACCTCTTGCATAACACCGGCGAGGGTGGCATCAGCAAGTTCCACCGAAGCGGCGGCAAGCTGATCTTTCAGATCGGCACTGGTTATTTTGGCTGTCGGAACGTCGACGGATCGTTTTCACTCGATATTCTCGTCGAAACCGTCCAGAGTGCTCCGGTGAAAGCCATCGAGATCAAGCTCAGCCAAGGCGCTAAGCCCGGCTTGGGCGGCGTGCTCCCCGGAGCGAAAGTGACCGCCCAGATTGCTGAGGCCCGTGGGGTTCCCGAAGGTGAAACCGTCGAAAGCCCCAACCACCACAGCGCTTTCAGCGACATCGATTCCATGATCGACTTCATTGAATTAGTTGCCGATGCCACCGGACTACCCGTAGGTATCAAGTCGGCCATTGGTCAGGTGCAGTTCTGGGACGACCTTGCCGCCAGGATGGTAGAGCGAGGCGAGGGCCCCGACTTCATAACCGTTGATGGTGGCGAGGGCGGAACCGGAGCGGCTCCGCTTGTCTTCGCCGATCATGTGGCTCTACCTGTTCGTTTCGGGCTCAGCCGCGTCTACCGCACATTTGCAAAACACGACCTCCAGCGCGATATCACGTTCATCGCGGCGGGCAAAGCTGGTTTCCCTGATGAGGCACTTGCCCTAATGACGTTGGGGGCCGACATGATCAATGTGGCCCGCGAGGCCATGATCGCCATCGGCTGTGTGCAAGCTCAGAAGTGTCACACCGGTCATTGCCCTACGGGTGTAGCGACACAAAATAGCTGGTTGGTTCGAGGTCTCGATGCCGAATCCAAGGGCGAACGCATGGGCAATTACGCCATGGCGTTACGCGACGACCTCGACCGCATTTCTCGCGCCTGCGGAGTCACGCACCCCGCGCTCGTCCCGTTTGACACCATCGAGATGAACACCGATGGTGCAACCACTGCGGTGTTGAGCGAGCACTTCGGGCTCGACCCGTCAACCGTACGTTTGCACGCCAGCGACGTGGCCGCCATCAGCGCCGAGTCAGCCGTGACGCTCTAGCCAGTGAGATGGGTAATGACCGCTTCGGCGGATTCGTATCCGTACCGGTATTTGCACGCGTCGGCCGACACCGAATTTGTGACACGAGGTCGGACCCGCTCTGTGGTGACTGAAGCGTTATGCTCCCGCTGGGGCCGCCACCACTGCGTTACGGAGCTCTTCGAGGGTCTCGAGCCACCACAAGTTGGTGACCGTAGTCTTACCCGGCAGCTCGCTAAGGGAACGGTCGCAGGCTTGAACGACGTGGGGCGTTTCAGTAGCGGCCAAACGAAGGTCCAATAAACCATCGACCACACGCGATCGGCTGGTAACTTCGCCGTCGACACCATCAAGAAGACTGTCGATCAGATGTTGAAGTAGTGATTCACTCATAGTTCGTTCCTCCTGTGAGATTGCAACATAGCCGTTGTGACTCTTATTCCGCGATCAGGCTGATTCATCATATTTCTGACCGTACTGTACGTTCCCAACTGCGGTGTAACTGGGCATAGTTCCCGCCGGCAGTTACGAGTTGATCGTGACTACCTGTTTCTACTAATCGGCCCGCCGAGAATACCAATATCAGATCAGCTCTTTCGGCCGTAGACAGGCGATGGGCAATAGCTACAGTGGTACGTTCCGATGCCAATTCTTGAATAGCAGTTGCCAACATTTGCTCGGTTTCGGGGTCGACCGAACTCGTGGCTTCGTCCAAAACCAAGAGACCAGGGTCGGCCAAGGCAGCCCGTGCCAACGCAACCAATTGGCGCTCCCCGACCGAAAGACGTTCGCCTCGTTCGCCAACCTGGGTAGCGAGCCCGTCCGGCAGCCGGTTGACCCAGCGATCAAGGCCCAAGCGGGCCAGCACGTCGTTGATTTCGTCGTCTGACGCATCGTCTCGGCCATAGCGGATGTTCTGAATGACGCTGGTATCGAACAGAAACCCATCTTGGGGGACCATCCGAACAGCGGACCGGCGTGAGTCGCTTGTGCAATCCTGCAAGGCCACGCTACTAAGCCGAATCTCGCCGCTCGTTGGATCAGCCAGACGAACGAGCAACCGGGCAAAGGTCGTCTTACCGCTGCCAGTCTCGCCAACAATCGCGACATCGGTGCCAGCCGGAATAACGACCGACACGTCCTGCAAAACCGGGGTGCCTTCCAGGTATTCGAACCCAACTCCATCGGCCACAATCTCCAAGGGACCCGACGGCAAAACCTTCCCGGCAGTCGACTCTTGGACGGCAGGTTTACGATCCAGTAGTAGCAGAATTTTCTTCCAACCAGCCAGGGCAATCTGGGTCTGATCGAACACCTCGGTCATCTCTGCAATGGGCTGCTGCAAAAGCGCCAACAACAGATAGAACGCCACTAGTTCGCTCCCACTCAACCCAAAGGGACCCCAGGTCACCAACGTAATAGTGACCCCAATTACGGCAACACCGCTGAACAGATCGGTGATGGCAAAGAGTACGGAGAAGAAACGGACCGTCGCCACCTTTGCGTCGTACTCCGCCCCGATAGCACCCTGCATTTGCTGATGCGCTTGGGCCCCCGATCCGTAGCTGCGGATTGTCTCGGCCCCCGCCACAGTCTCGCTTGTCTGGCCCAGCACGTCGCCTACACGGGTGCGATGGAGGTCGTAGGCCTTGGCCTGCCGCTTCTGCAAGAAAGCCAACAGAGGCAATGCCAAAAAGTACACACCAATGCTTACCAGGGCGAGTTGCCAAGAGTAGAAGAACATGGTGATGACCACGCCAATCAACAACATGGCATCGACGATCCACGCCAAAGCGCCCCACTCCAAAAATCGGGCCAAGGTGTCGATGTCACTGGTCACTCGTGATACGAGCTGACCTCGACGTTCCTCATTATGATCCGCCAAACTCAACTGGTGCACTCGGGTGAACGCTTGCAAACGCAAGTCGTGAAGGGCCCCAGCAGCAGATCGCACCATGCGGACCCGCGCCCACCCAGATGCCACCGCAACGAACAGCACCAGAAACGTCGCTCCGATGATGTACCCCCACAACCGGGCACGATCAAATTTGTCATCCTCAAAAAGTGCCAACACCGCTTGGGTAAGAAACGGGATCGCCAGACGTCCGGCGGTGCTCACCGCAGCAAGCACAAGTGACCAACCCAGGCCCGTTCGGAGACTTGGCGTACGAGCCAACCCCCGGCGCAAGGTCCTGAATGCGGCCATTTCTTCACCCTGAATTTGCACAACAGGCTGCAGAGGAGCGGTCATGCGCCCTCCTCAGCCAGCTCATAGGCCCTTACCAAGGCCTCGTAACTGGCAACGTTAAGCAGTTCGTCGTGGGTCCCGTGCGCCACCACTCGGCCAGCATCGAGGTACACCACACGATCCGCAAGACGGATGGTGGAAAGACGATGGGCCACGACAACCACGGTGGTATCTAACTGGCGCAACTGATCAAGTATTGATTGCTCCACCACAGGGTCAACAGCAGAAGTGGCGTCATCGAGCAAAAGCAATCCTGGCCGCCGAGCTAAAGCCCGAGCTAGGGCAACACGTTGCCGTTGACCACCGGACAACGTGACACCACGTTCTCCCATCAAGGTCTCGATACCTTGCGGAAGGTCGGTCACAAATCCTGCGGCGGCCGTCGCCAACGCGCCATCTACCGCCGACCCCGCGGCCGTATTTGCCAGGTCAAGATTCTGCTGCACCGTTTCCGCGAACAAGAATGGTTCCTGATGCGCCAAGGCGACTCGGGACCGTAAGGACTTCTCCGCAATGGAACCGACCAACAAGCCACCAATGCGAGCGGTCCCCGAGGTTGTCTGCATAAGTCGAGCCAGAACTCGGAAGATGGTACTCTTCCCGGATCCCGTCGAACCGACCAGAGCGACCGTTTCGCCGGGGGCAACCCGAAACGACACACCCTGCAAGATCGCAACGTCTTCGGCGATAACCACGACGTTGTCGATTTCGATCGCCAACGGGCCCTCCTGGAGGATCTCTGTGGCGTCGTGACCCAACAGCACGTCGTCGGCCACCAAATAGACCTCATCGAGTCGCTCGCGGGCCACAGTCCCGGGTAAAAGCGACGAGAAGAAATACCCGGCGACCCGCACGGGTAGCGCCAACAGCGCAAATACCGCTACACCTTGCACGAGTTGACCAGCGGTCATGGCTCCGGCATCAATGCGGAACGCCCCCACCCCTACAAGCGCTATGACACCAAAGGTCGGCAGCGATTCCAATGCCTCGCGAAACAGCGCTCCACGCGTACCCATACGGACATGAGCATGCGTTAGATCGGCCGAAGCTGCCCGCATACGTTCAACCTCGGCCCCCTCACGTCCAAGCGTCTTCACGACTATCGCACCATCAAAACTCTCATGGGCGATGGTCGAGACTTCAGCCATCGCCCGGCGAAATGTAAGCGCTGGCTCTTCAATGACGACCGTGTACATACGTTGTGCAAAGAACATCAACGGGATGAGGATCAGCGCAACGATCGCCAGCCAACGGTCGATAGACAACAAGCTGATCAGCGAAAATACCAAAATCGCGACGGCCCCAATACTGAACGGCAACGGCGCCAGAGGCTCCGTAGATGCCTGAGCATCGGCGTCAATGTGCGCCAACAACCGCCCCGTAGGGGTCGACCGAAGATACTCCAGCGGTGCGGCCACAAATCGATCGGCAACTCCCATTTGCAGACGGCGCTTTATTCGTCCCTGCAATAAGCCTGCCCCAAATCGCCGCAGCACGACCGCCGCCGCCCGTAGGAAGGCAACAGCACCAAACACGATCAGGACGCCTCGGGTCTCGATACCCGTGTTCCCGTCGGCCAACGGCGTGACAACGTCATCGATGATGCGCCCCAAAACTACGGTGGAGAGAACCGCCATAGCCGCAAAACCAATTGCTCCAGTGGTGGCAAGCGCCGTGATCGATGGTTCATCGCGGACGTAACCTGCGACGTGTCTTAGCCCGCGCCGGACGAGTGACACCTGAGCCGTAGGGCGTTGCACTTCGCTAGACACGGAGAATCACCGCACTGACGCTACTGCCACTGCTGCCTAAGTGATAATCAATTCACAGAACGAGCTAGTTCAAGAGCACCGCGGCCCGATCAACGAGCGCAGACGCCTCATTGACCTTGTCCTGATAAGCACCAAGATCACCGTTATTCAATTCTGCGTCGGCTTCGGAAAACAGTTCGCCGGCCCGGCTGAGTAGCTGGGCAACGTCGTCAGGGATCTCGATAGTCGTGCTGGGCTCGTCGGGCTCGTCACCGGTGGTCGGCGAGTCGTCGTCGGGTTCGGGTTCTTCCTGTAGCGTCTCGGGGGCCGACCCAAAGAGCTGTTCGAGTGCGCCACGTAACGTGGCATCAATAACGACCTGATCATCGTGCGCAACGATTACCGCTTTGAGCTCGGGAATTGGTGCGTTGCCGTCGGCCTGCACATACAGCGGACGAACATACAAGATTGAGTTCTCAATCGGGATTAACAAAAGGTTGGCGAGCTTGACCTCGGACCCTTGCTGGTTCAGCTGGGTAATCCGATCGGCAATAGCCTCTTCGGTCAAAATGTTGCTGTGGACGTTGAGGGGCCCATCGACGTCGGTCCCGGGCATCTCATAAACGACCAACTGGCCGTAGTTCTCCGGGTCGGATTTAGCGACCATAAACGCCGTCAACTCGGGACGACTACTGTCGGGCGACCGCGGCACAAACGATCGCAACATGACAAACTCTTCGTCGGGCTCACCCGGCAGACGCATCAGCTGATAGTACGGGTCGATCCGACCCAGGTCGGTAGGACGAATCACCCCGGTGGATGACTCGGTTTCGGTCGAATCGGCCAGGCTGGGAGTGTTCGAGACGACTTCCTCGCCGGGGTCCTGAGCAACTTCCCATTCGTTGGCACGCCCGTAGAAGCTCACCGGATCGGTGACGTGGTAACGGCCCCACATGTTGGTCTGAACCCGAAAGAGATCTTCGGGATAACGCAAGTGATCGACAATATCATCGGGCATTTCGGAGAAATCGGTAAACAGTTCGGGGAACGCGCTTCGCCACGCGTTGATCAGGGGATCGGTGTCGTCGACCACGTAGAAAGTCACCGAGCCATCAAACCCATCGACGACGACTTTCACCGAATTGCGTACGTAGTTGAATCGATGGGCCAAGCCACTGCCACGAGGAATGGAATCGATATCCGCGCTTTGTGAATACGGGTAGTCGTTTGACGTCGTGTAGGCATCGAGCAAGTAGACGACGCGGCCATCATGAATAACCGGATAGGGGTCGTTGTCGAATTTCAGGAATGGGGCCAGTTTCTCGGCTCGGTCGCGGACATCGCGGACGTACAAAACTCGGCTTTCGGAATTGAGCTGACCGGAAACAAGTGGGTTGATCTCGGCGAATCGAAGGGAGAACGCGGCCCGACGTAAGAATCCGCCCAGGGGCACGCCTCCATCGCCGTCGTAACGGAAGTTGACCTGGGTGCCGTCGTCGGCCACATAGTCAATTTCTTCGCGGTCGGTGCCCACGATGGCATAACCATCGAGATTTTCTCCCATATACAACTGGGGCTGATCGATGGGAATGCCTAGGGTGTTGCGTTGTGGAACTCCCGCAATGGCAAAGTCAGGGCGACCCGAAGCATCCACTCCATTGGCGGCCGAGAGCGCCACGCCATAACCGTGGGTAAAAGCTAGGGTCTCGTTGTCCCAAGAAGGTTGATCGGTCTCGCCCGGTTTTACCGTACGGGCGCCGATGACCACCTGCGTGGTGACGCCACCGATTTCGTATCGGTCAACATCGAGATCGGCAAACTCGTAGAAAGCACGCTCGGCTTCGAGGCGTTCGAATGTGTCTTGCACGATGCCCGGGTCGAGCAGACGAATGTTACGAATCGTTGCTTCGTTGTCGGCCAGGGCGGCCGCATCGAGATCGGGCGTGTATGGGTACGGCTCAACACTAATGTCGAGCCCAAATGCATCGCGTGTGGCGTCGATATTGCGATCGATGTAGATGGCTTCCTTGGTGGACTCGGAGGGCTCTACAACTAGTCGTTGGTAAAGAGCCGGGAAGATCGCGGCAACTACGACCGACGTGAAAATCCAGAGGCCCGTAACCAACGCGGGAAGGACCCAGCCTTTGCGCCAAATGTTGGCAATGAACAACACAAAAGCCAGGAGGGCGATGAGGATCAACAAGTTTGTTGCGGGTAACTGCGCTTTGATGTCCGTTGTTGTCGCCCCCTGAACCGCCCCTCGGTTCGAGGTGACCAGGTGAAAGCGATCAAGCCAGTAGTCAGCGGCCTTTACTAACGCCAGCAATCCCAACAACCCCGACAGGTGCGCTTTAGCCGGTGTGCTCACTATCTGCGCGGCCCCAGGTTGGACCCGGATACCACCGTTGAGGTAGTGCGCTAGTGCGGTAACGACCAAAATGACAAAGATGGCTCGGAAACCCCAGGACGCAAGCCAGGACCACATAGGAAGGCGGAAAAGATAGAAGCCAATGTCGCGGCCGAACTGTGGATCATTGATTCCCACGTTGGACGAGTTGTTGAAAAGCACCCAATTTTCCCATTGGGTACTGGCACTTGCCCCAGTAAAGAGCGCTAGGAACAAAGCAATACCACTGCGTACAAGCACGGGGCGGGTACTGACGGCGTCTCGAAAACGCCGTAGCAGTTCTTCGTCGGGTCCCGTGGCACGAAAGGTGGGCGCCAAACGGTCCGCCAAATACAAGTTGGCCCAGACCGCAACGAACACCACACCAATGAATGTGACAGAAAGAGCAACCTTGGTGAAAAGCACCGATTTCCATACGCCTTCGAAGCTGAGCGAATCGAACCACAAGTAGTCGGTATAAAAGCGGGCGATCCCCCACATCGATACAAATAGGACGAATACGGTGGCCGCAAGGACACCTAAACCGACCCGCGCCGGGCGAGATAATCCTGAACCTGTGGTGCGTGCCCGCGAGGGCGGCATGTCGTTAGTGCTACTCATTACCTGGGAGCCTAGTGCCGGAGCGAGCGCCTACAGAGTTCGGGTTCGAATCGTTATTGGTGAAGCGGTATTACCAGGCACTGACATTCGCCCATCGGTTCGGGTTCAGCCACCCCACTGGTAAATGGGTCGCCAAGTCGACCATCCTCGGCGCCATTTTGCGCCCCGAGTTCACATGCCGGTTCTGCGACCCAACGAACCGGACACCCGGCGGGCAATGTGTCGATAATTCCGGCCTGAAATGCTGCCACCGCCGCACTATTAGCAAGACTGTTGAGTTGTGAGCGCAAGCTTCGACTGTGCGCTCGGACGGCCTCTACCGGGTGACCGGAGTTAATGGATTCGGCGAATTGAGCCCGCAGCGGTTCCAGTGTTTGGATCGCCAGAACATCGAGGATTGGGTCGACCGCTGCATCGGTTGGATCGCCAGTTCGGCCCACAAAGTTTGCCCCTTCAGCCCAGGATTCGGCTAAGGCAATACGCATTGACTGCCGCACCCCATCGAGCGGTTGGGTAAGAGCTTCTTCGTCACCGGTGCGAAGAGCATCAAGAACCTCGTTTTGGGCGTCAGCGAGTGCCCGCTTAATAGATCGGGACGCGGCCGCAACCATTGGGGCAATGCGGTCATCGCGTTCATCGAGAGGCGACGAATACTCCGTAAGGGTTTCCGGTTCGGCAGTAACCGCTGCTACCGCATCGGGGACATCTGTCGCGAGATCAGCGAGCACTTCCTGAGCTTCGGCGGTGTCCGCAGTGCGTTCGGCCCGCAACCGGGCAAACAAACTGTCGGCTGGCGACGTTGTTTCGGTTTCGAGATCCTCGACTAGTTGAAGCGATGACTTAGTGGCCTCAGGCTCAACAACGGGTTCGGCTTCCGGCTCAACAACAACTGTTTGATTGCTTTCGTCGCCACTGGTGTCTGGCTCCACGGGAGTCGTTGTGATCGCTGGTGATTCGACAGCCTGGGCGGCAGCCTCAGCAATAATCTCTTCGGGATCACCCAACAGCCCCGCTGCTTTCGCCACGAAGAGGTCTTCTTCGAGTTCGTGCGCCGTGCGAGGACTGGCTGCCTCAAACTGGCGAGCGGCACGGTCGCCGGCAATCTTGGCCGACGATTCCGACACATTCAGCTCGGCGCGAGCCGAGTCGACTCCTAGCTGCACGGAGTCGTAGGCTTCATCTAGTCGGTCGCGACCAGCTTGTAAACGTTCAACTTGGACTTGCATGCGAAGCCGACGCCGTTCGATATTTTCTAACAACTGTTCTCGGTGGCGTTGCACCTCGACAATCATCACGCGGCCTTCTTGTTTGGCCTCAGCAATAATCTGGTCGGCTCGCATATGCGCTGCCGCTACCTCGTTTTCGGCTTCCTCCACAAGTTTTTCAGCCTCGACTTCGGCCTCATTGGTGCGCAATTCTAGGAAACTGGCCGCTTCAGCTCGCATGGAGGCAGACACCTCACTAGCCTCTGCCAACAGGGCAGTCGCTTGATCGGTTGCACCACCAATCAAACTTGCCGCCTGTTCCTCAGACGCTATTCGAACGCTGTCCGCCTGCTCGTCTCCTTCGGAAACAACCCGCTCGGCATGTTCGTCTGCCTCATCGGTGCGGGCCTTGGCAGATGCTCGCGCCGACTTAAGTAACGACGCGGCCTGCTCACCTAAGCGTTCAATAAGAGTCACTTCGTCAACGCCATCAGCCTCGGCCAACCGGTTAACAAGCTCTTCGATCCGCTCACGAAGCTCATCCTCGGTGCGATATGCGCTACGTAATCCAACCGCGAGGTCACCCAAAAATTTACGTACTTGCACCTCATTGAACCCGCGACGTACCGTGTCAAAATTCGCGCTGGTGACCTTGGCCGGATCGTACCGAGGTTCAATGGAATCGTTCTCTGTGGAATCGCTAAATGCAGGTTCAGCCATCCGGCAATGTTAAACGTCGGACCGGCTCAGGCTGTGGACCCCCCTGATCAATAGCGTTAGTTGAAACTGACCGGCCCCATCGCGAAGTCGACGCCAGCGTATTCGCGCAGGATATCAACCGCCTCCACGAGCGTGTCCGCAACCAGGATTTGCATGTCACCGGCCCGCTCGATCGCCTCGTCGTATTCGATAGAAGGAACGATAAATATCTCAACCCCACTATTGCGAGCCGCCTCGACTTTTTGCAGTACACCACCAACCGGCCCAACCTCGCCCGACGTGCCGATAGTTCCGGTGGTAGCAACTTTGTGCCCGCCGGTGAGTTCACCTGGCGTCAAGACGTCGATGATTCCCAAGGTGAAAGCCAAACCTGCCGATGGACCGCCGACTGCGCCTGAATCGATCACCACATCAATCGGGAAGTCGGCACTTAGCTGAAAAGTCGTGATGCTGACGCCGAGCTGTGGGGCGCCCGTTTCAGCGTTTGCGCCCAAATTAATCTCAATATCGCGAATCGTGCCATCAAGACTGACAACCGTGAGGAGAACCGGGTCACCGACCGAATGCAGTTTCATTGCAGCCACTAACTCGCCGGCAAAGTCGATCCGTTCATCGTCCACCGCCACAACGACGTCGGTGGGAATCAAGACGCCATCGGCGGCCGACCCTTCCAACACCACCTGCACAAGAGCACCTTCACCCGTTGTGACTCCATCAATACCCAAGAAATCCATTGCGACCAAGGTTGCTAGGTCCTTAGAGCCTTCCATCGAGGCTAAATTCGCGGCCTGTCGCTCCTCCCGGGTGCGTTCGCCATCAATTAGCTCCGACGGGACAAGGTCGATGGTCGGGTCGTCGTTCATTCGCCACTCCTCCCACCGGGTAATACCTGGGGTCAGCGAGATAGTGGTGAAGCCAATTTCTCCTACCGGATCGTGAAACTCTGCGCCATCGACGGTAATGGCGCTAGTGGTGTCGCGCACCGAACCGGGCCGAATGGCATAGAGGTCGGTCGGTTGGATAACCCACAGGATAAATCCGGCCAAGACCACGACGAGAACACCTGCCAGAATGGCAATCCACCGGCCAATATGCCGACGACGCGGAGTTGGCGTGATGACGCCACCCTCGGGTAGAGAACCCGGCGCTAGTGTGAAATCTGTAATGGTCACGTTTTGGATCCTGGAAACTATTTGTACAGCACTGATTCTGCTGTCGCGCTCGCGCGATCATTGCACGTTGCAGGCGGCAAACGCTACCGCCCATCCACCATGGCGCGTTCATGCTGGGCCCCAAGAAATCGCATCCAAGATCCCGCTGGCGCTTGCCTCACGTGCCGACCTGATCCGCGAAAGGATCCGCGATGTCCAACGAGCGACGGGTCGCGAGCCGTCAAGTCGGCGCCAACTGCGCTCCTCTGACCCCACCCATAAGTACAAAGAGGTCATCGGACGGCGAGCCAAAATTCAGTGGTGGCACCGAGTTCGTGCCCTAGTGGTGTTAGCCATCATTGTGGTTGGCTTAGGAATAGCGCTCGCCATATCCATAGGCCTGGTCTTTATTGCAGGACTGCTCGTCCTCGAATCCCTCGCGTAGCCCATTCACCGTGACCAGCCTCTCGGTATCGCAGCGACGCCAGCGTGTAATCGTGGCTGGCCATGAAGGTCGCTCTGACGTCGTGCTCCCCTTCGCCAACGACGCAGATGCCTCGGTTCGCGAGGCCACCCTTCGAGCTTTACAGCGGTGCGGAGCCCTCACCCCGGAAACCCATAAGATTTTCTGTACCGACCCATCAGCACGGGTCCGCCGTGCTGCGGCCGAAGTAGCCGCAAAAACCCGTCTACCTGACCTCCCTATCCTGCTTAGCGACGAGGACAACACTGTGGTCGAGGTCGCCTGCTGGGCTCTCGGCGAGTGGGCCAACGACGGGGCCATAGCCGTCGAACACCTAAGTGCAATAGCACGCGACCACGACGACTCACTGTGTCGCGAGAGTGCGGTAGCGGCTCTCGGTGCCATTGGTGACATTGCCGGGCTTCCTGCCATCCTTGAAGCAATGAACAACAAGGCTGCTGTTCGACGGCGGGCGGCTATAGCACTAGCCGCGTTTGACACGGTTGAAGCCGAAGAGGCGATAAACAAGGCACTCGAAGATCGTGACTGGCAGGTTCGTCAAATAGCCGAGGATCTGGTTTAACGATTCTTCAGGATCTCTAATGCATCGTCGGCGTGTTTGTTCATGCTGGTCTCACTGCTGATTTCGCCCAAGACAGTGCGATCGGTATCGATCACAAACGTCATCCGTTTAGTAGGCAAGAATCCCATTCGTTTGATTCCGAACTGTTTGATAACCACCTTGCCGGGGTCAGACAGAAGCGGAAATCCCAAGTCGTTGTCTTCTGCGAACTCGCGTTGCCGATCAACCTGATCGGCGCTCATTCCCACAATCTGTGCTCCAAGTTCGGCGAACTCCGAGGACAGGTCACGAAAATGCTTTGATTCGAGTGTTCAACCAGGCGTCTTGGCCTTGATGTAAAAGTACAAGACCACCGGTCCGGATTCGAGCAGGTCGGTCAATCGAACCGTGGCCCCGCTTTGGTCTAAGGCCGAGAAGTCCTCGACAACGTCACCAACATGCATAAACCAAACCCTAACCGCTCAACCGAAGAACCGAAGCG
>CAWKZT010000032.1:0-17242 GCA_963854565.1 Acidimicrobiia bacterium
TCTTGTTGGGTCGCGGGTATGACTACGCCAAAGATCAGTCATACGTACTGCATATGCTCGATCAAAATCAGCTGGCCAAACTGTTGCTACCGATTGGGTCGATGACCAAAGATCGAGTCCGCGAACTCGCGGCCGGGTACGGCATGCGTACGGCCAGTAAGCCCGATAGCCAAGATGTTTGCTTTATTACATCGGTGCAAGGACGGGGCAAATTTCTTGAAGAACGCATCAACCTCACTCCTGGGCGCATTGTCGATACCGACGGTGCCCAAGTTGGCCAGGTTGAGGGCGTGCAGTTGGTGACCATTGGTCAACGCAAAGGGCTCGATGTGGGCGGCCACGCCACACCGCGCTATGTCGTCGACATTGACGTGCCCACTTCAACTATCACCCTCGGGACCAAGAACGACCTGCT
Source organism: Acidimicrobiia bacterium (assembly GCA_963854565.1). Lineage (GTDB taxonomy): Bacteria > Actinomycetota > Acidimicrobiia > Acidimicrobiales > JAHEJN01 > CAWKZT01. Next base: position 416 of record CAWKZT010000032.1, read on the forward strand.
CACAGACGTTACGGCCTTAACCAACGCCGAATGGTCAGCCGGTGCGGTGAGCGGCAAGGTTCTTGTCCAGACCAACGCGCACGGCGATACGGCCACTGCGGTGTTGGGGGCTGACTCGATTACTTGGGACAAACCCCATCGCAAAATTGCGGCCGGTCAGAGCTTGGTATTTTACCGTCAAGACCCCGCCCATGGCGAACTCGTTGTAGGCGGCGCCATGGCCGCGAAGCTCTAACCGATCACGATCTTTCGCCGGTCAGCTTCGGCGAGCACCTCGCCTGGTTGGCTTGGTGAAACCAAAATAGCATTGGGTTCAGACGAAATGCCTTTGGTGTTTCGGCCGTCGCGCTGCACCACGGTCATGGGTTGCTCGAAGCGCACCTCTAAGGACAAACCGAGTGCTCCCTGCGAGACGTCGAGTGCTTCGGACTCGGCGAGGGCCGGACCAATGCGGCGAATGTCGGATCGACGAAATAGTTGTGGATCGATGAGCGAGGCAACATCGTGGACGACCATGCCGGAAGGCACGAACACCAGCCACCGACGGCTAAGGGAGTAGAGCGACCGCGCTGCCACAGTGGCCAGCGGCCAGCCAATCACCAAGGCGGTAATACCGCCGACGGTCTGTGATGCACCCAATAACAAAGGTCCAGCGATAACGCCGGCAACAGTCACCGCCCACGCCAGGGGGATGGGCCCCACCAACAACACCGATGGAGGCCGAAGCAGGAGGCGCCGTTCGTCGCCGTACGACGTGCCGTTGACGAATTCGCTGCCAAAGGGCGCCGAGTGAATCAACACGGAAACCACGCCAGTGACCGCCAGAGCCAATGCTGTGACCGTGCTGTCGGCGGGACCAAAACCTGCCCAAGCGCAAGCGACTATGCCAGCCGGTGCGGTCACCCGAAGAAACGTGAGCGTGACGGTGTGGGGCACAAACAGGGTAACCAGGCCGAGTGTCCAGGTCGCCCACAAGCTAACAGCGGCGACACCGGTGAAGCCGCTGGAGGTCCCATCGATGCCATCGCGTAGTGCAGTACCAGCAAGGTAAGGGAGCGGGAACCACAGACAGCGGGCCGACCAGACGACAAAACGGTTAGTCACGAAGTGCAGGCTAGCGACCTGCGTCTAAGCTCCCCTTTGTGACTGACGCTTATGCACGGATCGATAAACTTTCGCGACAGATCCACCACCACAACGAGCGCTACCACCGCGACGATGCGCCCGAAATTCCTGATGCCGATTTCGACGCACTCTTGGTGGAGTTGCGAGCGCTTGAGGCAGAGCACCCCGACTTGATCAGATCCGATTCGCCCACCCAGGGGGTTGGTAATTCAGGGCTAGCGATGTTCGAACCCGTCGAACACCGCGTGAGGATGATGTCGCTCGACAATGCCTTTACGCTCGACGACGTACATGAGTGGGGAAGCCGTGTCGACCGACGTCTCGACGGAGAAGCATCTGTGCAGGCCTACGCCTGCGAATTGAAGTTCGACGGGCTAGCAATGTCGTTGCGCTACGAGAACGGAATTTTGATCCAGGCAGCCACGCGCGGCGACGGGCGCGTGGGCGAGGATGTTACGCACAACATTTTGACCATCGACGAAATCCCCAAGGTCATTGAGGGTGCTCCCGAGGTCCTAGAAGTACGGGGCGAGGTCTATCTTCGTAAGTCCGAATTCGATGCGGTTAACGCGCTTCGTGCGGCCGACGGGGATCCCGCCTACATCAATCCGCGCAATGTTGCCGCGGGTTCTATTCGCCAGAAGGATGCTTCGAAGAACGCCAAACGTAATCTTTCGTTCTGGGCGTACCAGTTAGGCGAGGTTGTCGGCGGCCCGGAATTGACCTCGCACTTTGCGACGCTGGAGTACGTTAAATCGTTGGGGTTTCCGCTTAACGAGCACGCCAAGCGGCTCGACTCGCTCGACAAAGTAGTCAATTTTGTCAAGACCTACGAAGCCAAGCGGCACGATTTTGACTACGAATACGATGGCATCGTGATCAAGGTTGACGGCCTGGGCCTGCAACGCGAACTCGGTGTTACCAGTAAGGCGCCCCGTTGGGCTGTGGCCTACAAATTGCCTCCTGAGGAACGTACGACGTTGCTCCACAAGATCACGGTCTCGATCGGCGCCGGTGGGTCGGCCACACCATTCGCCGAACTTGAACCCGTGTTCGTTGGTGGAGCGACTGTCACCAACGCCACACTGCACAACGCCGACCAGGTGAAGAAGAAAGATGTCCGACCCGGCGACACCGTCATCGTACGTCGAGCGGGCGAAGTCATCCCCGAGGTAATTGGCCCAGTCCTATCCGAACGTCCCGAAGGTCTGCCCGAGTGGGAGTTTCCCGATTGGTGCCCGGTTTGTAATCATCGCCTGGTCCGACCCGAGGGCGAAGCCCGTACCCGCTGCGTGAACTACGTGTGCGAGGCGCAGGTACGGGGGCGGTTAGAACACTTCGTCCAACGCACGGCAATGGACATCGACCATTTGGGCGAGAAGACCATCAAGGATCTTTATGACGCGGAAATGATTACCGATCCGGGCGATCTCTACACCTTGGACTACGAACGGATTCTTTCTTGGGATCGCTACGGCGATACAACCGTTGCCAACATGCAAGCTGCTCTGATGGCATCGAAGGATCGGTCGTTAGGTCGGTTGCTATTTGGTTTGCGCATCCGGCACATTGGTGCAACTATCGGCGAACTTCTGGCCAAGTCTTTCGGGTCCCTTGACGCAGTAATTGCCGCTGACGAGGCGTCGCTTGCGGCTGTCGATGGCATCGGACCCATTGTGGCCACCGCCGTGCACACGTATTTTCGTGTGGATCGCCACCTTGAAATTGTTGAAAAGTTGCGAATTGCCGGCGTCAATTTTGATGGACCCGAACTCGACGACACGCCCCAAACCCTCGAGAACATGTCCGTCGTGGTTACCGGTTCGCTTTCCCGATTCACTCGCGACGAAGTGCAAGGCCTTATCAAGGCGCACGGCGGCAAATCGCCAGGAACAGTGTCGAAGAAAACAACGGCACTGCTGGCCGGAGCAGGCGGCGGGTCCAAACGGACCAAAGCCGAAGACCTGGGGGTTCCGGTCATATCCGAAGATGAGTTCGCCGCGTTGCTTGAAAGTGGCGAATTGACCAAGAGCGCCCGCGACGAAAATGCGAACTAACGAACGTTAGCTAGCAGTGAAACACCAATGGAAAGTCTTCGCCAGCGTTGGTCCATCTGCGCTTCGCCAATAGCGCGCCTCGACACAGTTCTGCTCGGGCAACAATGTGGCCAATACCTTGCCCGCACCCGGGGCAAACCCCACAATGTTGCGACTGCTATCGAAGGTGACCTGATTTGCGGGGATTTCGATGTCGTTGATACGAATAATCAAACCCTCGAATCCAGCGGCAAGGTCGAGCGTAATTTTCTCCTGCTGGAAAACTTCGTCACTGCGCTCGGGAAAAATGGCTTCGATCGCAGGATTCTGAGAAACGGTGATGTCGTCGTCGCTGGCGTGGTCACTTACAAAGAACGCAACAAAGAACACCAACACGGCGGCAACAGCGCAAAACACCACGGCGATACGAAGTTGACGGTTGGCCACCCGACCAGTCTGCCCGAAGTTGGGTGGGATGCATCCACCGAGGGGTGTTCGAGAACTACTCTCGCACCGTGACTGCAGGACGCATGGGAGACCACATCGGGCGAGTGCTCGACAACCGTTATCGGTTGGTGTCCTCGATCGGGGCCGGTGCTTCCGGTCAGGTGTTCTTGGCTGATGACATTCGGTTACGGCGACGGGTGGCCGTCAAATTGCTCCACGAGGCCCTGGCCACTGATTCAATGTTCTTACGTCGATTTGAATCCGAAGCGCGCCTCGTTGGAGGGCTCAACCACCCGCACATCATGGCGGTGCATGACTGGGGCCAAGACCAGGTGCCGTATCTGGTCACTGAATACTTGTCGGGTGGGAGCTTGCGCAGCATGCTCGACAACGGCGAACGGCTTAGTCCTTCCCAAGCGCTCGTCATTGGACTCGAAGCCGCTCGAGCCCTCGATCATGCCCACCGGCGCGGACTGGTGCACCGCGATATCAAGCCCGACAACTTGTTGTTTGACGAAGACGGGCGCGTACGGATCGCCGACTTCGGTCTAGCTCGTGCGCTGGCCGAGGCATCGGTGACGGAACCCGACGGTGCCTTTGTGGGCACGGCCCGCTATGCCTCGCCCGAACAGGCCATCGGCGAGACGCTCACTACGGCGTCGGATATCTATTCGTTAGCGTTGGTTCTCGGCGAAGCGATCGAAGGAAATTTGCCTTTCGATGCCGATACGTCACTCGGTACGTTGATGGCCCGGACCGCAACCGACTACGAGCCTGGGAGTGCCGTTGGCCCGCTGATCAACGCGCTTCGAGCCGCCGGACAAATTGACCCAGGCGACCGACCCGACGCCGACGGATTTGCCCTCGCTTTGATGGCCACCGCTGATGCGCTGCCTCGCCCCGAACCATTGCCCCTAGTAGGAGCGGACAATCTCGATGGGCATTACGGCCAAAGTGGTGATCTCACCGAGTTGGGAGCAGGCGCGGTATCGGCGAATGAACCCACGCCTACCAAAGACGAGGTCACATTTTTAACGGATGAGTCCCAGCTCACGCGAAAGGAACAGAAGGTTCTCGCTCGTCGCGCCGAGATTGCCGAACGTAATGAGCGCTTTTCAGCCATCGAACGCGGCGATATCAAGCGACGACGGTGGCCATGGGCAGTGGTCGTTCTGCTCCTTATTGGTGGGGCGGTAGCAGGCGGCATATTGTTAAACGACGCGTCGCAGGTGACCACCAACGCCATGCCTAATGTGGTGAATCAGCCCGCCAATGCGCTAGACGGCCAGGTCGAAGCTTTCGGATGGACAGTCCGCATCGAGGAATCACGCCAACCCGAGACCACAGCTGGCACGATCTTGTCACAGGACCCATCACCAGGAACGCAACTTGAAAATGGCGCTGAGGTAACCATTAAAGTCAGCCTTGGTGAGCCTCTAGCTACGGTCCCGACCGACTTGGTTGGACGGCAACTCCAAGAGGTTGAGTTGTTACTACAAGCATCAGATCTGACCCTAGGTGACATCGCCCGGCAATTTGATGAGAACGCTCCTGTCGATCAAGTTCTCTTGGTAGAAGATACGTTGCCGCAGCTCAACAACGGGACGGCGATAAGTGTCGTTGTTTCCGATGGTCCTGCACCACGAAATGTTCCTGATGGGTTGGTGGGTGCCGACTTTGAGACAGCGAAGGCACTCCTCGAAGCGCAACGTCTTGTTGCCACCCAAGACGAGACATTCGACCCCGACATTCCCGAAGGTATTGTGCTTTCGGCGTCGCACCAGCCGGGTACTGAGTTGGCCGTGGGTGACACGGTCGAGTTGCTCGTGTCACTTGGCCGTGAACCAATTGTCGTTCCGGACGTAGAAAAGCTCGATCTTGCCGATGCTCAGGAACTACTCGAAGATGCCGGTTTCGTCGTAATTGAAGTCGAAGGTCCGCCGGGTAATCCCGTGCTGACAACCGATCCTCCCGCGGGGGCCGAACGTTTCCGGGGCGACGAAGTCACCATCTTTATGGAAGGTATTGCCGAAGCTGGCGAAGGTGTTTAAGACGGTCAGAAGCCGTCGGTGATTGCGTAAACGCGATCGCGCACTTCAGTGGCTAGCCCCTTGGCCGCAGGACTGGGGCTGGTTGCTTGCAGGGCTATGAGCTTGGTGACGTCGCCATCGACCTTTATTTGGCCGAGGAGGAACGCAGTCATTGCCGCGCTGGCATCGCGACCGAGCAATAGGGACTTCGCTAACTCGTGACGCAGGATAATGGTGGCATCAGCTGGATCAAGATGTCCCAAAATCGGAATGGTTGAACCTTCGGAGGTATCGATGCAGGCCCGTATGGTTTTGTCTACGAACGGCACCCGGGTAATGACGAGATTGAGCCGAACCAAGGCGGAGGTGGGCTCAACGCGATCTGCGTATTCGTCCCGTATAGCCAAAGCGGCGTCAATCCAGTCTGGGTGGAGAAATTCATAACGAGACATATCGCTCAGTCTGTCAGAGAAAACGGTAGGGCGATGATTTCTGCTAGCTATCCTTGCCGGCATGTCATCACCGATTTCTCGCGAGGACGTGGCCCACATTGCATCGTTGGCTCGCCTCTCTGTAACTGAAGAAGAACTCGATCTGTTCACCGGACAGCTCGCCGACATTCTTGACCACGCGGCCGACGTCGAATCACTCGATGCCCACGATGTAGCTCCCACCCACCACCCGTATCCCATGACCAATGTGTTGCGGGCCGACGTTGTACGTCCCAGTCTCGATCGAGAAGAAGTTCTCTCCCAGGCACCGTCCACCGAGTCGGGCCAGTTCCGAGTACCACCCGTACTCGGGGAGGCGTAATGACCGAAACAGCACTTTCTTTAGCCGCGGCGGTTCGTAACGGCGACCGCACGGCCCGTTCGGTGGTTGAAGAACACCTCACGGCCATCGAAGCACGCGAGGGCGATATCAACGCCTTCAATTTGGTGATGACCGATAGCGCTTTGGCCCAGGCCGATGCTGTCGATGCCCAGGTGGCTGCCGGTGAAGACCCGGGCCCCTTGGCAGGTGTCCCGCTTGCTCTCAAAGACAACATGTGCACTCGGGGCGTGGCGACCACAGCCTCATCGAAGATTCTCGAAGGCTGGGAACCGCCGTATAACGCCACTGTGGTGGACCGCTTGGCTACTGCAGGCGCCATAACGATGGGAAAAACCAACCTCGACGAGTTTGCCATGGGCAGCTCCACCGAGAACTCCGCGTTTGGGGTCACCCACAATCCTCTGAATCTTGATGTCGTACCGGGCGGTTCCAGCGGCGGGTCGGCAGCTGCTGTTGCCGCCGGTTTTGCGTCATTGGGTATTGGTTCCGATACCGGTGGTTCTATTCGTCAGCCCGCATCGTTTTGTGGTGTCGTTGGTGTCAAACCTACTTACGGCACGGTGTCGCGTTACGGCCTACTGGCGTTCGCCAGTTCGCTCGACCAGGTCGGCCCTTTGGCTAACAACGTGGCCGATGCTGCCGCGTTATACGAGGCCATTGCCGGCCACGATCACATGGACTCCACGTCCATCCCGCTACCGGCCCTGCCGGTGAGCAGTGAGCTTGACCATGGCGTAGAAGGCATGCGCATCGGTGTGATCTCCGAACTCGATGGCAGTGGCATCGAAGGTATCTCCGCTGATGTTCAGGCCCGCACCCGAGCGGCCGTCGACGCGTTGGCCGCAGCGGGTGCAATTGTTGACCAAGTCTCGGTTCCTTCTGTTGTGTACGGCCTGTCGGCCTATTACCTCATTGCTCCGGCCGAAGCATCGAGCAACCTGAGTCGGTACGACGGGGTTCGCTACGGCCTACGTGAGGACGGCGCCAACAACGAAGCCATGAATATTGCCTCCCGTACAGCGGGCTTTGGCGATGAAGTTAAGCGACGCATTATGTTGGGCACTTACGCGTTGTCGGCGGGTTACTATGACGCTTACTACGGCAAAGCCCAAAAGGTACGGACGCTGATTATTGACGATTTCGCGGCCGCCTACGAGAACTTCGATGTGCTGGTCACCCCTACGGCGCCGACCACGGCTTTCGAAATTGGCGCCAAAACTGAAGATCCCATGACCATGTACGTCAACGACATCTGCACGATCCCCTCCAACCTGGCCGGTCATCCCGCCATGTCGGTGCCCTACGGAGTAGGTGACGATGGCTTGCCCATTGGTGTGCAGGTTTTGGCCCCCTTGCTCGGCGAGGTAGCCATGTTCCGGGCAGGCGCGGCGCTGGAAAGGAGTTTGGTATGACGGTTGTTTACTTCACTCGTGATGATCACGAACCGATCATCGATCCGGCTATACCCGAAGGCTGGGAGCTCGTTGTTGGCTGCGAAGTTCACTGCGAACTATCTACCGAAACCAAACTGTTCTGTGGCTGTCAAAACAAGTTTGGCGAAGAACCCAACCGCAACATCTGCCCCGTCTGTCTTGGGCTTCCGGGCTCGATGCCATCGGTCAACGCGGCCGCTGTGGAATATGCCATGCGTCTCGGTTTGGCGCTCAACGCCGAGGTGCAAGGGTCGGTGTTTTCCCGCAAAAACTATTTCTACCCCGATATGCCCAAGGACTATCAGACCACGCAGTTCGATCTCCCCACCAACGTCGGTGGCCACCTGGATCTACCCAACGGTGTTCGGGTACATCTCGAACGGGCTCATATAGAAGAAGACACCGGCAAGTCCACCCACATTGGTGGGTCGGGTCGAATCCACGATGCCACCCATTCGCTGGTGGACTACAACCGTGCCGGTGTGCCGTTGGTAGAAATCGTCAGTCGCCCGGACATTCACCGCATCGAAGATGCCAAGGCGTATGCGTCCGAACTCCGGGCCATCTTGTTGGCCATCGATGTATGCGATGCCAAAATGGAAGAAGGCTCCATGCGGGTCGACGCCAACGTGTCGGTTCGTCCGTTGGGTTCCAACGAACTTCGCACTCGCTGCGAGGTCAAGAACATCAACTCGATCCGGTCACTTGGTCGGGCCATCGAGTACGAAGCCAATCGTCACATCGACCTCTATAACAGCGGTGAGTCACCCAACCAGGAAACTCGTCACTGGGACGAAGCAGGCGGTCGGTCAATTTCGGGTCGCTCCAAAGAAGACAGCGACGATTACCGATACTTTGCCGAACCAGATTTGGTGCCACTGGTCCCAACTGACGAAGAGATTCAGCACATCCGCGACACTATGCCGATGTTGCCTGCTGCTCGTCGTACGCGACTGCTCGATGCGTCGAGTGCCGACCCTGAAGCCGTCGACCTTGTTGTCGGGCGTGGTCAGGACGATTTGGCGTTTGAGGTCATTGCCGGGGGTGGCAACGGCAACAGTGTCGTGAAACACCTCACGAACAATTTGGCCGACGGTATTGGTCAAATGTCTATCGAGTCATTTGTGGCTCTCCTACAAATGGAAACCGCGGGCGACTTGTCATCGACTCAAACCAAGACCGTGCTGGCAGATCTCGTGGCAACGGGTGGAAATCCCACCGAAATTGCCGCGAGTCATGGTTTTGAAGCCATGGACAACAGCGAACTCGAAGGCATTCTCGATCAACTCATTGCCGAGAACCCCGACGAATGGGCCCGCTTCGCCGGAGGCGACCGCAAGGTACAAGGCTTCTTCGTCGGAAAGATCATGAAGGCCACCCGAGGCCAAGCCGACGGCAAGGTCGTCAACCAGCTCATGCAATCCAAGATGGGCTAGCTCAGGCCCAACCGTAGATACTGTTCCGTTGGGGCCGATACTTCGTCGAGGGCTGACCGCAGCATGTCGATTAGTGCTTGCTCGCTAGCCTCGCCGGCGCGGTTCTCTTGTTCGTTGGGGTCGTTGCTGAGATCGAAGAGGAAGTTGCTATTCACCACGGCGTCGGTTCCTGCCCAGAAGGGCAACATGTCACCATCTTGGAACGGCTGACGGATGACGGGGATGTCCGAGCCGGGCATACGGTCGAGTTTCGCTCGATCATCGGGCATTGGTAGGCCAACGAAACCCGGAATGTGAAGGGGCATTGTTGACCATCGGTTAGACCACATAGCCAGCGGGAAGTTGTTGTCGACCGCACCCCGTGCATATTTGCGGGTGCCATCGGTGACCTGTACCCATTTGCCGTAATAGCCGCCCAGCGCCCATTCCCGGATGTGCGTAGCTTCGCCGGTTAGTAATGGAACCATTGATCGACCATGCGTTACATGGTCGACTTCGGCGTCGTAGACGTCGGCCAACGTGGCAAAAATATCGACGTTAGTGGTGAGTGCATCGCAGGTACCGCCGCCGTCGACTCCAGGCCAGCTAATGAGCATCGGCGTGTGCCCCAGCGGCTCGTACTGCGGAACGCCGGGCTTTCCCCAAATATCCTTGCCGTCTCGTTCCTCACCCAGGTAGTGGCCGTGGTCGGTGCACAACATTAGGGCAGTGTCTTGCCAAAGATCTTGTTCGTCGAAGGCATCGAGAATACGGCCGAACCAGTCGTCGATCATGGAGAGTTTTGCTCCGTAGTTGGCACGGATGTGGCGTCCCTCACGCTCGGTGATGTCGCCGTTGGCGATACCGCCGTTGGCGTACGGTGGCCAAATAATCCAGTCGTCCTCCCAGATTTCGTCCTGGTATTTGCTGGCCCACGGCTCGGGAGTGTCGAAGGGCTCGTGCGGATCGAATTCATCCACGAACAAGAACCAGCGGTCGTGGTGAGGCGTGGCGTTACGCAGGAAGTTTGCTGCTGCGGTCATGGTTTGTGGGCCGGGGTAGTCGGCCTCTTCGCGAAAGTGGGTTCGTGCCCGGTCATAACCGGGCTGTTGCATATCTAGACCATAGGTTTTCTTGAACCACCAATCGCCGGAACGAGCCGGCATGGCGGGTGTGCCCATCCATGATGGGTCGGCGTATGTTCGCCATGGGTCACCTTCGTGACCACGGACATAGTCCCAGCCGGTGAAATCGGTGTGGTAGTTCTCGCCACCGGTTTCGAAAAGATGCGGGTGGTCGGTAACCAACATCGTGGTGACGTGGTTGCCGCTCAGAACACGGGTGATGGGTTGCTCCCACAGTTCGATGGAACCCCAAGGCTTCCAAAGGAAGTCGAGGGCCCCACACAAAATATCGTGCCGGGCGGGCATGCAGGGAAGCGAGCCGGTGACGTGATTTGTGAACCGGGTTGCATGTTGGGCGGCGAAACGGTCGAGATTCGGGGTCTCGAACTCGGTACTTCCGTACGCACCCAACAGGTGACGGTTGAGCGAGTCGAGTAGGACAACGACAACGTTCTTGGGTTTGGCAGGCATAGTCCCTGTTTAGTTCAGTTCGGCCCGAGTTGGCGGATTGGCGCCGCGTCGACTGCAAGTGATTGCGGCTGCCCGGGCACCGAGATCGATAGCCGAAATCCAGGTGTCGCGGTCGCAGGCATCGAGCGCTGGGCGCGAGGTTACGCCTGCCTCGATCATGGTGGCGAGCACACCAGCGGTAAACGTGTCGCCCGCTCCGACGGTGTCGACGACCTGGACGGGCTCGGCCGATGCCGAGGCCTCGAATCGTTCGGTAAATACCGTGCTGCCTGCCTCGGCTTGGGTCAAAATGATGGCCGCAGGATGGCGATTGAGCCAGCTTTTAGCAATGGCCTCTGGATCCATGCCGCCGGCTAACCACGCCAGGTCGGCCCGACTGACCTTCACAATGTCGACATAGTCGAGGCAACGATCCATCAAAGAAGCGGCTGCCATTTGATCGCCAACAACCGCTGGACGGAAGTTGGGGTCCAAGGAAACAAGTACGCCAGCCTGGTGGGCCGACATGAGCAACTCGACCCAAGCATCGGCGCAAGTTTCTAGCACCATAGATACCGATCCCGAGAGATGGAGAACGGTGGTTTCGTTTGGCAGCGGCGGGGGAGCGAGCGCCGCGGCAGTGTCGACGGTGTGGATTGTGAATCCCGGCTCGCGTAACGCTTCACCGGGTTCGACAATGGCCAAAGCCGTGGGAGCATCGGAGCGGTGAAGCGAGGTTGTAACGACGTTGGATTGCTCCAGGTGCAGTGCAAGTTGATCACCAAAGCGATCGCGGCCAACCGAGCCGAGGAACGCAGTGGAGGTCTCCAGGCGGGCGGCGGCGATAGCCGTGTTGACCGGTGAGCCAGCCGCCATAGCGGTCCATGCACCCGCGTGATCGCCAGGAAAGAAGTCGATGAGTGCTTCACCGCCGCAGACCAACATCAGTCGAGAATTATGAGCGGAGTAAGTCGGGACATGACCCAGTCCGGTGGCTTGACCGGGCGGCCGGTCATTGATGCCATTGCCGCGGTGATATGGCCGACGGCCAACACGGTGTCGTCGTGGGACATGACCTGCGTCCAAGTGCTGGTGGCTCGTCGCACCTCGCTGAGGTGGGTTTTGATGGTCACGATTTGGCTGGCCATGGCCGGCCGCTTGAACTCGATATTAAGTTTGACTACTAGAAACGTGAGGTCGTCTTTCACCAGCGTGTGGAGGCCGAGGTCGATGTCCTCTAAGGCTTCGACCCGCGCCTGCTCGAAAAAGGTGGAGTACATCGCATGATTGAGATGCCCGTACGGGTCAAGCTCGGCAAAGCGCACCCGGATTTGCGTCTCGTGTGGAGCGGGAGAAGTCATGCCCCTGACCGTAGCTGAGGCACTACGTGAGTCGACGCTTGAGTTCGACGTAGACCTCGGTGCCAACTATGTTTTGTAGTTCTTCGGCCATGTAATCGACTACCGGTTGGGTACCGACGAAGGCTTCTGTGCCATCGTTGCGGTCGGTGCAGCACCAGGCCATAGTGTCGCCATCGTCGCCCCAGTCTTCTCGTCGCCATGCTCGCACTGTGGCCCGCTCGAGCTTGTTGTCGATGGGCTTCCAGTCAATATGAATCGGAAGTTCCCAGCAAACCGAGGGCTTCCAATCGAGGCGAGATTCGCCGGCTTCGGCTGCCGCGAGGTCAAGTGAGCACCCTGCTCCGCCACTGAACCCGGGACGGTTAAGAAAGATGCACCCGCCCTCGATCACCCGAGTGTTGGTGCGATCCGCGTTAAATACGCCACCGTCTTGGGCCTCGTTGGAGAACTGCATGTGCTTGGGGTCAACCATCGAGGCCATTGCTGCGACAAACATGGCTTCTTCTTCGCCCGTGAATTGGGCTCCGACCGAACAACAACCCAGTTGACTTGCGGCGTCTTTCTCCTTCTCGATGCCGTGGCAACCTTGACCCCAAATACACGTCCAGTTGGATTCCATGAACTCGCGGTCAAACGTCCAGATCGTCTCGCCATCTTGAATCTCGATCGATTTGTCGCTCACGTAGCCACGATACTTGCAGGAGTTAACGGGTAGCGCCGAGGGTGGCCCACTTGCCGCTGCGATAGCGAATCCATAGAGGGATTGCTCGCAGCGCCATGAACAGCGTGAGCGCCGCCCAGATCCAGCCAATGCCGTAGCCATTCCAAGCGAGGCCTAACACGACGGGGATGAAGATTGCGGCAGCGCCAACCATGGAGAAGGCCAAGAACCGCAGATCGCCAGCACCAATTAGCAAACCGTCGAGCGTAAAGGCGATGCCGTTGATGGGTTGCGAGATAGCCATCCACCAGAACAGAAAAGCAGTCAAGCTGACTACAGCTTGGTCGTCAGTAAAGAGCCCCGGCAACCATGACCGGCTAACAACAACGAGAGCAGCGGCTACGAATCCAAACAGAACACCCAGGGTCATCATCCTGGCTGCCGCAGCCCGTGCGCCTTTAGCGTCACCGGCGCCCAAACGATTGGCCACTATTGCCTGGCCCGCTATGGCGATGGCATCGAGGCTTAAGGCCAGCAAGGCCCAGATCTCGAACGTGACCTGATGGGCAGCAAGGTCAACCGTGCCGAGATGGGCCGCGGCTGCGGTTGCCGCCAGTAGTGACCCTTTAAGAGCACTTGTTCGAAAGAACAGATCGCGTCCGGCAATGGCAAGTGACCCTATTGCCTGCCAATCAATAGCTAACGAAACCCCTTCGGCCCGTACGCTGCGGGTAATCCATGCTAGGTACGCACCCGCAGCCAACCACTGGGCAACAACGGTTGATAGAGCAGAGGCACCGATGCCAAAATCGAACACATAAATCAAGATGAGTTCAAGTACCAGGTTGATCAAGGCCGAGATAATTGCCACCAGCAACGGACGCTTGGTGTCTCTTTGTCCGCGCAGGTAGCCGACACCAGCCAAGGTGACCAACATGGCTGGAATCCCGAAGGTGGAGACCCGAAGATAGATAAACCCTGCTTCGAGGGTGGCCCCTTCACCACCAAGGAGTTGAAGGGCTGGTCGCGCTCCGGCGTACATTACTGCCGTGAGAACGAGGCCCAAGCCAAAAGCTAACCAGATGCTCTGTACGGCTTGGTGCGCAGCCTCTTTGACCCGGCCCGCACCAAGGAGTCGCCCCACCGCAGCGGTGGTGCCGTAGGCCAAGAAAATAAAGATGGCATGCGAGATCAGCAGGATCTGCGAAGCAAGGGCCAAACCAGCTAGTTCGTTGGTGCCGATATGGCCGACAACAGCGGTATCGGCCAAAATATAGAGAGGTTCGGCTACTAGGGCGCCAAGCGCCGGCACGGCAAGCGCCAAGATTTCGCGGTCGTAGGGCGACCGCTTTAGTGCAGTAGTAAACACCTAGGAGATAGCGGCGGAAGTTGCGGCAGGAACGAGTCCGGCAATGGCATTGGTCACTTCGTCGGGATTTTCCCACAGCACCATGTGGCCAGCGTCCTTGATGGTGACCAGGGTGGCCCCAGGAATCATCTCGGCGAGCTTGACGTTATTGCCATAGCTCGTCACGAAGTCGGTCGTGCCACACACCACTGTTGTGGGTACGTCGATACCAACAATGCGGTCCTCGACGTTGTACGTGGTGAGGCCAAGGACGGCTCCGATGCGGGATTCGTCGGGGCAATTCGCGGCGGTGTCGAGTGCGAAGTCAATGAGTTGCGTGTTGGGCTTAGTGCCCAGGACGAACCGGGCAAAACGCCTCCGGATGCGCAGCGACAATGGGTCGTCGCCTTGGAGCGAACTCGAAGGGCGACTAGCGAACAATTTGGCTCCCGCTCTTCGGAGAAAGTCCGAGGTGTTGGCTAGGGTTGCCACCAAGCACAGGCCAGCTACTCGTTGGCTAAAATCTTGCGGGTGGTCAACTGCGTAACTCATCGACGCCATACCACCCATCGAGTGACCCACCAAGACAAAATCGGTTAGGCCGAGAGCGGCGAAAACCTGTTGGAGGTCACGTCCTTGGCGGGCTGCGCTGAAGCCTTCGGTACCAATCGTCGAGCCGCCGTGGCCCCGCTGATTGATACCGATTACTCGATGCCCTGATGCAACCAGACGATCGGCCACCGGACCCCAATCATCGGACCGCGAGGTCAATCCGTGGACCAACACGACCGTAGGGCCTGCTCCGAAGCGGTCGACTTTGATCTCGGCTCCGTCGTTGGTCGGAACCATGATGGTGTCCGTCCCGGGGAATCGAGGTTGATCGGACCCGAGCGGGTTGGGGGCCTTGGCCCATCGGCGGTCCGTAGCAATGTTGCTGCCAACAATCACCGCGCCGATGCCAGCGATGGCGAGGAACTTACGAGAAATAGTCACGGTGTTCTCCTGGGTCTAGCTAAATAGGTAGCTCAGGCGATCCAGCATATTAGGCTTACGCCATGCCTGAGTATCGATCCCGTACAACTACCCACGGTCGCAACATGGCCGGCGCCCGCGCTCTGTGGCGCGCCACCGGAATGGAAGATGGTGATTTCGACAAACCAATCATCGCGATCTCCAATTCGTTCACGCAGTTTGTGCCTGGTCACGTCCATCTGAAGGATCTCGGTCAGCTCGTGGCGCGCGAGATTGAAGACGCAGGCGGAGTGGCGAAAGAATTCAACACCATCGCCATCGACGATGGCATTGCTATGGGTCACTCTGGCATGTTGTATTCGTTGCCCAGTCGGGATCTCATTGCCGACTCGGTCGAATACATGGTCAATGCCCACTGTGCCGATGCGCTGGTGTGTATCAGTAACTGCGACAAGATTACGCCGGGCATGCTCATGGCCGCGATGCGCCTCAATATCCCGGTAATTTTCGTTTCGGGTGGACCAATGGAGGCCGGCAAAACGGCTTTGGGCGGTCAAGAAGTGAAGGTCGATCTCATCTCGGCGATGATGTCGGCTGGCGATGCGACCGTGAGCGACGAAGATGTTGCCGCCATCGAGCGTTCGGCTTGCCCCACCTGCGGCTCCTGCTCGGGCATGTTTACGGCAAACTCAATGAATTGTCTCACCGAGGGACTGGGGCTTTCACTCCCCGGCAACGGCACCGTGCTTGCCACGCACAGTGATCGGCGCGAACTGTTTCTTCAGGCAGGCCGAACCATCGTCGAAATCACGAAGCGCCATTACGAGCAAGACGATTATTCGGTGTTGCCTCGCAATATTGCGACCAAGTCGGCGTTCAACAACGCTATGGCGCTCGATATTGCGATGGGTGGATCGACCAACACCGTGCTCCACATCATTGCGGCAGCCCAGGAGGCCGAAATCGACTTTGCGATGGCCGATATTGATGCGCTGAGCCGCAAGGTTCCCAACCTCTGTAAAGTGGCACCGTCGACCGACAAATATCACGTCGAAGATGTGCATCGAGCAGGCGGCATCTTCGGCATTTTGGGCGAACTCGATCGGGGCGGTCTCATCGACACGTCCTTGCCGACTATTCACAGCGCGACGTTGGCTGATGCTCTAGACGAGTGGGATATCAAACGGCCGACGGCCAGCGCCTTCGCCCGAAAGTTCTACACGTCGGGCCCGGCAGGAATTCGTACGCAGGAAGCGTTTAGCCAATCGACCCGCTGGGACACTTTGGACGAGGACCGGTCCTTTGGCTGTATTCGCGACATCGAACACTCCTACTCAACTGACGGTGGCCTAGCGATTCTTTACGGCAACCTCGCCGAGGATGGCTGCATCGTGAAGACCGCGGGGGTCGATGAGTCGATCTGGCAGTTCCGTGGAACGGCACGCGTTTATGAAAGCCAAGAGGCTGCCGTCGAAGGGGTACAGGGCGAAGAGGTCCAACCCGGCGATGTGGTCTTGGTGCGCTACGAAGGGCCCAAGGGCGGTCCCGGCATGCAGGAAATGCTGTATCCCACCACCTACATCAAATCCCG
>CAWKZT010000033.1:0-16686 GCA_963854565.1 Acidimicrobiia bacterium
GATGGCTGAAGACCTCGAAAAGTTGCGCTGATCATCAGCCACTCACGGCCGATTTCCACGAACTGCGATTCAACATTATGAGCTGGCCAGAAACGTCGAAACCGTTCGTGGACGTCTTGTCGAAACGGCGAATGGTACGAAATTACGACGGGCAACCGGTAGAACCAAACGTCGTTGACAGCTTGCTTGATGTCGCTCGACGAGCACCGTCGGCCGGATTCAGCCAAGGCACATCATTCATTGTTCTAGAGGGCGAACAAACGCAACGATTTTGGTCCTGCACGTTGCCCCAAGAGCAACGGCCTAGCTTCCCATGGCCAGGATTGTTGGATGCTCCAGTGATCATTTTGCCTATGGCCGACGAGCGGGTATATCGGGCCCGCTACGCCGAGCCAGACAAGGTCCATACTGGCCTTGGTGACGGCGACTGGGCTGTGCCATATTGGCAGATCGACACCGCTATGGCCACCATGAATCTGCTCAATGCGGTTGTGGACGCTGGACTTGGCGCACTGTTCTTTGCCATCTTTAGCGGTGAAACCGAACTGCTTGCCGATTTAGGTGTTCCCGACGGTGTCCGGCCCATTGGCGCCGTCACCGTGGGTCATCCGGCGCAACAAGACCGACTCAGTAAGTCGACAAAACGTGGACGCGTTGATCTCGATCAGGTCGTGCACAGAGGCGGCTGGTAGTCCGCTCGCCGCGGACTCCTACACTCACTGCCATGTCCCCTCACCCCACCGGCTGGAAGCTCTGGCTTGCTGGCGCCCGGCCCCGTACTCTGCCGGTGGCTGTGGCCCCAGTTCTGGTTGGTACCGCCGCGGCCGCAACCTCGACTGTTGACGGTTGGGCTCAAGGCATCGTCCTGTGGCGATTTCTCGCCACGCTGGTTGTGTCGCTGTCGCTGCAAATCGCCGTCAACTACTTCAACGACTTCTCCGACGGTGTACGCGGCACTGATGATCGGCGCCGCGTCGGCCCCTTGCGTCTGGTCGGTTCAGGTCTCATAGATGCGCCCAAAGTAAAGCGTGCGGGGTTTCTGTGTCTTGGCGTAGCTGCGACGCTGGGACTCGTTCTGGCTAGCCAGGTCGGATGGGAACTGCTGGTGGTTGGTCTGGTTTCAATGCTTGCTGCTTGGTTCTACACAGGCGGCAAGAACCCCTACGGCTATCTGGGGTTGGGCGAAGCGTTCGTATTCGTATTCTTTGGCATTGTCGCCACCGCGGGTTCGGCCTATGTGCAAGTCGAAAAACTCCGCTGGTTTCACTTTGGTGTCGCCATCCCTGTGGGTCTCGTAGCTGTGGCCATTTTGGTCATCAACAATCTTCGGGATATCCCGGGTGACACCCAGTCAGGTAAGCGCACGGTTGCGGTGCGCATCGGTGACGCCCGCACCCGGGTGCTGTACACAGTTCTCATGGTCGCAATGTTGGCAACAGCTGTCGCCTTCGCCTGGGAGAGAGGGTTCTGGATCCTGCTGACCTTGGGGGCAGCACCGGTAGCCATCTTGGCTGTACGCGAAGTCCAATCCGGCGCCAAGGGTCTTGATCTTGTGCCCGTTCTGGTGCGAACGGGCCAAGCACAACTGTTACTCGGTATCTCGTTCAGTCTCGCGCTCTGGATCACCGCATAGCGTGCTGGTCAAGTGAACGGCCCAATACACGCACCGCCGTCAACGGACTTTACGAAATCGGACACGAACGCGCTTAAAGCCATCGGCGCCCAGTTTTTCGTTAACGGTGCGGTCGTCGCTTCGTTCGTGCCGCGTCTTCCCGAAGTTCGCGATCAGGTCGATTTGACCCTTGGGGCCGTGGGACTGTTGATGTCGTTGGCCGGGTTGGCCGGGCTTGTTGCCAGTGCCTTGGTCGGACGGATAATCGACCGCTTCGGAACCAAAATCGTGCTGCTCGTTTCTGGGGCAATATCCACACTGGCCCTACCGCTCATCGGCGTGGCTGAGACGGCTTGGCTTTTGCTGGTGGCGTTTGTGCTCATGCAGTTTTTCGACGTGCTTATGGACGTCGCTATGAATCTGCAGGGTTCCTGGTTGAGTAAGCGCCGCCACGCCCCGGTAATAAACCGACTCCACGGTTTGTGGAGTCTTGGGGCAGTTATTGGTGCGCTGACGTCCGCTCAAATTGCCGCAGCGGGCATCTCGCTTACCCGCCATCTCCTCATTGCCGCTGCCACCTTGTCGCTGGTGCTCGCGGCGGGGAGCCGCCACCTGCTTGTGGCAGATGAGCACTCAAGACCCGAACCCGCTACCACGAAACCCGCTACCACGAAACCCGCTACCACGAGGAGCGCATCGACGTCCCGGAACGGTTTGCTCGCTCTCTTTGTTGTGGTGGGCATCTTTGCCATGGCCATTGAATCGGTAACCCTCGAATGGGCTGCATTTCGCTTTACCGACGACCTTGGGTCAACCGCCGGGTTTGCCGCCCTCGGCTACATGGTCGGCGCGATAGGTATGACGATCGGGCGACTGGGAGGGGATTGGGCCGCCGTCGCATTAGGGCCCGTTTGGCTCATGCGTCTAGCGCTGGCCCTTACCGGGGTCGGCATCCTTGGAGCGACGCTCATCGACCACCGCTATGCAACGCTCGTCGCCTTCTTTGTGACAGGGCTCGGTGCCGCCACGCTCCTTCCGACCTTGTATGACCAGGCGGCTCAGCACAAAGGACGCCCCGGGCAAGGAATTGGCGCCCTGTCCGCGGGCATACGCGGCTCCATGTTGATGGTTCCGGTAGCTGTTGGCGGACTGGCCGGGACGGGCCTAAGTGTTGGTCAAGCCATCGCTCTGGTGTCGCTGCCCGGAGTCATTGGTTCTTGGGTTGTTACCGAACGCCTGCGCACATTGTCGGAGTAGCTCAGACTGGTTGGTGAAACTCGACAAGATTGCCACTTGGATCGGAGCAGAAACTCTGTGCCGCCCCCGTGGGCTGGAATTTCGGGTCGCTGACTTTGATGCCCTTGGCTCGAACTTCGGCCACCGCGGCTTCAAGATCGGGCACAGTAACGGCAAAATGCTGGCCATAAGCCGGGGGAACCTCGCCCTTGCCTATGAGGTGCAGTTGACGACCATCAGAAAACCCCAACCAGTAGCCCGGAAAACCGAGCTCGGGACGAGGGTCGACGGTCAAACCAAGCACATCAACATAAAAGTCTTTGGCCACGTCGACATCGTCGACGTTGAGCGAAACGTGATGAACTCCGGAAATTTCCATGGAAACCTACTTTGATCGGGTGGCCGTAAGAAGTTGGGAAAGGCCACCGGTGAGTTGGGCATGTTTAACATCGTCAAAGCCTTGAGCGGTAAGCATGCGGACCATCTCGGACGGCTGGGGTAGGTACGCAACCGAACGGGGTAGGTACGCATAGGCCTTACGGTCGGACAATAATCCCCCGATGAAGGGGACGACTTTGCCGAAGTAGATCTTGTGACCAAAGCGAATGATCCGGTTGGGTGGCTCGGAAACGTCGAGCAGGGAAATGCGCCCGCCGGGCCGGACGGTTCGGGCGAGTTCAGCAAAGAATGCATCGAGGTCGACCACATTACGTAAGGCATACCCGCAGGTAGCGCCGTCGACTGATGTGGCCGGGATGGGCAGGTGCAAGATGTCGCCATGCACAAGCGGTGCGTCGGTGCGAGCGGCGGTCAACATGCCATAAGAAATATCGAAGCCGATCGGGAGGTATGAAGCTTTCTGCAAAACCCGGCAAAAGTCTCCCGTACCGCATGCCAGATCGATCACTGTTGCATGAGCGGGAAGGTTGAGATCCCGTACCGCCCGTCTGCGCCACCGAATGTCGAGACCGAAGGTCATGATGCGGTTTACCAGGTCGTAACGCGGTGCGATGGAATCAAACATCGACCGAACTGCGGCTACTTTCTCTTCACCCTGCGGGAGTTCTCCATGGTCAATTGGCACGAGGTCAGGGTAGTTGCCCGATGCGGTGTTTGAACGCCCGCTACGGGCAGGCGGTGCCGGCTGGCGTCAGGACCGCGCTGATCACGTACTCCGTCACCAAATCGGCGATACAAGCGCTCTGATCCATTGCAATATGGCCACCAGCGCCGTGCGATACCAAAACGCTGTCGTGGAGCGCGGTATCGACCGCTATGGCCCACTTCAGAGGAGTTGCGGGGTCGTGTTTGCCGTTTACAAGGAGAACAGGTATGCCGCCAGCACCACTAACGGGCGTGGAGTTAGCTTTGTTTGGTGCCTGCCAGGTTTCGCATGGGCGAAGCTCATTGGCAAAGTGCAAGCCAAAACGGGGAGCGGCAACCGCAATATTGTCGAGGAACCTGTCCCAGTCCACGGGGGCAACTGAATCCACACACGTCACCGCGGTATAGACATCCCAACTTGCGAAGGAACCAAAAGCAGTCGCCAATTGCACTAAACCGCGAACGTCGCCGTCGATTGCATCACCAAGATCGTCAATCAGACGGGCATGAATCGACGGAACATACCCAGCAGCACTCAATGCCCGATTCAATTCGGTGGGTCCAAGCGAGGCAAAATCTCCTGCCTCGGTTCGTCGTTCGACCTCAGCGAGCGTGTCGGCTGGACTAGCGACCGAACACGATTGCTGCCCGCCACAATCCGCCAGCAACTGGTCAATGACTGTTTCGAACGCGACGGCCTGATCGGTGAGGAATTGATCTAGCGAAAGCGTTGGATCTACCACGCTGTCGAGCACAAGGGTCCGGAGTCGGTCCGGGAATCGATCGAGATAGCGCAGCCCCAAAAACGTTCCGTAGGAGAACCCGATGTAGTTGATCTGTTCAACCCCAAGCGCAACGCGGATGGCTTCCATGTCACCCACCGTTTGTTCGGTTGACATGTTGGCAAGAAGTGCGCCCGCGGTACTGGCGCAACGGTTGGCCACTTCGGCTGCCGACGCATCAACATCGACTGCTTCCTGGTTGGTATCGGGACCGAGATCGAGTGCATAGAACGCAACAAGACGATTTTGGCAGCCCAGTTGACCTGTTCCGCGCACATCCCAACTGACTTGGTCGAACTGCGCAGCTATTTGAGTGGGCACCGCATCTCCGTCACGGAGCATGGCAATTCCCGAACCTCCCGGCCCACCGGGGTTCATGAGCAATACCCCGGCCGGGTCCGAGCCGTGAGCGCGACGGCGAATGAGTGCCAAGGTGAGCGCCGCTCCGTCCGGGTTGTCGTGATTCATCGGCACCGCAAGTTCGGCGCACTCGGCGCTGCCGCACGATGACCAGTCGAGGCCAAGAATTTCGTCGTCGGTTGTCGACTGCGTCTCGAGGTCCACGGACTCGTCATCACCGGAGTCGCTACAGGACCCGGCCACCAAAAGCAGAACCACACCGAGTGCGATTAGGGCCCGATTGCTAAGGGTCACCCGAACCAAATACGTTTGTGGCTACGGCTGTGGTCGTGCAGCAGTAACCCAACAGCAGCGATGTCAAACACAAAGTGCAAAACGAAATTGACACCAATGACGCCGAGACCTGCTCTAGCGAGGACATAAAGCATTTCGAAGCTCATCACCAAGATGCCCGACCAATAGCCAATATTTTTGTTGTGAGACATGGCCAAGCCCGCCGCAGGGGCACCCATCACCACGACGGCGGTAACCAGTGCACTAGGACTATTGCGGAAAATCAGCATCGAGCCAGCATTGAAATACATCAACATGATGGCAATGCGCATCGTGTCGGGATGGTTCTGGTTAATCCAGCGAAGGTTCTTCACGTTGCTATTGTGGCGTCTTGGCCCGGCGTATCGGCGCGGCTACCTGCACGACCGTGCCAGGGGAGGCGACTTCGTGACCGGCCCGCAACTGGCCACATGCGGCATCTATTTCGGTGCCGCGAGTTCGGCGGACGGTGACATTGGCCCCAAGGTGCTCCAGTTCGCGCACAAAGTCGTTAACTCGCGAGTTGGGTGACCCCATCACGAGGTAGCCCGGAGTGGGGTTGAGGGGGATCAAATTGATGTGAGCTCGGCACTCGCGGGCAATGCGAGCCAGGTCGTATGCGTCGCTTGGTCGGTCATTTACTTCGTTAATTAGGGCCCACTCGAACGAGATACGGCGGCCCTTCTTGTTGAAATAGTCAACACAAGCATCGACGAGATCATCGAGGGGGTAACGCTTGTTGATGGGAACAAGCTGATCGCGGAGCACGTCGTTGGCCGCATGCAACGAAACGGCCAGGTTTACCGGCAAATCTTCGTCGGCCATACGGTTGATACCGGGAATTATGCCGACCGTCGACACGGTGATGTGACGCGCAGAAATGCCGAAATCGTTATGCAAGCGATCGATGGCCTCCCATGTGCGATCGTAATTGGCCATCGGTTCGCCCATGCCCATGAACACGATGTTGGACACCCGCGTGGGCGCCGAACGTCGGGCGGCACGGATGACCTGTTCAACAATTTCGCCGGTTGTTAGTTGCCGGTCGAAGCCAGCCTGACCGGTGGCACAAAAACTACAGTCCATGGCACAACCCGCCTGCGAACTAATGCAGACCGTCGACCGATCCTTGTAGTGCATGAGCACGGTCTCGACCCGGGTGCCGTCGAGGAGTTCCCACAACCACTTGATGGTGTCGCCGTTGTCGCTGACGCTCTCGGTCACAGTACGAAGTGCGGTGGGAATGGCCGCGAGCTTGGCTCGGAGAGATTTGGGAAGGTTACTGATGTCAGCCGGGTCCTGGAACTGCTCGTACAAGCCTTTCCACAGTTGATCAATGCGGTAGCGGGGCTCACTATCGAGCAAGGTCTCAAGCGACTCGCGCGTGTGGTCGTACAGTGAAACCTCTTTGGGCTTGGGCTGCGGCAGCATGGATGTATCCGGTGTCGTCATGAGAGAGTTAGAGCGTAGGCGCGGTCAGTGTGATGGCGGGTAAAACCAAGACGGGAGTACACCCGATTGGCAGCATCGTTGTCAGACTCGACATACAGCATGGCTGTAGTGAGACCAGAGGCCTGCAGGTAATCGAGCCCCGCCTGCGTCATCGGCCCGCCCAGACCCTGACCATGAAACTCCGGGTCGATGGCAATGACATAAATCTCACCCAGCGCAGGCACTGCATCTCGGTGGATCTTTGTCCAACAGAAGCCGGCCAGTTTTCCGTCGATTCGTAACATGCGGAAACCAACCGGATCGAACCATGGTTCTTGCATGGTGCGCCGGACGTCATCAGCCGTTAGCTGACCTTGCTCGGGGTGCCACGCGAACGCCCGGGAATTTACCGCAACGAAATCGTCGAGGTCTAAGTCGACGGCGAACGGTGTGGTGTGGTGTGGCGTTCCAGCTGGTGACAGGAGAGGCAATGTGGCCCGGAGTTGCCACAGATCGCGATAGTCACTGAACCCCAATTTCGTTGCGGTCTCGTGGGCCGAATCCGAAACATGGGGGAGCCACAGCTGGGCCTGGACGTCGATGTCATCGGGCGGGGTAAGCTTCCGCATGGATGCAATTGCCGCGACAAGTTCGTCGGCGAAATCCTCAGCAGCCTGCTGCGACGGTTCGGCTCGGAGTTGCCAGCGGAAGCCGACTGGGTTTGGTCCCTTGATGACAAGATCCATAGAAGTCAACAATATCGGTCATTGACGGACCATTGTGGCTGACCCCGCAAACACGTGGAGTACGTTACTTGCATGGGAAAGCCACGATCACCAAAGGGACGGGCCCGCGTCACTCACGAGCGTCTGTCGCAGGAATATCCCGAAGCGATTTGCGAACTGGACTACGAAAGTCCATTTCAGCTTCTTGTTGCCACGATCATGTCAGCCCAGGCAACCGACGTGGGCGTGAACAAAGCCACACCCGGTCTCTTTGGGAAATACCCCACCGCTGTAGCGCTAGCGAGCGCTGATCCAGAACGCGACGTAGAACCACTCATCAATACAATTGGGCTCTTCCGGGGGAAGGCAAAGAACATCGTTGGCACGGCGCGGATGTTGCTGGAGGAACATGGCGGGGAAGTGCCCGGCGGTTACAAGGAATTGACGGCGCTACCCGGGGTGGGGCGCAAAACCGCCAACGTGGTGCGCAGTGTGGTGCTTGACCTTCCCGGCTTACCCGTTGACACCCATGTCAGTCGGCTAACGCGGCGACTGTCAATCACCACCGAAACCGACCCCGTAAAAATCGAATTCGAGCTAAACCCCATGGTTCCGGAGATGGAGCGGGGCGAATTTAGCCTGCGACTGATTCTCCATGGCCGCCGGTGTTGCTACGCCCGAAAGCCCGATTGTGCGAGCTGTGTTCTGGCCGATTTTTGCCCCGTAGCGGGCACCGGTTAAACGTCCCGACGATTCTCGGAAACTTTCGTCAAGACTGCCGCAACTAGCTTCTTAATCCGTTAAAGTCTCTCTACCAGGTCCCGCCACCTGGTAAGGCGACACGCTATAGGGATCCGCCGCCCTGTGTCGCCGACCAGCGCCCCTTGAGGGCGCTGGTTTATTTTTTGGCCTACATTAAAAATTGTTGACCGGGGTTCTCGCGGTTGCGGCGAACTCAGCGGCAACAATCCTGTATTACCTAGTACGCAATATCCGAGTCATGCGTCGCGACGCGCCGGTCAACAAACGGTCTACTTCGAAGAGTTCGGTAGCCAAAACATCGTCCGGATCGAGGGCGGCGCGTCGCTCAGCCATGGCCTCAACGCGGGTGACAAGATCATCAAGTCCCGATGCAAGAGACGACAATTCGGCGGTGTCAGATTCGGCATTCACCAGTTGTGTCTAGCACCGTCTGGTTGAGGTCAGGCAGTTGTCGCGAAGCCGTAGCGGTAATCCCGCCGGTTGTCGGCAGACCTTGCGGTATCTTGTGGGCCATGTTGACCCGGATAGATCTGCGAGGAGTTGCTGACGTTAGAGCGGTCTTGCCTCGTCCCGCAATCGCCGACGAGGGGCCGGTTGCGGCGGTGCGTGAGATACTCGCCGCCGTCAAAGCCCGCGGCGACGACGCGTTGCGCGAATTTGCTGATCGCTTCGATGGTGGTGCGCCCGAACAATTCTTGGTCTCCGGAGAAGAGATGATTGCGGCCGCAGCGCGGGTCCCCGCCGATCTGCGGGATTCACTTAAAGCATCAGCCAGTGCCATTGAGGCCTACTACCAGTGTCAGGTCGGCGAAACGATCGAACATTCCTACAACGGCATCGATGTTCGTGGGGTGCACCAACCCGTTGACCGGGCGGGTTGTTATGTCCCAGGCGGTCGTGGTGCTTACCCCTCCACCGTGCTCATGACCGCCGTACCAGCGCGGGTGGCTGGTGTCGCCAGTGTGGTGCTTTGTGTTCCGCCGGGCCCTGAGGGCAAGGTTCCCGATGTAACGCTGGCCGCCGCAGTTATTGCCGGTGTCGACGAGGTGTATGCGTTGGGCGGTGCTCAAGCAATCGCAGCGATGGCTTATGGGACCGAATCGGTAGCTCCAGTCGACGTAATCGTCGGTCCGGGCAATCGCTATGTGGCCATCGCCAAACAAGAAGTCGCTGGTTTGGTAGGAATTCCTTCAGCATTCGCCGGCCCCTCTGAAATTGTGGTGGTCGCCGACCACACCGTCGACCCCGACTTCGTCGCCATCGATTTGATGGTGCAGGCCGAACATGGCCCCGATGGTCTGTCATGGCTCATTGCCTGGGACCAAGACGTCATCGACGCGGTAAATGTCAGTATCAAAAAACTGCTCGCGGTTGCGGCCCGCGCCGACGACATCCGCTCATCGCTGGAAAACAATGGCTACGTCGCAGTCGTCGACGACGCCCAACAAGCGGCAGTGGTCTCCAACGCAATTGCCCCCGAGCATCTCCAACTTATGATCACCAGACCTGATGATGTGCTTCGCGATGTCCGGCACGCCGGAGCCGTGTTCATCGGAGCGTTGTCGCCCGCATCCATAGGCGACTACATGGCGGGCCCGTCTCACGTTCTCCCCACCAACGGCACAGCTCGCTTTGGTGGTGCACTGGCCATCACCGACTTCACCAAAGAGATTCATATCGTGACCGTAACTCCACAAGGGTTTGCCAACGTGGCCGCCGACGTCGAACGCTTGGCGACTGCCGAAGGGTTTGAGGCCCATGCCGAATCGATCCGCATCCGACGCGTCGCCCTCGAGGGGAAGGTAACCAACTGATGGGCCGCGCTCGTGTCCGCGACGATTTCGCGCTCTCACCCGGGTATCACTCACCGCAGATCGAAGTCGACGTGCGGCTGAACACCAACGAATCACCGTTCGCCCCACCCCAGGGCTACGCCGACGCATTGGCCGCCGAAATTTCGCGTATCTCGTGGAACCGTTACCCTGATCGGGCTGCCACTAAACTACGCCACGCCATTGCCCGCCACCACGGCGTCGACCCGGCAATGGTGTTCGCCGCCAACGGATCTAACGAGGTCCTGCAGACGGTTATGTTGGCCTTTTCTGGGGCGGGCCGCAAGGTGCTCACTTTCGAACCTACCTATGCCATGCATGGTCAAATAGCGCGCACTGTTGGTGCCGAAGTAGTTGAAGGCGAACGAGCGGGCGACTTCTCCGTCGACGGTTCGGAGCTGCGCCGTCTTAGTCATGAACATAAGCCGGCCATTACCTTTCTCTGTTCGCCCAACAATCCCACCGGAACCGTCGATCCGTTGGGCTTAGTCGAAACTGCCCTTGATGCAGCTAATGGCCACGATGGCTTGGTCCTGGTCGATGAAGCGTATGGACAATTTGCGACTCACTCTGCGCTCGACCTGGTCGATGAAGATCGCTCACTGGTGGTCACCCGCACCTATTCCAAGACTTGGGCTATGGCGGCGGTTCGATTGGGCTACCTCGTCGGACCCACCTGGTTGGTTAGTGAACTCGAAAAGGTTGTGCTGCCGTACCACCTCGACTCAATGACCCAAGTCGCTGGTGAGATTGCTCTGCGTTACGTCGAAGAAATGGATGAGCGAGTCGCCTTGTTAATCGAGGAGCGACAGCGACTCAGCCGGGCAATGGCGGACCTCGACCTTGATGTGTTTCCATCCGGAGCGAACTTCATTCTTATCCGTCCCCAACATCACGATGGTGACGTCGTCTGGCAGAGTCTGCTGGATCGCTCGGTCTTGGTGCGAAACTGTTCATCATGGCCGCGCTTGGCCAACTGTCTGCGAGTCACTATCGGAACCGAAACCGAGAACACCCGCTTTCTTATCGCTCTTCAGGAGGTTCTGTCATGAGCAGAACAGCAAGCCAAGGTCGCGAGACCCAAGAAACCACCATTCGCATCGAGCTTGATCTCGATGGATCAGGCCAGGCCTCGTGCACGACAGGCCTGCCGTTCTTCGATCACATGATCGAAAACTTCGGCAAGCACGCTGGTTTCGACCTCAACGTCTTTGCTGACGGCGACCTCGAAGTAGACGCGCACCACACCGTCGAGGATGTGGGCATCTTGTTGGGTTCGGCCATAGGCCACGCCCTCGGAGACAAGCGCGGCATCCGCCGATTCGCTTCCATCCGAGTGCCGCTGGACGAAGCCGCGGTTGAGTGCATTTTGGATCTCTCCGGACGTCCATTTATGCACTATGACGTCAACTACCCGGGTGAACAGATTTTCAGTGACCCACCGTTTGATCCACAAATGATGGAAGAGTTCTGGCGCGCTGTCGCAATGAGTTCCGGAATCACGTTGCACATTGATCTCATCCGCGGCAAAAACACGCACCACATCATTGAGGCTTCCTTTAAGGCGGCCGCGCGTGCGTTTCGCGATGCGGTACGGGTCGATAACCCCGACGGTGAAATACCTTCCACCAAGGGCACGTTGTAGCAATCGTGGCCAAGCCACTTGTTGCCGTCCTCGACTACGGAATTGGCAACCTTCGATCCGCCGAGAAGGGCTTACAGAAGGCGGGCGCCGATGCTCGTCTGACCGCCGACCGTGGTCTCATCGCGGATGCCGACGGCGTTGTGCTGCCGGGCGTCGGCAATTTTGGCCGCTGCATGGAAGCGCTTCACACCTCCGGCCTAGGTCAAGTAGCTATCGATGTGGCCGCGACCGGTCGCCCGTTTATCGGCATATGCGTCGGCATGCAGTTGTTGTACGAAGGGTCCGACGAAGCCAACGAACCCGGGCTTGGCATTCTTCAAGGCCGAGTTCGCCTGTTGGCTGACGACGTAAAACGTCCGCAGATGCAATGGAATCAACTCCACGTTGTTCGACCCACAGCAATGCTGGCCGGGCTTGACAACGCCTGGGTGTACTTCGTGCATTCCTACGCCGCGGAGGTAACACAAGACACGGTGGCAACCTGTAGTTACGGCGGCGAGATCGCCGCGGCGGCGGTGCGAGACAACGTGTGGGCCACCCAGTTTCATCCCGAAAAGTCCGCGGCCAATGGCATCCGCCTGTTGGGCAATTTTGTGCACAGTTTGGGTTCGTCATGACCTTTGATCTTTATCCCGCCATTGATCTACGGGGCGGCAACTGCGTTCGGCTCTACAAGGGCGACTACGGCGAAGAAACGGTCTACGGAACCGACCCAGTAGCCCAGGCACAACAATTTGCTCGTGAAGGCGCAGCTTGGATCCATATCGTCGACCTCGATGCCGCTCGCACTGGCGATCCAGTAAATCGCGAAGTCATTGCGGCCATAGCCGCTGGTGTCGATGTGCCCTTGCAAGTTGGCGGGGGAGTGAGATCCGTCGAAGCGGCCGAAGCGCTGTTTGCCGTGGGCGTAACTCGAGTCGTGATCGGTACGGCCGCGATCGAGAATCCGGGATTAGTAGCGCAACTCACTGCTAAAGGGCATCGCGTTGCTGTCGGACTGGATGGACGCAACGGCGAAGTAGCGGTTCATGGTTGGCAACAAGGCAGCGGCCGTCAGGTGATCGACGTGGCCGGCGACTTTGCCGATTCCGGCGCCGACGCGTTTGTTGTCACCGAAATCGAGCGCGATGGCACCCTCGAAGGCCCCGATATCGCCGGGTTGTCAGCTTTGCTGGCGGCCACCGACATCGAAGTCATCGCCAGTGGTGGGGTAGGAAACCTGGCCGATATTGATGCACTTAGGTCGGTCAAAGTTGACGGCAAAACCCTCGGTGGAGTGATTGCAGGCAAAGCCATCTACGAAGGCCGATTTACTGTGGCCCAAGCCACCCGACCTCGCACTCTCAAGTCGGTGCGTGTGATTCCATGTCTTGATGTCGATGCTGGACGCGTCGTCAAGGGCATCAATTTTGTGGATCTCGTTGATGCGGGCGACCCGGTCGAGTTAGCGGCACGTTATGACGCCGAAGGGGCCGACGAACTTATATTCCTCGATATCACTGCGTCCTCCGATGCACGCGACACGATCATTGATGTGGTGCGCCGCACCGCGGAACAGGTGTTTATTCCCTTCACCATTGGCGGAGGCATACGCACCGTCGAAGATGCACGAAAGCTCCTGCGTGCTGGTGCGGACAAAGTGTCAGTGAACACCGCAGCAGTCGATCGCCCCGAACTGGTTGTGGAGATTGCCAACGAGTTCGGATGCCAATGCGTGGTGGTTTCTATCGATGCCCGAGGCCGCGACGACGGCAGCTTCGAGGTATTCATTCACGGCGGACGAACCCCAACCGGAATTGACGCAGTCCAATGGGCCCAACGAGTCGAACGACTAGGGGCCGGCGAGATCATGCTCACGTCAATGGACCGAGACGGCACCCGCGATGGCTTCGACATTCCTCTTACTCAGGCCATCACTGACGCCGTCAACATTCCGGTAATCGCCAGCGGAGGGGTCGGAAACCTTGACCACCTGGTCGAAGGAGTGACCGAGGGCGGCGCCGACGCCGTACTCGCCGCCTCCATCTTTCACTTCGGCGAATTTACGGTAGCCGAAGCCAAAGAACGCATGGCCAACAATGGCATCACCGTTCGTCCAGCGGACTAGATACCGTCATGACCGTGAGCGACGAGAAGCTTCCTATCAAGATGTTGCACGATCGTATTCTGGTTCGCCTCGGCGACGCCGAAGGCGAACGACTCTCAACCGGGGGCATTTTGATTCCCGCAACTGCCGAGGTAAGCAAACGCCTCGTCTGGGCCAAAGTCATGGCCAAGGGCGCCAATGTCCGCAACCTAGAAATCGACGACAAGGTACTTTTTAACCCCGACGATCGCTACGAGGTTGAGGTGCGTGGCACCGACTTCATAATCTTGCGCGAACGTGATATTCACGCGGTTGCCGCCGAGCGCCACGAAGATGCCAGCACTGGCCTGTACCTCTAGTGCCCATGAGCCGCTAATGCTTCCGTCTCGTGAGGACTTCCAGGCCCTTGCAGTCGATTACAACGTCGTGCCGGTGTGGCGCGAACTGGTAGCCGACCTCACGACGCCTGTTGCAACATTCAATCGACTCGTACAGCCGGGCGAGCCGGGGTTCTTGCTCGAATCCGTCGAAGGAGGCGAACGCTGGAGTCGTTTTTCTTTCATCGGTCGCAACCCCATAGCAACCCTCACTTCACAACACGGCAAGATCGAGGTTGATGGCGATCTCCTTGTGGAGCCACCGCTCGATAAGGGGATGTTGGCCGCTCTTGAGGTGCTCCTCGATGTATACACCTCGCCCAGCATCGATGGTCTGCCTCCACTGCATGGCGGGCTCATGGGCTACTTGGGGTACGACGTTGTACGCGAGGTCGAACATCTTCCCAATGTTCCCCATGATGACCAAGACCTTCCCGAAGCCAGTCTGTCAATTATTGGACAATTGGCAGTGTTCGATCATTGGCGCCAGCGCGTCATACTCCTCGACAATGTGGTCATTGAATCGGACACCCATCCGTCGGTGATCGACACCTTGTACGACGAGGCCTGCGCTCGTGTCGATCAAATGGCCAGGGACGGGGCCCAATCCACGCCCGAACCTTTTCTTGAACCACCCCTGCCCGACGACCCTCTACCTGAGGTAACTTCTCCGACAACATCAGCGCTCTACCAAGAGTCGGTTCGGGTTGCCAAGGAGTACATCCGGGCGGGCGACATTTTTCAGGTCGTCATTTCGCAGCGTTTCGACTTTGAACTCGACGCTGATCCATTCGACCTTTACCGAGTATTGCGGCAGGTCAACCCCAGCCCGTACATGTATTTCCACCGCACCGAGAGTGTCACGTTAGTGGGATGCTCACCGGAGCCAATGGTGCAACTGCTGGAAGGTAAAGTCACGTCGCGGCCTATCGCTGGCACCCGACCACGAGGCAAGACCGAGGCCGAAGACCGTCGTCTAGCTGGCGAATTACGTGAACATCCAAAAGAAGTGGCCGAGCACATCATGTTGGTAGACCTCGCCCGTAACGATGTTGGCCGGGTGGCCGAATACGGCACCGTCGAGATGGACGAAATGCTTACGCTCGAGCGTTACAGCCACGTGATGCACCTCACGTCGCAAGTGTCGGGCCAGCTACGCGACGACAAAACCCCCATTGACGTTCTGCGGGCGACGATGCCGGCTGGAACACTGTCGGGTGCACCCAAAGTACGAGCCATGGAGATTATCGATGATCTCGAACCGGTCAAGCGTGGCCCATACGGCGGCGTTGTTGGCTATCTCGATTTCTCCGGAAACATCGATACCGCCATCGCTATTCGAACGATGGTGGTGCGCGGGAACCATGCCTCGATCCAGGCCGGAGCCGGTGTCGTCGCTGACAGTGTCCCCGAAGAGGAAGACATCGAATGTCACAACAAAGCTAAAGCGCTGTTGTCGGCCGTGGCCTCGGCCCGGCGTATGACCAAGGCCCGGGCCGAATACGATGCCTGAGCTTCTTGCAGCCCCGCTGTCCCGAGATGTTGTTGATGCCATTGGGCCCGAGACCCTCGCGTATCTGCAAGGGCAAATGAGTCAGGACCTCAACGCATTGGTCGATGGTCAATCAACGTGGTCACTTTTACTGGAGCCGCAGGGAAAGATCACTGCGTTGCTACGGGTCACGCGCGTATCGGACGAACATTTTTTACTCGACACAGATGCTGGGTTTGGTGAGGCGGTCCTCGCTCGTCTCACTCGCTTCAAGCTGCGGTCAAAATGTGAACTTACGCTGACCACGGTGGCTGGTGTCGCCTGGCGCGGCGATGGCGCCGCCGACATCGACACGGCAGGGGCGCTCATCGCGGCTGATGCGGGATGGTTTGGTATCCAATCACTCGATGTATTGGGGCCCGATGTTGTGGTTCCCGATGGGGCCGCGACAGCGGAGACACTTGAGTCGCTGCGAATCCAATCGGGATGGCCAGCAATGGGCAACGAGATGGATGACTCGACCATCCCCGCCGCAGCAGGAATTGTAAACGTTGCCGCAAGCTTTACGAAGGGTTGCTACACCGGCCAAGAACTTGTTGCTCGGATCGACTCCCGGGGCAATAACACCCCAAAGTTTTTGGTCAAGGTCCTAGTGATGGGCGAAGCAGTCGTAGGCGACGAGATCGTGATTGAAGACGCACCAGTTGGTGTAATTACCTCCGTTGTTGGTCGTCATGGCTTGGCCTACGTCAAGCGAGGCACCGAGGTGCCCGTCAACGTCACCGTTGGCGCTGTTCAGGGCCGGCTTATGCCTATCGAACGGGATGCCCTTCCCGAGCCAGCGGCCCCGCAGGGCATCACCAGCAAAGTCGGCTTCGGCCGCCGCTAACCCACCGGTAAGCCCACCGCTAACCCACCGCTAACCCACCG
>CAWKZT010000034.1:0-16316 GCA_963854565.1 Acidimicrobiia bacterium
CGTGTACCTGGCTAGCTTTGCTAGCCGCGACCCCGATGCCATCGCCTCATTCGTGGCTCCCGATTTTGTCAACGAGCACTCGGCCGGTCTCGGTTCGGGTTGTCGCGGGCGAGATGTCTACCGCGAGCGCCTCGAAGGTTTCTTAAACGATATGCAAGGTCTCACCTATTCGATTGAGCACCTCGTGCATGATGTGACAAGGAGCGAGGTTGCCGCGTTCTACACGATGAACGCTCGCTGGCAAGGCAACGTTCAATTCTCGATTCAAGGGGCGCAGCGTCTCGTCATCGCAGACGGCTTGATCACCCACCGCAACGATTATTGGGACAGTGCCCTTTTCCTCGCCCAGGTGGACGCCGACGCACGGAGCGCTCTTTCGGATTTCGGCATCTCCATCTAGTCGCAGTAAGCCGACTGGGTAGGATGATCTAATCCAGATCGTCGATCATCGACTGTTCGACGCCATCGAGGTGTAGTTCCGTGGCCAAATGGATGGCCTCGACGTTGCCGACGGCGAAGGCTTCGGCAATTGACCGGTGAGCAGCGCTCGACTCGGAGATGATCTGCCGCACTTCTTGTTGATTTTCCTTGGCGTGAAGCAACGTGGAGAACTCCAGCGACTTGAACAACTGGTCGAGCACCTTGCCATAGAGTTCGATTAGCAACGGATTTCGGCTACTGATGGCAATCGTTGTATGGAACTCGCGATCGAGCCGGCGGAATTCGGCGAGCTCGAGTGAGTCATGAAAGCGAAGCGCAAGCTGAGTGATGGCCAACCGGTCCTCTGCTGAAGCTCGTTCGGCCGCCAGCACGAACAGCGGGATTTCCAAAACCCTTCGAGTCTCGAACAACTCGGCGACGAATCGTTTCGAGTTCTCCGCTGGTTGGACAACAACCTCCGGCAGATGTTCGACGACGAACGCTCGGTTGCCGCGACGTTCGACGACACCGATCGAGACGAGGCCTTGCATAGCCTCGCGTACGGAGGTTCGGGCCACCCCGAAGGCGTCGCTTAGATCTCGTTCCGAGGCAACCAAGGACCCAGGAGCAAGTTCTCCCGTGTGAATACGCTCAAGCAACTGCACCCGAATCTGAGCACTCACCGTCTGCCGCGATATCGGGGCGAAGGGCGGAGACTCTTCTACATCTGACATGCACCCTCACTTGGTTCTTGGTCTGGCCACGATACCACGGAGCCTCCATCGTGCGCTACAAAAACGGTCTGACCATCGGACCATTGCTGATACGGTGACTCTAGGACTAGCGAGAGACACCCACAATGAGCGACGAAAACACCACCATGACCGAACCGATACACGATCTACTTCCGACCGAGGCCCGCTGGACGCACATTGCCCTTCGTGTCACGAACATGGACGCAATGATTGCTTGGTACACCGAGTTCACGCCGCTGGCGCTCATTGACCACCGTGAGGACGATATGGGCTACGGCGCCTGGCTAGGGATGCCCGAGAAAACCAACAATCCATTCATCTTGGTTCTGGCGCAGTTCTTCCCCGAGACCAACCCGTTCGCTGGCACCCCGATCGCTACCTTGCAGCCGTTCGCTCACTTCGGTATCGAATTGCCGAACAAGAGTGATGTCGACGCGATGGCAGAACGAGCCAAGGCGGCGGATTGCCTATCCATGCCGCCAACCATGATGCCAGCCCCCATTGGCTACATAACGATGTTGCGCGACCCGGACGGCAACACGGTCGAGTTCTCCTGGGACCAAGGCATCTTCGCGACCCTGCAGGGTCGCTGGAACAATGCCTGACTACAAACCAGTGCCCAATGTCTTGTGCATCCCCCACGGTGGCGGACCGATGCCGCTCATGGGCGATCCCTCTCACGCACAATTGATCGAGTACTTGAGCAACGTCGAGGCCTCCCTCGGTAAACCTGAAGCCATCGTGCTCGTCAGCGCACATTGGGAATGCGCCCAACCAACACTCACCTCCGGAGCCGAGCCAGAATTAATCTACGACTACGGCGGATTTCCCGCCGAGATGTACCAGCTGAAATACCCGGCCCCTGGATCACCAGAGCTCGCTACTGACATCGCAGCCATGCTCGCCGAGGCTGGCTTCGACCCGCAGCTAGATCCTGACCGCGGCTTTGACCACGGCATGTTCGTGCCGCTACTCCTGATGTACCCCGACGCCTCGATTCCCGTCATCCAGTTGTCGATGTTGAGCAGCCTCGACCCCGAAGAGCACATTCGCATGGGTGCCGCCCTCGCTCCACTGAGCGAACGAAATGTTCTCGTGCTCGGCTCCGGCTTCACATTCCACAACATGAACGCCTTCGGACCCGGCTTCAACCCCGGAGCAGACCCCGAGAACGAAGCCTTCGAGCAATGGCTCCGCGAAACATGCACGAACACGGACCTCAGCGAAGAGGACCGACGCAGCCGCTTCGTCAACTGGAGCGACGCCCCAGGCGCACGCTGGTGCCACCCGCGTGAAGAGCACCTGCTGCCCCTCCACGTCTGTTACGGAGCTGGCGGCGGACCGGCCACACAGGCTTTCAACGAACTGGTGCTCGGCAAGCGGTCGAGCGGCTACTCCTGGTAGCGGTAGCGAGATTCCAAGTCCAAAAACGGCGAAAGCCCCCACCGCCGTGAGGCAGTGGGGGCTTTTGCAATAAGACTTAGTCGCGGAATTCTTTGATCTTGGCCTTCTTGCCAATGCGATCACGGAGGTAATAGAGCTTGGCGCGACGAACATCGCCTCGGATGACGCGTTCGATCTTGGCTAGCTGTGGGCTATGAACCGGGAAGCAACGCTCTACGCCAACACCGAAGCTGATCTTGCGAACGGTAAAGGTCTCACGGACGCCAGCACCCTGGCGGCCGATGACGGCGCCTTCGAATACCTGAATACGTTCTTTGTTACCCTCAACCACGCGAACATGAACCTTGACGGTGTCGCCAGGCTGAAATTCGGGGATGTCATCACGGAGTGATGCGTTGTCGACAATATCGGTGAGTTGCATGAGCAGTCCTCGGAGAAATAAACGTATGGCGGCGAAAATGGCCGCTCTAGGGCTAGAACAGTGTAAGAGAAAGGAAACAGGCTTCAAACAATTTCTCGGCCTGGCATCATAAATTCTGTTAAGAGTTTTTGGTCAGCTGGTGACAGGCCCCCGCGAGCTTCGATCAGATCGGGGCGACGGTCTAACGTTTTTTGTAAGGCCATCGCCTTACGCCAGCGGTCAACTTTGCCGTGATCGCCGGATCGCAGTACGTCAGGGACTCCCATGCCTCGGTATTCCTTTGGGCGGGTGTACTGCGGATATTCGAGTAAACCATCGGAGAAGGACTCGTCGATCCCCGATACATCGTTACCCATAACTCCTGGCACAAGTCGGCCAACCGCTTCAATAATCACCAAGGCGGCCACCTCTCCCCCACCCAACACGTAGTCGCCGATCGAAACCTCGTCATCGATGAGTTCGTCGTGCACCCGTTGATCGACACCTTCGTAGCGGCCGCACAACAGGGAGAATCCTTCGCCTTCAGAGAGTTCTTGGGCCATCTGTTGATCAAAGACTCGCCCTCCTGGACCCATTAGAAATAAGGGTCTCGGCGGTTGCACTGCCTCGACACAACGAAAGATGGGATCGGGCAACATGACCATGCCCGCCCCTCCGCCAAATGGTGCATCGTCAACCGTGTGATGATTGTCGTCGGTGTGGTCGCGAATGTTGTGCGCCCGCACATCAAGCAGGTCTCGTTCTTGGGCTCTGCCCAAAAGGCTTTCGTCCGCGAAGTTGTCGATCAACCCCGGAAAGAGCGTGAAAACATCGATGCGCATGTCAGTCGTTATCGGTCGACTCGTCGTCGGTGGAATCATTCAGGTCGAAGAGGCCAACCGGGGTCTCGGTATAGAGCTTGCCATCGGTGGGGCCATCAACCAGAAAGTTGAGCGGCACCAACATGCCGTTGTCGAGCACAAGGAGATCACTCGCCGGGTTGTCTTGCAGAGCAACCACGGTGCCTCGCTCGATCCCGCCATCAATCACGATGCAATCTACGAGGTCGTGCACCCACAGAACGCCAGTGTCTTCGATTGGTTCGGCGAACAGTGCTTGTCCTCGCCGTTCCTCGATGGCCTCACGGCCGGTGATACCGTCAAAAAATACCAACCACCGGTTCTGATGCGGGCGCGACGATTTGATAACGAGGTCTTCACCCTTCTCGGTCTGTAGACGCGAACCCGGTTCGTGTCGTTCATCGCGATCGCTCGAAAAAGCAACAACGACCTCCCCGCGGAGGCCGTGTGCTTTACCAATGCGACCAACTTCGAGGAGTTGGTCGGAAGTATTCATCAGTCGGCGAAGTCGACCTCGGCGCGAACTTCGTCGCGCACGGCAGCAGCCGACACGACGGTGCGAATAGCATTTGCTACGCGCCCGCGCTTGCCAATTACTCGACCCATGTCGCCGTCACCAACGTGCACCTCGAAGGAGACTTTTTCGTCACCTTCGTTGGTGTTGATTTCGACAGCGTCGGGGTTCTCGACCACAGATTTCACGAGGAAATCAAGTACGGCACGAGCATGGGCACCAGGAATGGTGTTGCCTTCACCGTCGCTCATGACTCATCCTCAACAGTCTCATCGGCGGCTTCTTCAGCTACTGGTTCCTCAGCAGGAGCATCTTCGGCCACTACTTCCTCCGCCGCAGCTTCTTCAACTACTGGTTCCTCAGCAGGAGCCTCTTCGACTACTACTTCCTCAGCAGGAGCCTCTTCGGCCACTACTTCCTCAGCAGGAGCCTCTTCGGCCACTACTTCCTCAGCAACAGTGGCCGAACCGGCAACCGTTACTACAGGGGCGGGTGCAACACCGGTGTGTTGTTCCCATGCTCCCGAAATCTTGAGCAACTTGGCTACTCGTTCGGTGGGCTGGGCGCCAACGCTAAGCCAGTGGGTAGCTCGGTCGTTGTCAATGATGATAAGTGAAGGGTCTTGGCGGGGATCGTAGGTGCCAATGTTCTCAATGAAGCGACCATTACGCGGTGAGCGTGAGTCGGCTGCGACTACGCGATACGTCGGTTGCTTCTTCTTACCCATACGCATAAGGCGAAGTTTTACTGCCACGTCGGGTCCTCTCGTGTTTTCGAAATAGATAATGGATATAGGAACTGCGGGTGCACATCTGACGGAGACGCGCATCGCTCGCGGCCAATTGCGAACCGAACTAGTCTGCCGGGTTTTTCGCCCGGTTACACCCTGTCTAGGGTTTGTTAAACCCCGGTATACCTTCTAATTCCGAAAGGTCGAATCCGCCATCCTCGGTGAGGCCTGGCAAAGTCAGTCCGGCGCTGCCCTTTTCCGTGGTGCGTCCACCCTTCGGCGTGGTTCGTCCACCCTTGCCTTTGCGCCCCTTCTTTCCCTTTTGGGTGACCTTCTTCATTTTCTTAGTACCCATACCGCCCATGCGCTTCATCATCTTTTGCATTTCTTTGAACTGCTTGATCAGATTGCTGACCTCATTGGGTCGGGTTCCTGAGCCAGTGGCAATTCGGCCGCGGCGACCGGTATCGATGATTTCGGGCTTCGAGCGTTCTTCAGTGGTCATGGAACGGATGATTGCTTCAACCCGGTCCACCTGTTTGTCGTCGATCTCGGTGTCTTTAATCTCTTTGGGAATCCCGGGCATCATGCCGAGCACTTTGTTAAGCGGACCCATTTTCTTGAGCGCCTGCATTTGGGCCAAGAAATCATCAAGAGTGAACTCGCCTGACAAGATCTTTTCGGCCGCAACTTCGGCTTCATTCTCATCGAAAACCTGTTCGGCCTTTTCGATGAGACTGAGCATGTCGCCCATGCCGAGTATTCGGCCGGCGAGACGATCGGGATGAAATTGTTCGAATTCTTCGAGCTTTTCCCCGGTTGATGCGAAGGCTATGGGGCAACCCACAACCTCTTTGACGGACAAGGCCGCTCCACCGCGGGCATCACCATCAAGTTTGGTGATGATGACTCCGTCGAGTTCCAGGGTGTCGTTGAAGACATCAGCAGTGTTTACCGCGTCCTGCCCGGTCATGGCATCTATTACGAGAAACGTGTAATGCGGCATGACCGCATCGGAGATGTTGCGGATCTCGTCCATGAGATCACTGTCGATACTCAAACGGCCGGCGGTATCGACTATTACGACATCGCGTCCCGTGCGCTCTGCCTCGGCAATTCCGGCCACCGCAACGGCCACAGGATCAGTAGCTTCACTGAACACAGGAACGTCGATTTGGCGACCAAGTGTACGTAGTTGCTCAACGGCAGCCGGGCGCTGAAGGTCGGCACCGACCATGAGTGGGTTACGACCCTTGGACTTAAACCACAGAGCCAACTTGCCCGAGTTGGTCGTCTTACCCGCACCTTGCAGACCCGCCATGAGAATGATGGTGGGAGGACTAGATGCGAACTTAATCTCCATGGCCTCGCCGCCGAGGATGGCGGTGAGTTCATCGTTAACAAATTTGATGATCTGTTGGGCCGGGTTAAGCGCGGCACTGAGATCTTCGCTCAGGCAACGCTCACGTATACGAGCTTGGAAATTCTTGACAACGGTGAAGTTGACATCTGCCTCGAGGAGAGCGAGACGAATCTCACGCAAGACCTCGTCGATGTCTTCTTCGCGGAGCTTGCCTTTGCCGCGCAACTTCTTGAATATGCCGTCAAAGCGGTCGGAGAGATTATCGAACATGGTGCGTGCAGGCTACCGGTCTGTAATCGCGCCTCAAGGGATTCCTTGGGCTGTGGTCAGCCAATTTCTGCGCCAACTGCCGAACCAACAGCGTACGTAACCGCCGCCGCCACAACAGCGATTGCTACCTGACGCAAGATGGCGCGGGGGAAGGAACGCCCGGTCGCTACAGCTACCGCTGCTCCGACCCCGATGGCTCCGAATAGACCCAACACTATTGAGGCCACAATCGCCGACGATCCGCCGGTAAAGAACCAGGGCATGAGGGGCAAAACCGCGCCGACAGCAAACGCTACAAAGGACGCAAACGCGGCAACTACTGGTTGACCTAGCTCGCCGGGGTCGACGCCCATTTCTTCGCGTGCGTGCACCTCCAGAGCCCGTTCTGGGTCATCCATGACGGAGTGCGCCATCGCTGCAGCTAACTCGGGGGCGATGCCGCGGTTTCGGTAAATTGCTTCGAGTTCGGCGGTCTCCAATTCGGGGTTGATTCGAAGTGAGTGACGTTCAAGGTCGAGTTCGTATTCGAGCAGTTCGCGCTGCGCTGCCATCGACACGTACTCGCCGGCGGCCATCGACACTGCGCCAGCAACCAGGCCAGCAAGCCCGGCGACCCGCACCAGACTTTGGGATGAATTGGCCCCCGCAATTCCCAAGATGAGCGAGACGTTGGACACCAATCCATCGCTCACGCCGAAAACTGCGGCGCGGGCGGTGCCCCCTCGAACATTGCGGTGTTTATGCGGGTGAACCTCGTCGCTCATGGTTTCACGCTATCGGCCGCACAGGACGTGATGGTTCTTAACGCGTGGCTATCGCAGGTGGTTCGAAAGGTTGTGGGGTGGGCCTATCGTCGGCCAACTCAACCTGAATCATGGTGGTGTGCGCCGAACAGCCTTGCGAAAGTCGAGACGTTCCCTTGTCCATTGTGAGAACGTTGGGGTTGCCGTGTCGTTCAAGGCCGCCTGGCTCTTGTGGGTCGTACCAGGCGCCCGTGGGCAACACCACCGTCCCCGCCATGACCCCGTCATCAATCATTGCGGCGGCTAGACACTGCCCGCGTTGATTGTGCAACCGAACCACGTCGCCGGGATTGATACCCCGGCCCGATGCGTCGTCGGGGTGGATCCTCATGACCTCGCGGCGATCTATTTTGTTGACCGTGCTGGCCTGCCCGTGGTCGAGTTGGCTATGCAGTCGCCCGCTGGGCTGGTTGGAAATGAGGTGAAGCGGAAACTCCATTGACCCACTACCAAGGCGCTCGGCTGGCTCGATCCACCGCGGATGTCCACCACAGTCGTCGTAGTCAAAGCTTGAAATTGTGTCGGAGAAGATCTCGATCTTGCCCGACGGCGTGCCCAATGGAGCGCCCTCCGGGTCCGCCCTAAAGTCATCAAAGAGCACACGCTCGTTGTCGGGTCGCTCCAGCCGGAAGCCTTCGCCGGCCCAGAACTCGTCGAACGTCGGGATAGCGGGAAACCGCGCCAGCGTGCGATCGCGGAACTCGTCATACATGTGACGAAGCCATCCGGCTTCGTCACGTCCTTCGCCAAACACCTTGTCGACACCCATGCGCTCGGCTAGGCCAAGAAATACTTGGTAGTCGGATCGAGATTCACCAACAGGATCTATGGCCTGACGCATGGGGCCGATGTAGGCGTCATGGCTTGCACTAGCGATGTCGTTTCGTTCGAGCGATGACGTAACCGGGAACACAATGTCGGCGTGGCGTGCGGTAGCAGTCCACCAGGGTTCGTTGACAATGATGGTGTCGGGTTGTTGCCAGGCACCAACGAGTCGATTTAGGTCCTGGTGGTGATGGAAAGGGTTGCCCCCGGCCCAGTAGACGAGGCGGGTATCTGGATAGGTGCGCCGCTGGCCGTCGTAGTCATAGGTTTGGCCCGAAGAAGTCAAAAGATCGGCGATCCGTGCGACGGGTATGAAACTGTCGGTGGGGTTTGTGAATTGTGGGAAGGTAGGTCCGCTCAAATATTTCGTGGCCTCCCCTACAAAGCCTTCGGCTGCGTACCCGTAGCCGATACCACCTCCGGGCAGACCAATTTGTCCGAGCAAAGCGGCCAATACTGTGGCCATCCAGTAAGGCTGTTCGCCGTGGTCGCCGCGCTGCAGTGACCACGCGATCGTGATCATCGTCCGCTTCGACGCCATGGTGCGGGCCAGGGCAGCAATGTCGTCGGCGGGTACTCCGCAGATTTCCTGCGCCCACTCGGGATTCTTCGGGGTCGCGTCGCTTTCGCCGAGGAGGTACGGAAGGAACCGGTCGAGGCCGACCGTGTACCGGTCAACAAATTGTTGATCGTGGCGGTCTTCGGTAACCAACACGTATGCCATAGCCAACATGAGAGCGGTATCGGTTCCGGGACGCACTGGCATCCAGGTTGCTTCGAGGTCGGGGTCCATATCGTTGGCAAGCGGTCCCACGTTGACGAAGTCGACACCGTTGGATCGTGCCTGCCTCAGCCAACCCTTCGCTTCGTGACGGCTCATGCCGCTGCCGCTGACCTGAGCGTTCTTGGGTGCGATGCCACCAAACGCGACCACTAGTTCGCTGTGGTTAGCAATGACGGGCCAGGACGTAAGGGAGGCGGTTAACTCTAAGAAATTGCGTCCGAGTACATGCGGAATGATGACGCTTGCGGTCCCCGTGCTGTAGCTGTTGCGTGAGGCTGTATAGCCGCCAATCGTGTTGAGGAAGCGATGTACTTGGCCTTGTGCGTGGTGAAATCGACCGGCGCTTGCCCAGCCATAGGAACCACCGAAGATCGCTTCGTTCCCGTGGTGCTCGGTAACCCGGGCTAGTTCGCCGGCGACGAGATCAAGTGCCTCGTCCCATTCGACCTCGACAAAGGGATCGACGCCGCGTGCGCCATTGGCTGGTCCGGGGCCGCCCTCTAGCCAACCGCGTCGGATGGACGGGCGGGCAACACGGGAGCGATGCGTAATTCCATCTACGAAAGACTGGCCAATTGGTGATGGGTTGGGATCGTCGACAAAGGGGTCAACGGCAACAATTTGTTGGCCGTCGACCGTGACGTCGTAGCCACCCCAGTGACTAAAGGTTCGCACTCGGCGGCGGTTACTAGACATCCCGATGACCATCGTATTCGGTGATTATGTGGTTCCGTATTTCTCGCGAGCTTGCCGGAGCGCATCGAGGGCTTCCGTTTCGGCGTCTTGTGCCGCAATCATTTCTTGGGCTTCTCTGAGCCCACGAGAGACGACGAGTGCCGCGCCGACGCCCACAACTATCCCCACGATTTGCTTGATGGGTTTCTGGCGCAGGCTCTCCACAGTAAGAACTTCGATCGGGGCAAATTTAAAAAAATCGACCTCGGTCAGACTCGTTGGAAGCTTCGACAACACAGACATGGTGGTGACCTTACGCCTCAAACAGCGCCTCGACGAATTGATCGGCATCAAACTCGATGAGATCTTCGGCCCCTTCACCGAGTCCGACAAGCTTTACGGGGATGTCCAGTTCGGACTGGATTGCCATAACGATGCCGCCTTTGGCCGACCCATCTAGCTTGGTGAGTACAACTCCGGTTACTTGCACCGCTTCCGCGAAAACCTTGGCCTGAGTGAGACCGTTTTGGCCTGTAGTGGCGTCGATTACTAGCAGCACTTCGGTTACCGATCCGCCGGCCTCCTCAGCTCCTTTGTCGGCTACCCGACGCATCTTTCGGAGTTCTTCCATGAGGTTGGTCTTGTTCTGCAGTCGCCCGGCCGTGTCCGCTAAGACAATGTCGGACCCTTTCGCCTTGGCGCTGGCAATTGCGTCAAAAATCACCGAACTTGGGTCGGCACCGTCTCCGCCGCGAACAATGTCGGCGTTCGCTCGGTCGGCCCACATTTCGAGCTGTTCGCCGGCGGCGGCGCGAAAGGTATCGCCAGCGGCCATAAGCACGCTCTTACCCGCCTTGACCTCACGACTGCCGAGTTTGCCGATGGTTGTGGTCTTGCCCACGCCGTTCACCCCGACAAATAGCCAAATCGACGGTGCGGCGTCGCTATTGAGACTGATATCGCGTCCGCCAACCTCGGACTTTAAACGATCCTTCACCATCGAAATCGCTACCTCGGCATCGGTAACGGCAGCTTCTTTGGCCTGGGCCCGCACATCTTCGATGACCGTCGTAGCTGTGCTCACACCAACATCAGCCAGGATCAGCGCTTCTTCGAGTTCGTCCCAGGTCTGATCGTCAACCCCGCG
Organism: Acidimicrobiia bacterium; assembly: GCA_963854565.1. GTDB lineage: Bacteria > Actinomycetota > Acidimicrobiia > Acidimicrobiales > JAHEJN01 > CAWKZT01. The sequence continues at coordinate 10,951 of CAWKZT010000034.1, forward strand.
AGATCGCACGGAACCCAGGAAACCTCCCATTGCTGAGCGAGCCTTACCCAGTCGCTTTCGAAATGACGCCGGTTCCGATTCTGGTTCCGGGGTGGAGTCGGGTTCGGGCGCTTCGTCAAGGTCGTCGTGTCGGTCTGGTGTGTCGACTGGTTGGGGTGTTGGGACATCAAGAACACTGCCGGTTCCTCGTCCGCGCAACACAAATCCGAGCCCGCTGATAACGAGCACGACAACAACGATGAGGAGAATGATCAGAAGTTCCATGAGCTTTGGAGACTACCTATTTTTGAGCGGAGACAATGCGCTAGTTAGGGGTCTTTGCTTAGATCTCTCCGGTGCCAGGACTACCCACACGTTCGGGAACATGCCATGCCACTAGACCACCGCCGTCATGCCGCCATCGACATACAAAATCTGTCCGTTCATAAAATTCGAGGCCGACGAGGCCAGAAATACTGCTGTGCCGCCAAGTTCGGCAACGTGTCCCCACCGGCCCGCCGGAGTGCGGTCAGCTAGCCAAGCGGAGAACTCTTCGTCATCAACCAACGCCTGGGTGAGTTCGGTAGCAAAATAGCCCGGCGCAAGCGCATTGACCTGAATGCCATGCGACGCAAGTTCAGCACACATTCCCTGGGTCAAGAGGCGTACGCCGCCCTTGGACGCCGTATATGGCGTAATCGATGCCCGTCCTAGCGCTGCCTGCACCGAAGCAATATTGATGATCTTTCCGGCGCCACGTTCGACCATTTTGCGGCCGACGGCCTGGGCCACGATAAACGGCCCCGTGAGATTGACGTCCATCAGTTTGCGAAACTCATCGAGGTCAAAATCGAGCATCATGCCACGGCGTTGAATGCCAGCATTGTTGACCAGAATGGTGATTGGACCGATGGTGCGTTCGATGTCGTCGACCGACTCGGCCACCGCGGTCTCATTGGTCACATCAAAGTAGCGGTAATGGGAATCGAGGCCCTCTTTAAGCAGCGCATCACTAGATGCTTCAAGCCGGGAATCGGTACTCGCGTTAAGCACTAGTGTTGCCCCCGCTTCGCCCAGAGCACGGGCAATTGCCAACCCGATGCCACGGCTAGATCCGGTTACTAACGCGAGTTGACCATCAAGTGAGAACTGTTCAAGACCCATTGTTGGACCTTACTGCCCAGAAGTTGGTGCCCCCCCACTCCGAACTGGTAGGCCCAGCCGACACCCAGACCCATCACTGCGCCTACCAGTTGGATTTAGGGGCGGGCGGAAACAGGAGCACTGCCATAATTTGTGGCTAGTTCTTGACGAGGTCTTTGAACGGCGTTTCTTTGCCGGGGCCGGGCTCCTTAGGAAGACCCAGTACACGTTCGCCAATAATGTTGCGCTGAATTTCGTCGGTTCCGCCATAAATAGCTGGTCCTGGTGAAAAGACTGCCATTTCAGCGATTGCCCCATCGGCAACAGCGTCGCTTCCCCACAACATGCCATCGGCCCCAAGAATAGCGAGACCAACATCACGGAACCGTCGGAAAAGTTCACTCATAGCCAATTTGCCGAGGTTGCCTTCGCCCCCGGTGCGTCCGCCGCCGGACCTAGCGCGGGCACCGTTGAGCCGATTGATCTCGAGGAGTGAGTGCAGCTGTACCAACTGTTCGCGAATGGCCGGCTGTTCGAGCTTGCCTCGTTCGCGGGCGAGTTCCACAAACCATTCCCACATGCCAGGACCGAGATTGGGCACTCCACCCTCGCTTACGCGGCCAAGGAAGGTAGACGCCGTTCGACCAAGTGCCTTGGCTACGGGACCAGGGGTTGCCGACACTGGCGACTTGCCCGCGCTGCCGAGACTGGCGCGCTCGAAAGCCAATGTGGTGTTTGCCACCCGCCAGCCGTTACCCATGCCACCAATAAGATCGATGTCCTTCACCCGTGCTTCGTCAAGAAACACCTCATTGAACATTGCCCGGCCGGTCATTTCTTTGAGCGGACGGATCGAAATCCCTGGCTGATCCATATCGATGGCGAAGTAACTAATGCCCTGATGCTTGGGGGCTTCGGGGTCGGTGCGAGCTATCAGCATGCCCCACTGTGAAATCTGGCCGCCTGAGGTCCATACCTTTTGACCGGTGACTACCCATTCGTCACCGTCTTTTTCGGCTTTGCACTGCAATCCTGCGAGATCAGAGCCTGCGTTAGGTTCAGAGAACAACTGGCACCACGCGTGTTGGCCGTTGAGGATGCTGGGGATGAACCGATCGATTTGTTCTTGACTTCCGTGGGTGGCAATGGTGGGCGCCGCAAGCATGCGACCGAGCCCTGATGGCGGCCCCAGTACACCCCGTTCTGCCAAAGTAACCGACCAGGTCCGAAACAGATCGCGGCTGTAGCCACGCCCGCCAGCATTCTCCGGCATTGCCGGACTTGCCCACCCGGCGTCGTACATGATCTGCCACCACTCGCCCGCGGTGAGATTCTCGTCCCAGTTGTCATCGAGCCAAGTTTCGAGTTCGGCGCGAACAGCTTCGGAGGTGGGCGGAGAGACGGTGGCACTCGACATGCCACAACCTTACTCACCCACGGCAGATGGGGGCCAAGCAGGAAGAGATCAAGCCAAGTCAAATCGGGAGACAGTTTCGATGTGGCTGGTGCCAGGAAACATATCGACCAGGTGTGCGTACCGCATTTTATACCCAGCTTGTTCTAGCAAACCGGCGTCGCGTCCGAGTGAAGCCGGGTCGCAACTTACGAGTACCACCCGTGGTGCTCCAGTGTCCACGACCTTGGCAACCCCAGTCTTTGTTAGACCCGAACGGGCCGGGTCGGCCACGACGAGTCCGGCAGGCGTCGACCGCCACCGCTCGACACGGGCACGGATTACTGCGGCGTTGGTGCGCCCGGCAAGATTCACTCGGGCGTCGGCAATAGAGGAGGCGGACTGTTCTACAACGGTCACGTCGTGGCGCCCGCCAACGGTCGCGGCAAACAGGCCGACGCCGCCATACAGATCGACCATCGGACCCGATGCAAGGTGGGCCGCGGCTTTGACCTGTTCCACCAACTGAGCAGCGCCGTCGGGACGCGTCTGGAAGAACGATCGTGCCGAAATGCGAAACGAGTGACCGGCAATAGTTTCACGTAAAGAAACGCTTTTGCCGTCCTGTAGTTCGTCGGTCCCGATTACAACAACATCGTCGGGCACCTCGATGCCTCGAGTGTTTGGGTCGACAATGATCATCCGTTCACCGGAGGCGACACTCACTCGCATCGTCACTTCAGAGGCGGTACCAAAGGTGCTGTTGGCAATGAGGTCGTTGATGAGCCGATGAGCAACATCGCAGTTTGTTATCTCGACACCGCGATGCGATTGTCGTCTGCGGAGCGCAAAACGACCACCCACGACAACACCGCGCAACTGGGTGCGAAAGCCGGTCGCTGGCAGTTCTTCGCCGAGCGCAATTGTCGGATCGGCAATCTTGCCGATCCGTTCGAGTGCGTCGCGGACAATCTGGAGTTTTAGCTCGCGTTGCAACTGGGGGGTGGCATGTTGCAGGTCGCACCCGCCGCAGCCTTCGGCAATATGGGAACACGGAGGCTCGATTCGAGCGCTGTTCGCAATCAGTACGGACCCGACCTGCGCACGGGCATAACGTTCCTTCTCCTCGGTGAGTTCGATCTCGACGCGTTCGTCCGGAAGAGCGCCCTCCACAAACACCGCCCGACCATCGTCGAGACGACCAACTCCCGCTCCGCCTTTAGCAACTCCGTGAATGTCGACGACAGGCATGGGTTGACCCTATAACCTCAGCAGGTGACCTCTTCACCTACTCCTCGCCCGATCGAAATTGTGCCATCCGTGCTGCCAGCGGATTTCTCTAAGCTTGGCGACGAATGTCGCTCGCTGGAGGACGCTGGGGTCGACCGCATCCAGTGGGACATTATGGACGGTCAGTTCGTACCAAATATCACGGTGGGTCCCGACGTCATCGCTGCTGTACGCCCCCATGTAACGCTTCCATTCGAAGCGCATCTGATGGTCCGAAACCCCGATCCGATGCTTAGTCGTTGGGTCGATGCGGGTTGCGAGATGCTGATTGTCCACGCCGAATCCACCACCCATCTGCACCGCACACTCAGCGCCGTGCGAGATCTTGGAGCGCGGCCCGCCGTGGCACTCAACCCAGCAACACCGGTAGCAGCTATCCGTCATGTCATGGATCTCGTCGACATGGTGCTTGTGATGACGGTAAATCCTGGGTTTGGTGGGCAAAGCTACATCAAAACAATGGAACCAAAAATCAGCGAAGTACGCCAGATCATTATTGACAACGACTACGACTGCGATATCGAGATCGACGGCGGTGGCAGCGCGGAAACAATGCCCGGAGCCGCAGCGGCCGGAGCGAACCTATTGGTCTCGGGCAGCGCTCTGTTCCGCTACCCCGAGGGCTTGGCCTACGGAGTTGCCGACCTAAGGGCTAAGGCCGAATCTGCCGATCGATGGTAGGAAGCGCCACCCTCCGCAACGGGACAATTGCCGCTTGTGGATTCCTGGTCGCGCTTGCCTCGTGCTCGAGCAGCGCGCCTGAGTCAGTCGAAGAGGTTGTTGTCGATCCAGCCGCCTTCTGCCAAAAACTCAATGTCGTCGCTGGCCCTAGCGCTCCCCTTGCCCGGTTGGATCTCACTGATCCCGCTTCCGTAGACGCCGCGATGAACGATCTGCGCAGCCTGGAGGCCACCGCTCCTCCACTAATTACTGCCGATGTCGTTGTCGTGATTGCCGCCCTCGACGATCTCTTAACTGCCCTAGAACTCCCCGACAACCGCACCGCTGCTGAGGTTGTTCTGGAGCAAACCGAGGCGTTGACTACCGCCGGATTGTCAGCTCAAGCGCTCGAGAACTTTGCAGCCCAAACCTGTCTTCTTGACCTGGATCCAATTGTTCGACCTACGCCAACTCCCGTCAACACCGACGATGTAGCTCCGGCCTAGCTAACTGGATCAGACGATGTCGCCGCGATGGGCCGGCACGTGATCGATGATCCCGTACTCTTTGGCCTGCTCGGCGGTAAACCAACGGTCGCGGTCGCTGTCTTCTTGGATTGTTTCTGCCGTTTGGCCGGTGTGGTCGGCAATACGCTGCGCCATGAGATCTTTGATGTACACCAACTGCTCGGCCTGGATCCGAATATCGGTGGCCTGCCCCTGCACACCAGCACTGGGCTGATGCATCATGATGCGGGCATGGGGTAGCGCGTAGCGTTTGCCTGCGGCACCGGCACACAACAAGAACTGGCCCATTGAGGCGCCGAGGCCCATACAAATTGTGGCTACATCGGGCTTGATGAATTGCATGGTGTCATAGATGGCCATGCCGGCAGTGACCG
>CAWKZT010000035.1:0-16165 GCA_963854565.1 Acidimicrobiia bacterium
GCCCCGCCCCCCCCCCCCCCCCCCCCCCCCCCCCCCCCCCCCCCCCCCCCCCCCCCCCCCCCCCCCCCCCCCCCCCCCCCCCCCCCCCCCCCCCCCCCCCCCCCCCCCCCCCCCCACTCCTAGAACGGAGATATTGGCGGGGTCTACTGGGCTAGGAACGATTTGATGGCGAGATCGGCGGCGGCAAGAGCTTCGCCTTCTTTCCACGACTCGATGAACTCGACGTTGGGTGCGTGTTGGGCTACCGCGCGGGAAATTGATTCGGGGTGGTAGATGTCGTTGCCCATCAACACGATGAGGGGGGTGGGGCAACCGGCGATGTCGTCGAGTGATGTGTTGTACATGAAATCGCCGCCGAACATGTTGTGGCCGAATTGATCCCAGGCCGCGTCGCTGGTTTCGGGATGAAGGTGACCGATTTCGTCTTTCCATCCCCTCACAAGGTCACTGAACACTTGACGGTTGTCGTCCACGCCTATCGGTTGCAACATCACCGCTCGGATTACGCGTTCCGGCGCGGCCGCAATAAGGCCCATGATGTAGGGACCTCCGATACACATGCCGGCGATAGCAAAGGTGTCGATTTGGAGGTGGTCCAGCAGGGCGAGTTGATCGGCGGTGTAGGTGTCCCAGCCGTGGTGCCCCAGTAGCGGGCCGAACGAGTCGCCGGCGTTGCGTTGATCCATGGCAATCACCGTGTGGGTGTCGGCTAGTGCGGTGATCGGGTTCCAGGGCATGTTGGCCCAGACGCCAAGTGTTGATCGCAACCCACCAGGCGCAATAAGCAAAATCGGAGGGCCGTTGCCCGTGACTTCGTAATTGAGTCGGACAAGTCCATCGTCGGTGATGCGTTCAAAAATCGCCATGCCGTGTTTTAGCAGATGCAGTCCGGTTGCCGCGGTCGAAATGGTTGCGGTCAACCCCATGCCCTGGTGCGTACCGGCGCAACCGCGGAAGGCAGGGAGGTGCGCTATGGGGTGGAATACGCGACACTTGACTTATGACGCTCGATGGCCCCTATTTTGACGACTTCTCCGTGGGGCAGGTACTTCCGGCCGCGCCGGCGATCACCATCGACGAAGGTGTGGCCGCGCAGTATCAGGCCATCTGTGGTGACGCGTTACGCCCGTCGCTATCACTGCCAATGGCCGAGGCCATCACCGGCGTCGATCACGCCTTGGTAAACCCGGCTCTGGTCATGCATATGGCGATAGGGCAGAGCACGGTGGCCACCCGTCAGGTCATTGCCAACCTGTTTTACCGCGACGTTCGCATGCACAAGGCCTCCCGTGTCGGTACGACGCTGACCACATCGGTCACCATCGTGGCCCTGGCTGCGGCATCGCGTAAAGCAGGACGAACGCCTCGCGGGAAAGTGCTGCTCGGCATCCAGACCATCGATGAACAAGGCGAGGTGGTTGTCGACTTCGAACGATGCGCTTTACTCCCATTCCGTGACCGTGAAGCCAGTCCCAGCGGCCAGGCCGACGAAATTGGTTCGGCCGAGGTCGACCTTGACCTGGCTCTATGGCACGAGTGGGTGCCCGACGACTGGGATCTCACCGCGCTCGGCGACCCCACCGACTGGCAAATTGGTGAGACCCGAACCGACCCATTGCGCGACACCGTGACCAACGCGGTCGAACTTGTGCGGCTTACCCAAAACCAGGCTGCAATTCACCGTGATTCCAGTCGGAGCCGCAACGGCAAACGGTTGGTCTATGGCGGTCACACAATTGGCCTGGCGCAAGCCTCGCTGACCAGATTGCTACCGACCGCAGCGACGGTAATTGGATGGCATTCCTGTGATCACCTAGCGCCCGTTTATGAAAACGATGTGCTGTCGTTTCAGATCACGTTGACCGCCGAGGACAATACGCCCACCGGGCGGCTACTGGCTTTTGCGGTAGTGGTGCAAGCTCATAGCTATGGCCCCGAAGGTCAACGAGGCGAAACGTCGACGGTGCTTGATTGGCGACCAGTGGTGTTGGCTGTCTAGGACGGCCCAGCGACGACTCCATCGTCGTGGAGGTGACCAATTTCTGCGTCAGACAGAGCCAGAAGCTCGCTTAGGATTTGATCGGTGTGTTCGCCCAGGGCGGGCGCTGCTGTGGGTTCCACCGGGATGTCGGCGTTGAACGCCACGGGCGAACCTGGGGTGAGGTAGGTGCCAATATTGGGCTGCTCGATATTGCGAAACAAGGTACTTTTGACTGAGGCCCGAGGGTCGTTAGCAACGAGTTCTTCGAACGTTTGATAGGGGCCCCAGCACACGCCAAGATTGTCGAACACCGCAGCGGTCTCCGTCAGTGAATGCTGACCAATCCAGTTCTGCATTACTGCCTTGATATCGGCCCGAGCCGCAAAGCGGTGACCCTCGTCGCGGAAATTGAACCCATCACGGCTAGCAATGGCGGCGACTGCTTCGGTTGACTCGGTGGCTTCTTGCAAGACCTTCCACTGTTTCGGGCTGATGCCGACTGCATATAGGCGGCGATCGTCGGCGGTCACGAACTCGGCCCCGAAAGCACCGTAGAGATCGTTGCCGTAGCGCTCGCGTTGGGTCCCGTTGATTTGCGCTTCGCTAATGTGACCGAGCGCACTCACCGCGGCCAGCGCCACATCAGAAAGTGCCAGAGTCATCGATGATCCTTCGCCGGTTCGCAGGCGGTGACGGTCGGCTGCCAACAGGCCTAGCGCGGCGGTCTGGCCACACACCAAATCCCACGCAGGAAGCACATGGTTAATGGGTTTATCGTCATCGATGGGACCGGTTGCGTACGGGTAGCCGATGGCCGAGTTGACCGTGTAGTCGAGGGCCGTCGAACCATCACGGTTGCCGGTAATGGCCAACATCACGAGATCGGGACGGATCTCCGAAAGGGCCTTATAACTCATCCATCCACGGGTTGGAAAGTTGGTGAGGAAGGTGCCAGTGGTCGTGATTAGCGCGGCGAGAATTTCCTGCGCACGCGGGTCACGGAGGTTGACGGCGATAGATCGCTTGCCTTTGTTAAGGCCGGCCCAATACAACGACTCGCCCTGCTCGGTCAGTGGCCACCGTTTGTAGTCGAGCCCGCCACCAATGTTGTCAAACCGGATCACGTCGGCGCCAAGTTGGGCGAGCGTCATGCCACCGGAGGGGGCGGCGACGAACGCCGAACCCTCGATGACGGAAAATCCTTCGAGTGGTGCGATCACGGCTTACTGCATTCCTTTGGGTGCGACGTTGCGTTGGCTAACCTCGACGAGTTGGCCTTTGCGAACCTCGTAGCTGATGACGTGATCAACGGAGTGCTGCCCAGACCGGGCTCGGCCGGTAACGACATCGAGTTCCATGCGTTCAATCTTGGGTAACAATGCCACGGCACGAAAGCCATCGGTCTTGCCGGGCGAGGAGCGTTTCTCTTCGTGGATGAGTTCGGCGCAGTCCCAGATCCAGGTGTCGTTGACACTTACGAAACGGCATCGATGGTTGACCTTGCTTTTGGAGATGATGGCGCCAGGGCAAACCACGTACGGGCCATTGATCCACGGACGCGAGGCCATGCCATCCTTGCTGAACCCGTGTTCGAATGCTTCGGCGATTACGGCATCTTGGTCGCCATCTTCGACGGCTCGACGTTGTACTTCGTCGGCGATGGCTTCGCCGAGGTGTAGCAAGATTTCGTCGTTCAACTTGCCGCACAGCTCTACGGCGGTGTCGGGGTCGTCGGTTAGGTGCTTAACGATTGTTCCGTACCGCCGTGTTGCCATAGACGCAGACCTTACAGGCCGAGGTCCTTGGCGACGATGGTCTTGAGGATCTCGTTGGTGCCGCCATAGATAGAACTGACGCGAGAGTCGGCGTAAATTCGAGCGATGGGGTACTCCATCATGAAGCCATAGCCGCCAAAGAGTTGGAGGCAGCGATCGACTGAGCGATTTTGTAGGTCGGTGGCTAATACCTTGGCCCGGGCCGCCTTCGCCGGTGTGAGGGTGTCGTCGTTAAGTTTGAGCACACATTCGCGCATAAACGCTTCGGCGGATTCGATCTCGATTGAGACTTCAGCCAGGACGAACTTTGTGTTCTGGAACGATGAAACCGGTTTGCCAAACGCAGTGCGCTCTTTGACATATTCGATCGTCCAGTTGAGGGCTTCGCGGGCGACGGCCACACCCCCAACAGCAAGGGACAGACGTTCTTGGGGCAGGTTGTGGGTGAGTTGGCGGAAACCCGAGCCCTCGTCGCCCAAAAGGTTAGTTATAGGGACACGCACATCGGTGAAGAACAGCTCCGCGGTGTCCTGAGCATGAAGGCCGAGCTTCTTAAGATTGCGACCCCGTTCGAACCCAGGCATACCTCGCTCGACGACCAGCAAACTCATGCCGCCATGGCGTTGAGACGGATCAGTCTTGGCCACCACAACAACGAGGTCGGAATTGATGCCGTTGGTGATGAAAGTCTTGGAGCCGTTGATGATGTACTCGTCACCATCTCGAATGGCTGTGGTGATAACCCCAGCGAGATCTGATCCGGTTCCTGGTTCGGTCATGGCGACAGCGGTTATGAGTTCGCCGCTCGCTATCCCGGGCAACCAGCGGGCTTTTTGTTCGTCGTTACAAAACTCGGTGAAGTAAGGGACCAACACATCCACATGCAACGGGAAACCAGCTCCGGAACCACCGGCCGCTGCGTAGGCCAACTCCTCGGCCCAAATATGGTTGAACCGAAAATCGTCGATTCCGCCGCCACCAAACTCCTCGGCGATCGCCATGCCGAGGAACCCTTGCGAACCAGCATCGGCAAACAGTTGCCGGGGAACGATGCCGTCGGCTTCCCATTGGTCGATGTTCGGTACCACATTCATCGCCAGCCAACCTCGCAAGCTAGACCGGAACATTTCGTGGTCGTCGTCGTAATAACTCATGGGGTGTCCTTGGCCAGGGAGGTCGGGCGATTAGGTAAGAGGCATCGGCGGCTCAAACTGGCCGTGGCGACGCCGCGCACCAATGCCGCGTCGGCGCGCCCAAAGTGCTGGCTGTGTGAACCTTGGGGGCTCCAGAGGTCGATGAGTTCGGTGTCGAGACCGCGAACCCACTTGACGACATCGATCTGTTTCCAAGGGTGACCACAAACCACAATGGAGTTCACCCCTACCTGCGCCGACGGACTGATCAAAATGACCTCTCCGTCGACCAGGTCGGGATGCATACTGTCACCAGAAACGCGGTACCGGTAGCGTCGCTGAAGCGCCCACTTCAGTAACTCGCGCAACATGGGCGTGAATTAGCCGGCGAGGTAGAAGTTGACGTCGCGACCCTTGGCACCCCAGAAGATGTTGTGGATCTTTTCACACGAAGCAATTAGGGCATCGCAGGCCTCGAGGTCGAGACCCTGCTTGACGGCGGAACACTGCTTGGCGGCGTTCCAGAAAGTGTCGTGAAGGTCGGGGTTGGCTTCGAGGTGCTCGGGCTTGAAGAAATCGGTCCACAAGATGAGCAATTCGTGCTTGGTGGCTTCGGCTTGTTCTTCTTTGATGAGTGCAAAGCGCGCCATGGTGTTGGCGTAGTTCGCTCGGGCGGCATCGTCACCGGCTGGGGCGTGCGTATCGAGCATTTTCTTGGTCATTGAGCGGGCCGCCTCGGCGGTGATGCGGGCTGCTGCTGGGTCATAAATGCCACATGGACCATCGCAATGGGCCTCGGCTACGGGAAGGTTGGATGTGAATAAAGCCACGGGTGCTCCTAGGGCAATGGGGGCATTGCCACAATCGGGGTTAGTTGGTGTCTCGCGAAACTAGCGGGTGATGGGTTCAAGAGCGACCCATAGTCCTAAGAATGGTGAATTTGCGCGTCAGGGTTGTGCTAACGCCCACTTCGGTTACGCTCCGTATATAACACAGCCGGAACGCCGGGCCTCGGGAGGTCCAGACGAAACGCCGTGTTAATCCAGACTCCGGCACAACCATTGTGCGCAGTCCACATTCCCGTGGGTTGTTGGGGTCGAGTACAGCTGTAGCTGGAGAAGACTACTTCCATCGTGACGTTAGACGGAACTGCAATCGAAGATGGCGACGCAATAGACGATGTCGTCAACGGCGACGCCGAAAATGCGGCGCCCACTGCGGGTGTCGTAGCGTCCCCGTTATCGTCCGATTTTGCCGCGATGGTTCGTAATCAACTCGATGGTTTGGCGAGTCCGGCCGACGTTGCTTTGTTGCAATCGGCTGATGGTGCTTGGTTAGGTGCGCTCTGGGACATTCTCGACGATGTCGAAGATCTTGCTGAGTTTGCCCGCGGCCTGGATGCTGATATTCGGGCGCAGGTACTTAGTGACGTCGATATTGAGCGAGATGCGGTGAAGGCAGCCATCACCGACGTACGCCGTAGGATTCTCGGTGCGGAAGCGGTTCCCGAAGCCAATCCCGAAGAAGAACTAGTAACGAGTGGTCTGCAGCTTTCGTGGTTCCCCGGTCATGTAGTGGCCTGGACAGGTGGCCCTCGCACCGCACCCGGAACCGAAAAACAGACCAACAAGTTGCTCGTCGAGGCGGGAGCGCCCTCGGTCGGCTGGACGAAACACGATCCCGTTCCGCTGCCTGGTGGTGGCCGAGCCGACGCCCTTGTGGCCAAGATAGGTGATGTGCTTGGGTGGCTGGTGGCTGTTGGAGCCAAGGCCGAGACCGAAAACATCACCTCAAGTTTGGGTTGGCTTGGACGAGTAGCGGTTATGGCGGTCGACATCACCTCCCGCGGCGCAATGGTGCCGTTGCTAGTGCAGGCCAAGGGTGGCCGTAATGCTGGTAACACTGGTACGTATCACGTTCGCTGGGAGCCAGCTCTAACTGATCCTCGTGAACTCGAGTTGCTCGCCACGTCGTTGCCCGGGGCGAGTACGGCGTATGACCGTCAAGCTGACCGCCGTCATATTGCCCGAGGAGCGCTTAATGACCTCGTTGGCGCCATTTGTCAAACAGCAGCTAGTCAGGTTTCGGTTTCTGCACCGCCACCAACGCCCAGCAATGCACAAGATGTAGCCGAGTCCGTGTTATCGCGCCTCGATGGGTCGTCGTTCCAAGCGCCGCAGAATGCGGGTGGCGAGGTGGTGCGCCGGCTTGATCAATGGGCGCATCCCATCACGTCTCCATCGAAGAGTACCTTGGTGGTGCAACTTGATCCGCCCGACTCTTCCGAAGCCTGGTTGCTTCAGGTGCTGGCGCCCAACTCCGAAGGGCATCTAGAACCTGTCGAAGTGGCGCAGGTCACGGCGTCACCGAACAGGCGCAAAGAAGTCAAGGACAACCTCAAGCGGCTCGAACAACTCGTACCGGTCTTAATGCGCCCTGGATCACATCGTCGTGGCGAGGTCTTGCTTGGTCAAGACGAAGCCTGGGAACTCATGACGGTCATCGGCCCGACGCTGCAAGCGGCTGGCTTCGACGTTCGGGTTCCGCAGCTCAGTCGTCGTAAGGCCACTGCTTCGCTACGACTTACCGCCGACGAAGCACAAGACACCGTGGTTGGTGCGCAGCAGTTGGCGAACGTTCGTTGGTCAGCAGTGTTCGACGACGTAGAACTGACCGTCGACGAAATCCGTGCCCTGGCATCACAAGCTAAACCGCTCGTAAAGTCGCGAGGCAAATGGGTCGAGATCGACCAAGCCGACCTCAAGGAGGCCGCGGCGGCATTGGCCGAGCGGGCCGACAAGACGCAGCTTTCCGGGGCCGAGATGTTGCGACTGGCTCTGGGGATCGACGAATCCCCATTGGCTGGTGGTGTATCGCTAGCTGGTGCCGGTTGGGCCACCGAACTACTCGAATCGGCCCGGCAACTGCCCGAAGAACCCCCAACCGAACCCGAAGGATTCGACGGCACGTTGCGCAGCTATCAGGCGGAAGCGCTGGCGTGGATGGGTTTCCTTGACCAGGCCAGTTTGGGTGGATGTTTGGCCCTCGACATGGGTCTCGGCAAGACGCCCACGATGCTGGCTCATCTCAACTTACAAAAAGGCAAGGGTCCGGCTCTGGCCATTTTGCCGCCTGCTGTACTTGGTAACTGGTTCAGCGAGGCCCAAAAGTTCGTTCCGGATCTTAAGGTTCGCGTGCACCATGGTCCCAGCCGCGTGGCGCCGGACAAGATTGCCGACATGGTTGGCAAGGTCGATTTGGTGCTCACCACTTACGGTACGGCCGTTCGCGATATGGATGCTATGGCGAAGCTCGATTGGGATTGTGTCTTGCTCGATGAGGCCCAGGTCATCAAGAACTCTGCCAGCGAGACCGCTCAGCAGTTGCGTCGATTAAATTCCCGAACCCGTTTCGCCCTAACCGGCACACCAATCGAAAACGGCCTGGGCGACCTTTGGTCGATTATGGACTTCGTCAATCCCAATCTGGTGGGGGCGCGCGGCCCGTTCATCAATGCCTTGTCCGTCACCGGCGATGCCAAGGCTGGTGCCGAGTCTGCCCTCAAGGCGCTCAATGGCATCTTGGTGTTCCGACGGACCAAGGCCGAACCGGCGATTGCAGCCGAGCTTCCTGATCGCATCGATGAGTTGGATCATTGCCCCATGACCCCCGAACAAATTGGGTTGTATCAGGCCGTGCTCGACAGCCTCATTGTTGATTCTGAGTCCGGCGAAGACACACGCAAGGGAGCGGTATTGGCAGCGATTACCGCTCTCAAACAAATTTGCAATCACCCGGTCAACTACCAAGACGACGACAAAGGTTTGCCGGGCCGCTCCGGCAAATTGGCCCGCCTCGAACAAATTGTCGATCGGGTTTATGCCGCAGGCGAGAAGGTATTGGTCTTCACTCACTTTGCAAGTTGGGGCGAGAAACTTGCCACCCATCTCAGTGACCGGATGGAAACCGAGGTCGAGTGCTATCACGGTGGTCTGTCACGCGGCGCTCGCGACAAAATGATCGACAAGTTTCAAGAGGCCGACGGTGCCGGTTGCCTCGTGCTCTCGCTTAAAGCAGGCGGTACCGGCCTTAACCTCACCGCAGCTAGTCACGTCGTTCTGTACGACCGCTGGTGGAATCCGGCGGTGGAAGACCAAGCCCGAGATCGAGTGTGGCGTATAGGGCAGACCAAGACCGTGATTGCTCACCGTCTGGTGTGTCCAGGCACCATCGATGAACGGGTCGAGGAAGTCGTGCAAGGCAAGCGTCGTATTGCCGACATGGTGTTGCCAAAATCCAGTTCGATTGGTGACCTTGACAACGACCAGTTGCGCCAGGCATTGGGACTGAAGACCGATTCAATGCTGGTCGATGATGAGCCCGATGTAACGGTAGGCAAAGCCGAGAAGGTGAACGCGTAATGGCCCGAAATCGTGGCGGTCGCAACCGTAACCAGAACTCCGGTTCAAGGAATTCGAGTGCCAGTAACTCCGGTGCCAAGAATTCGGGCGCCAGTAACTCCGGTGTCAAGAATTCGGGCGCCAAGGGGTCCGGGGCGAAGAATGCATCGGGCAAGAACAATGCCAAGTCCGGTCGCAGCGGAAACAAGCGGCGCGCTAAGTCACAGAAAATTACCGCCCGTACGTACTGGGGTGGGCATATCAATGAGTTACCCGCACCTCCGGTGATCCACCCATCAGCGGATCCATCAGCAATTGTTCGTTCGTTGGGAACTCCGCCTCTACCTGGCCAAGCCCACAAAACCGATGAGGTATTTGCCGCGGTTTACGACCGGGCGGTATTGCTCGCAACCGCGCTCGCTGCAGCTGGCGAACTGCTCGAGGACTAGCCGAGTCTGTCCACCTTGGTTGTCCGCTGACGCAAGATCAACTGTCCTCATGGAGAACTACCGATTGACGCGGTTATGAGGCACAATAGGGCGTCCACTAATGGGAGACTTTCTGTATGGCTCGCCAACGCATAACTACGCCGCTCGTGCGCGTTGATGGCGAACTTCGTCCCGCTACGTGGGAACAGGCGATAGCGCGTGCTTCGCAAGGTTTGCAGCGAGTAATTGCTCGATCCGGACCTGATGCGGTGGGGATGTTTAGTTGCTCGAAGGCCACCAACGAAATGAACTACGTGGCCCAAAAGTTCATTCGGACGGTGGTGGGGACCAATAACATTGACTCGTGTAATCGAACTTGACATGCTCCTTCGGTGGTCGGTCTGGCCACAGTGTTCGGAGCAGGGGGCGGCACCTCTTCTTACGAAGAAATTGAGCAAACGGATTGCATCTTGTTGTGGGGTTCAAATGCCCGCGAAGCGCACCCCATTTTTTTCCATCACCTGATTAAGGGCATTCGTAACGGTGCCAAGATGTACGCGGTCGATCCTCGGCGTACAAGTTCGGCCAAATGGGCCGACATGTGGCTCGGGCTAGAAGTCGGCTCCGACATTGTGCTGGCCAATGCCATCGGTCGCGAGATAATCGCGGCTGGATTGGCTAACCGCGAGTTCATCGAGCGAGCAACCGAAGGCTTTGCGGCCTATCAGTCCCATGTCGAGTCCTACACGTTGGCCTATGCCGAAACGATCACCAAGATTCCGGCCGAAGCAATCCGTGAAGTGGCCCACGCGTACGCCAAAGCCCCAACCGCCCAGATTCTGTGGACATTGGGAATCACCGAGCATGCCACCGGCAGCGACAACGTCTTCTCGCTGTGCAACCTTTCGTTGCTTACCGGCCATGTTGGCCGGTGGGGCTCTGGATTAGTTCCTCTACGGGGCCAAAACAATGTGCAGGGCGGCGGCGACATGGGTTCACTGCCCAACAAGCTCCCGGGGTTCGCTGATATCACCGACGTTGAGGCGAGGGCGCGTTTCGAGGAAGTATGGGGTGCGCCCGTTCCGCCGGAACCGGGCAAACATCTCACCTTGATGTTCGAAGCAATGGACCAGGGCGAATTAGAAGCTGTGTGGGTAATTGGCGAGAACCCAGCCGATTCCGAAGCCGACGTTAGCCATGCCCGAAAACTCCTATCGGCGTTGGACACCCTGATTGTTTCTGACATTGTGATGACCCGGACTGTGGAGTTAGCCGATGTTGTGTTCCCGGCGGCTGCCGGTTGGGCCGAGACCGATGGCACGGTCACGTCGAGCGAGCGTCGGGTCCAACGAGTACGCAAGGCACTTAATCCACCGGGAGAAGCGGTCGACGACATCGAAATTCTCGTGCGCATGGCTAAGGCAATGGGCCACGATTGGTCCAACATGGACAATGAGGCGTGGTGGGATGAGTTGCGTTCGCTGTCTCCATTGCACGGAGGCATGAGCTACGACCGTCTCGAGTCGTCGGGTGGACTGCAGTGGCCGTGTCCCGACGAAGATCATCCAGGAACTACTTTCTTGCATGCACGCCTTTGGGTGGACCCTGTTGAAGGTCCCCGGGCCCCATTTACGTGTGTCGATTGGGTTGCACCTGCCGACGCACTTGACGATGATTTCCCGCTGCGTCTTACCACTGGTCGAGCACTTGACTCCTTCAACACCGGCGTGCAGTCCGGGTCGATTAACCCGCCTATCCGTTACGGCGACACGCTTGATGTCTCCCAACTTGATGCCGACCGGTTCGATGTGAGCGATGGCGAGCGAGTGCTGGTGTCGTCGCGCCGTGGATCAATTGAGATGGACGTTCGCATCGTTGGCGATATGTCACCTGGTCTCGCCTTCACCACCTTCCATTTTCCCGAGAAGGTTGATATCAACTTGCTTACCATCGATGCTTGGGATCCCAAGTCGGGTACAGCTGAGTTCAAAGCCACTGCTATTAACGTAACGAAGTTGGCGGAGGTCTAGTGGATCTTAAGGTTGGAACCGATCAAGCTACCGAGGCAGAAATTGCCGCCGTTGACACCGTCGTAGGTGCGGTCGGACCTGCGGTTGTGGTCCAGTCAGATCGGGTTGTGGTCGGTGGCTTTCATCGATCCGCTGAGCGCCGCCATTTGCTGTTGCCTGGGTTGCATGCTTTGCAGCAGGCAAATGGTTGGATCAGTCCCGGGGGCCTACAACACCTGTGCACCGAACTCGGTGTGCCCCCCGCTGAGGCCTATGGCGTGGCCACGTTCTATGACATGTTGGCCACCGAAGTTGCTCCCGATGTGGTGGTCCGTCGTTGTGACGACATTGGCTGCCGCACGCAGGGGTTTGACGAGATCGACAGCCTGCTGGGCGCCGCTGGGCTAGATGGCGAACACGTTGAGGACTCGCCATGTTTAGGGCTTTGCGACCATGGGGGAGCAGCGGTTGTCCAACGCAAAGGTGCCCCGGTTGAGGGGTACCGAGTTGTGGCTGGGGCCAGCGAACCGGTCATCGAGTCGCATCTCGCTTCTGGGGCCCGCCTGTTGGCCCGCGTCGGCAAGGTTGATCCGTCGTCGCTCGACTCCTATTTAGCTGAGCGGGGCTACCAGGCACTCAACGCAGCCATCGAGCAGGGTCCCGATGCTGTTATTGCTTCGATCAGTGATGCGGGCCTCCGTGGACGAGGTGGTGCCGCGTTTCCCGCCGGCGTCAAGTGGCGGGGTATGGCCGACCAAAAGCAGTCTCGTAAACATGTCGTGGCTAACGCCGACGAGTCCGAACCCGGCACGTTCAAAGATCGCGTTCTGATGGAGCACGACCCGTTCGCCTTGGTTGAGTCACTAACGATCGCGGGCTTTGCCACGGGGGCCACGGATGGCTGGGTTTACATTCGCGGCGAGTATCCGCTGGCTATCGAACGGGTACGCAATGCTGTCGCTGAAGCTAGGCGCAGCGGATTGCTTGGCGAAGACATCCTGGGATCGGGGTGGGACTTCGACATCGAGGTTCGGGTGGGGGCTGGCGCTTATATTTGCGGCGAAGAGACCGCTCTGTTCAATTCGATCGAAGGGTTCAGGGGTGAGCCTCGGCAAAAGCCTCCGTTCCCAACAACGCATGGGCTCTTCAACGAGCCGACAGTCATCAACAATGTTGAGACACTGTTCAATGTGCTTGACATCGTCAACGACGGCGTCGACCATTTTCGTTCGATTGGCTCCGAAGCTTCGGCTGGGCCGCGACTATTTTGTCTGAGCGGAGCGGTGGCCCGACCCGGCGTCTACGAACACCCGATGGGCGTAACACTGCGTCAAGTCCTTGCTGCGGCGGGCGGAATGGCGCACGAAGCGCAACTCAAGACGATTCTGCTCGGCGGAGCGGCGGGCAGTTTTGTTAATGATTCGTTGCTCGACCTCCCGCTCACGTTCGAAGACACCCGCTCCGCGGGTGTGTCGCTTGGGTCCGGGGTAGTGATGTTGTTCGATGAAACCGCCGACATGGTCGACATAGTTGGACGCATCACCAAGTTCTTCGCCCACGAATCATGCGGCCAATGCGTTCCGTGTCGAATTGGCACCCAACGCCAGGCCGAAATGGTGGGAGCTGACCAACCCATCGACCGAGATCTGTTCGATGATCTTGCCGCGGTGATGGGAGATGCCTCTATCTGTGGCCTGGGCCATACAGCGGCTTCGGCGTTGCGATCCGCTCTCGATTTGGAGCTCCTCTCATGACCATCGTCGAACCATCGGTAGCAATGGTCGAACTCACCATAAATGGCGAGACCATCGAAATTAGCGAAGGGGCCTCGATTCTCGACGCATGCACGGCAGCGGGTCTAGACACACCCACGCTTTGTTATGGCGACACCGTTACCCCGGTCAATGCCTGCCGCGTCTGCGTAGTTGAGGTAGAAGGTTCGGGACCACTCGTGCCGTCTTGTTCTCGCCCCGTCGAGCCAAATATGGTGGTTTCCACTGGCTCGGAGCGGGTTGATCGTTCCCGCCGCATGGTGTTGGAGTTGCTCGCCTCGTCGGTCAAACTTGATCGCGCCGGTGAAGAACTCCAAGGTTGGATCACTCGGTACGAGGCCGATAGCGAACGGTTTGGCATCAATGTGGCTACTGTCGCTCAGCCTGCCAAGGTGCACGATGACTTGTATGTGCGCGACTATGAGCGGTGCATTCTTTGTTACAAGTGTGTTGAGGCGTGTGGCGAAGATGCCCAGAACACCTTCGCCATTGCTGTAGCCGGTCGTGGATTCGAGGCCGAGATCAGCACTGAGTTCGACATCAACTTGGCCGAATCCGCGTGCGTTTACTGTGGCAACTGTATTGAGGTTTGTCCTACCGGTGCGTTAACTCCCCTGACGCAATACAAGTTGGCCGAGGCCGATAATTGGCGTCCCGAAGATCAAGATATTACCCGTACGGTCTGCAGCTACTGTGGGGTGGGCTGCAACCTCGAACTCCATGTGCAAGACGATGAAATTGTTCGGGTTACCTCGCCCCACGACCACAGTGTCACGCACGGCAATCTCTGCGTAAAGGGCCGATTTGGCTGGCAATACTTGGGAAACAACATCAAACGTAAGAAACGTCACACGCCATAGACAGGCTTGGGGGCGGCGGACTTATGGCCCTACGTGCGCCCATGACCAGGCGTCATAATGGGAGAGTTCCACCTATTTTGATGTTGAGGTTTTTATTATGCTTCGTAACGCTGATCCCAAGGTGGCCCGTATTCAGGGCTTACCGATGTTCAAGAATGCCGATATTAGTGCGTGCAAACATGTGGCGTCGGTGGCTGACATTGTCGAGGTTGTTGCGGGGGAACATCTCATAGTTGCCGGGCAATTGAATCATGAGGCCTACGTGGTGGAGTCAGGCACGGCTGTCGTGCTCGTGAACGGTGAAGAGGTCGCCGAAATCTCCGAGGGAGAAATGATCGGCGAACTCGGTCTCCTCGATCGTGGAGTGGCCACCGCCACCGTGACGACGAAGACAGCCATGAGTCTTCTTGTTATTCCCTATAACCGGTTCGGGCAGATTCTGAACGAGAATCCGAGCCTGGTGTTGGAAATGGCCAAGGAGTTGGCCCAACGGTTACGGGCGATGGATGCGCGGCACTATTAACTGGGGCGGGACTTTACCTAGCGCATCCGCCTGCTGGTGAAGCCGTCTGGCACGTGTTCTATTATTCGCCGGCGAGCGTCTCACGGAGTTGTCGTTTGAGGAATTTGCCGTTCGCGTTGCGAGGCAAATCTTCGGTGAGGAACCAAACATGCTCGGGGATCTTGAATTTGGCGATTTTGGGCACCGCGTAGGCCCGCAGTTCGTCGGCGGACATCTCGTGGCCGTCGTGCAGAACCACTGCGACGCCAACTGCTTCGCCCAATCGATCATCGGGCACCGCAAATACGGCGCACTCGCGGATGGCATCGTGTTCGAAGATGGCAGCTTCGACCTCGGCGCAGTACACGTTTTCGCCGCCGCGTAGCACCATGTCTTTGGCACGGTCGACGATGGTGATGAAGCCATCTTCGTCGAGGGTGGCTAAGTCGCCGGTCATGAACCATCCGCCGGGGAAGGCCTCGGCGGTGGCTTCGGGTTGGTTGAGATAGCCGCGTACGTTGTTCGGACCTAAGACACAAAGCTCGCCTATTTCGCCTTGGGGCAGTGTTTTGCCGTCGGTGTCGACAACCTTGGCCTCGATTGTGGGCATTGGTGGTCCAACGGTTTTGGGCTTCTCGAGGAACCAGTCGGCCGAATTGATGGAGATTACGCCGCATACCTCCGTGAGTCCGTAGCCCGTGGATGGGCGCCCTTTTTCGAGCGAGTTTTCGATCTTCTCGACGAGGTCGGGTTGCACGGCAGCACCGCCGCCGCCGAGTGTGGCCAGCGTCGAGGTGTCCGTGGTCGCGAAATTTGGGTGTTCGACAATTTCGCGCGACATGACGGGAACGCCGGTGAAGCTGGTGACTTTCTCGCGTTCGATGATTTCGAGGGCTTCGCCTGGATCCCAGCGGTAGAGCAGGATGATCTTGCCACCCACCCCAGTCACGAGGTGCATGCAGCAGTTGCAGCCGGTGACGTGGAATAACGGCACGGCCAATAAAGCGGTGGTTGCTATGGGGGAATCTTCGGAGCCGATGAGTTCGTCGGCCTCGGGGTTCGACGTTTTGCCGAGCGCGTTCCAGAAACTGAAGTTCATGATGTTGCTGGTGCAGCCGCGGTGGGTGAGGGCGGCGCCCTTGGGAAAGCCGGTGGTTCCCGATGTATAAAAGATGGAACAGTCGCTCTCGGGATCAATTTCCGCGGCAGGTAGACCCTCATGGGGGGTGTCGATAGCCGCTGTCCAGTTGATGGCATCGTCGGGAAGTTTGTCGTCGGTGCGCACGGCGATGACGTGCAAGGGGC
>CAWKZT010000036.1:0-15858 GCA_963854565.1 Acidimicrobiia bacterium
CGAGCCAATTCTTCCCACGTCGCTTACTGGCAAGAGTGTGGCGATAGTTGGTTCAGGCCCGGCCGGTCTGGCCGCGGCACAACAACTAACACGTGTCGGGCACAGTGTTACCGTCTTTGAACGCGATGAACGACCGGGTGGACTGCTGCGTTTCGGTATTCCAGAGTTCAAGATGGAGAAAAACCACCTTGATCGTCGGATCGCTCAAATGGAAGCCGAAGGTACAACCATTCGGTGCGGCGTGAACGTGGGCGTTGACATTTCCGCCGAACAACTCCGGTCAGACTTTGATGCCGTCATCTTGGCGGGCGGGGCAACCGTTCGCCGAGGACTTCCTATTAATGGTCACGAAGCCAGCGGCATTGTGCAGGCTATGGATTTCTTGCCCTTGGCTAATCGCGTGCAGTCTGGTGACCTCGATGAATCCAGTATTTCCGCGGCGGGCCTCGATGTAGTCATTATCGGTGGCGGCGATACCGGCGCTGATTGTCTAGGCACAAGCCACCGTCAAGGCGCCCGTTCAGTACACCAATTTGAAATCATGCCGCAGCCACCGGATCGGCGCGCCGATGCGCACCCGTGGCCAACCTGGCCCTTTACCCACAAAGTCACCTCCGCCCACGAGGAAGGTGGCGAACGAGTATTTGCGGTGAACACCGTGGAATTCGTCAAAGACGATGCCGGCCACGTTCAGTCACTAAAGACCGTGCAGGTACAGCAAAGCTATACCGACGGCCGCATGAGCTTTGAGCCAGTTGCAGGTACCGAGCGAGACTTTCCCGCACAGTTGGTGTTGCTAGCAATGGGTTTCACTGGCCCGCAACAAGATGGCCTCCTGAGCGACCTCGGTGTCGATTTCACCGATCGTGGCAATGTCGCCCGGGCCGACGATTGGGCAACGAACGTCGACGACGTATGGGTGTGTGGCGACATGGGCCGCGGTCAAAGCCTCATTGTCTGGGCAATAGCCGAGGGGCGTTCCTGCGCCGCATCAGTTGACCGCACCTTGATGGGTTCGACGCTTCTTCCCTCGTCAATCTCGCCAACCGCAGCGCCCCTTAGCTGAGATTTTCGTGATGGCCACAATTACCGACGTATCGGTTGTGGTGGTTCACCGCAATCAGGGAGCAGCATGCCGCCGCACTGTGGCCGATCTACGCGCTCAAACAGCCTCGCCGCACATCATCGTGGTCGACAACGACTCAGCCGATGAGCACCGAGATCAGATCCGCTACCTTGACGGCATTGAGTGGATCAATTCGGGAGCAAACCTGGGGTTCGGACCGGGGGGCAATGTGGGGCTGCAGCGCTGGCTTAAGGAACACACAACTCCCTGGGCCGTTGTCATGCCGCACGATGCTCGCATGCTTCCCACGGTGTTGGATGACCTAGTGCGAACGGCCGACGGAGAGGGCCGGGTCGGCCTACTGTGCGCCGATGTTGGTGACCAGGCCCGCCCAACGTTGGACCGTTTTATGGGCGCACTACCTGGCTCGGCGCTGTCCTACGGCGGATTCGAACCGGCGGACTATCCGCACGGAACATTGCTCATGATCAATCGAGAATGCGCCACTGATATTGGCCTGTTCTCGCCCGAGTTCTTTGCCTACTGCGAAGAGGCCGATTTGGGCTGGCGAGCACGAGCCCATGGTTGGCAGGTAGGCCTGGTCCGCGGTGTTGATGTTGACAACCCGGGGACGGGTGGAAGCGGTGCAGTTGTTGACTACCTCAAGCAGCGCAACACACTGCACATGACGCGGCAACGGTTTGGTAGGTGGCCCGCTGTTGTGCGGTCGGCTCTCTTGGTAGTGGTTACGGGTATAGGGAAGGTGTTTCCGTCGCGTCGGTCGCCTTGGTTTGACGCTCGGGCTCGGATGCGGGGTCTACGGGACGCCATTGCTGGCCGTTTGGGCCCACCGCCCGCCGACCTATAGAGCGGTAAGAAAACGCTCCTTGTTGTGGAGTTCTTCCATGCGTCGAACCATCACGACATCCGCGGAGCGATAGCTAGCGATACGAGTGCTCCACGAGTCCAATCTTCCGCGACCATGGTCGGAACGGAAGAAGGTGGTCAACGGGCCTTCCAGCTGGTAGCCATCAGCGGATTGAACAGTCTCGACACGGTCATGCAAGGTGATTTCAAATACGGGCACAGACACCTCCACTCGGGGAACTTGAGAGCTCATTGTACGACGCGGGCCCTGTGGGGAACCAGTGGATAGCCAGTGGATCTTGTGGGGATTTCTTGCGTAGTCTCATGCCATGCCCCGTCTTTCGTTCGCCGCCGCCAGTTACGCATTAGGGGAGCAAGATCCTCTCATCGGTCGAATGGTGGAGCTACATGGACCCGTCAAGTACTCGACACCCCCTCGAGCTGATAAGCGGTTCGCAACGTTGGCCCGAGCGATCGTCTACCAACAACTGGCCGGCGCTGCCGCCGGAACAATCTGGCGCCGCGTGGAATCGGTTTTGGGTGAGGTTTGTCCGGAACGATTTCTCGCGGTAACAGCCGTCGACCTCCGGGCAGCCGGCCTGTCTCGTAACAAGATGGCATCGTTGCTCGACCTTTCGGAACGATCGGTTACAGGGGAAATTGAATTGGATCGACTCGGTTACCTCAATGATCAGATGGTCATCGACGCCCTGGTGAAAGTGCGAGGCATCGGGGAGTGGACGGCGCAAATGTTCTTGATGGGTGCGCTACGGCGGCTCGACGTCTGGCCAGTGGGGGATCTCGGAGTGCGGCAAGGGTACGCGTTGCTGGGTCTGGCCACCGCTGTACCAACGGCAAAGGAGCTACAGAGTCTGGGTGATCATTGGAAGCCCTATCGCAGCGTCGCCGCGTGGTACTGCTGGCGTGCCCATGACGGCTTGCCCCGCTGAGACGCTCCCTGTCGAGGAGCATTGGCCTAAAACGAGAGCGGCCCTGGAACCTTGACCGAAGTCATTGTTCCAGGGCTGCTGGTCGAACGTTTCACTAGGTTCAGACTTCCTTGCGGTTGTCGTAACCAGATCCGGTTCTTCAAGCAGCATCTTGGTGGACGCCCAAACACTCCTGCTTAGAAACTTCATCTTGCGAATCGGTTTCTTAGCCCCGTCGGGTTGATCCGAAGATCTTCCTTCTGGGTGTGTCGAGGGTTTCCGGGTTTCCCCTTTCGCCCTCACGTGAAGGTTTTGGAGTTGCCTCCGCTGCCTTCGGCGGGCGAGAAGCCCACTTCGTTACTGCTTGATGTATGTACTCTGCCCGACAAACCCAGGCCGGTCAAGGGTTCGCCGGTAATCCCCATACTTATCCCCGCCAAACGATACTGATCCACAATCTGGACAAAGTTCTCCCACCTTAATCCACAGACTAATCCCCAATTTGGTTGCTCTTCGCTTGCTAGGTGCTCCAGATGTTGCGCTCGATCATTACCTCTTTGAGAACTGCTGGTCGATCGGTCATGATGCCGTCGACCCCCAGATCAAACAATCGGTGCATCTCTTCGGGCTCATCAATTGTCCAAATATGCACGTCTATGCCAATCGAGTGGGCTGTGGCGATAAAACGTTCATCCACTAACACCTTGCCTCGGGCTGATGGCGGTACCTGGGCACACGCGCCACTAAAGCGCCCCGCCGGCACACCGAAGCTGGCTGCTCTGAGTCGAGCTATTCCAGTGGGGCCCATACTGGTGCACAGTTCAGGGCCAACTGCTTTTCGAATGCGGGCCAAACGTCGATCAGAAAACGATCCGACGCACAGCCGATCGACACTACCCGTACGGCCGATCAGGTCGACGAGCGGCCCAACCGACGGATCGGCCTTGGCGTCCACATTGAAGAATGCATCGGGGAAGCGTTCGAGTAGCTCATCAAAGCGAGGGATTGGTTCCTGGCCATCGATACGAGCTTTGGTCACCTCGCTCCACGGCAACTCGGCAATGCTCCCCGTCCTATCGGTGACGCGATCAAGGTTGTCGTCGTGGAATGCCACCAGCACCCCATCACTCGTTGCATGAACGTCGGTTTCGAGATGCGTAAAACCCATGGCCACGGCCGAATCGAAGGCCGGCATTGAGTTCTCGGGCCAATCACCTGCCCCGCCGCGGTGAGCAAAGGCCAGAGGGCGATTATTACCAAGAAACTTCATACCAGACACGGCCACACCATAGAGCGCCACAGTACGGTGACCGTGTGACTAGACGGACGAAAATTGTTGCCACCATCGGACCAGCCTCCGACAGCCCCGCCGTGATTCGAGCGATGATCGAAGCAGGCATGGACGTTGCCCGACTCGGACTGGCCCACGGGACGCTCGAAGAAGGTCTCGCCCGGCTCCGGCTGGTGCGTTCAATTGCCAAGGATATGGGACGCACCGTGGGTGTTTTGGCTGATTTGCCAGGACCGAAGCCCCGAGTCGCGGGGATCACCGATGTCCTGCGTCTCGATACGGGCTCACCTACCCGACTCGTTGTTGGCGAGGGAGCAAGCACACCTGACACAATGAACATTGGGTATGACCAGCTACTAGACGATCTGCGACCCGGCGACGAACTCGCCTTTGGCAGTGGCATTGTTCGCATTGTTGTGGAGTCAGTAGACCTAGATTCTGTTCGAGCCACGGTTCTGCATGGGGGCGAGCTAACCGGTCGCCCCGGGATGCATATCCCGTCGAACCGTCTCAGTGCACTGTCGCCAACCGACGCGGACCTCCGACTCCTCGACGCATTCGTCGAGGAAGAAGTGGACATGGTCGCTGTCTCCTTCGTCCGATCCGCCCATGAGCTTTCGCGCGTAGGAACCGAACCGCACCCACGTGGTCCATTAATCGTCACCAAAGTCGAGAGCCGACAAGCCATCGAGAACCTCGATGCCATCATCGGTGCATCGGCCGCGGTCATGATTGCGCGCGGCGACCTAGGGAGCGAATTCCCTGTGGAAGAGCTCCCCATTCTTCAAAAGCAAGTAATCGAAAAATGTATTGCCGCGGGCCTACCTGTGATGACCGCCACACAGATGCTCGAATCCATGGTGACCTCACCGATGCCGACACGCGCCGAGGCCTCCGACGTCGCTAATGCGGTGTTCGACGGCTCCAGTGCGGTGATGCTGTCGGCGGAAACGGCCATTGGCCTCCACCCCACGCAAGTAGTAGCGGTGATGTCTGAACTCGCCGAGAAGGCCGACGATGCGTTTGATCACGGGAAGTGGTTTCGCGGAATCACCGCCCGGCGCGCATCGGAACCAACCGGAGACACTGCCCGGGTTACCGACGCGATGACCGGCGCTGCTCTGCACGTCAGCGAACAGCTTGGGCTAACAGCTCTGCTCTGTATTTCCGGCAGCGGATTTACGGTTCGATCCATGGCTCGGTTCCGTCCAAGTTCGGCCATCTTGGGATTCAGTTCTGATGCACGTACGGTCGCTCAACTGAGCCTTAGCTGGGGGGTCACCCCGATGCTGCTTACCGAGAGCGGCGACTACGAACAACGCGTCAATGCTGCCGTTGCCCAGGCCGTTGCGACCAAGGCCATCGCAAGTGGTGACCTCGTTGGCGTCTTGGCGGGTATTGACACACGCCTGCGTACCACCGACGTTCTGCGGATTGTCCAGGTGCCATAGCCGATGGATGTGAGGGAGACGCTGAGCGTTGATCGCTCCAGCGGACGCACGGACAAGGCGCCCATCATTTTTATCCATGGGGCACTCGATGCCGGACGTAGTTTTCAGCGGGTCCGACGACGAATGGAAGATTACCGCACGGTCGCCTATGACCGCCGTGGGTATCGATCCAGTCGCCATCTCGGATCCACCCTGGACCTGGCCGATCATGCGGCTGATCTGGCAGCGGTAATCGGCGACGAACCCGCCGTTCTGGTTGGACATTCAATTGGCGGTGTCGTGGCTATGGCCACAGCCACGAATTATCCTGACAAAGTAAGATCAGTGGTCATTTACGAAACGCCGATGGCATGGCAACCTTGGTGGGAAACCTTCGCTGGTGGCAACCCCGAGCGAATGCTCGCAAACCCTGGAGCGGTCGCCAAGAACTTCTATGTACGGCTGATGGGGGAGCATTCGTGGGAACGCCTTGGGTCGGCCGGTCAACAAATGCGAATCGATGATGGCCCAGCACTGGTGGGGGATCTCATCATGGTGGGCGACACTCGACCATTCGATCCAGAGGTTATGACCGCTCCCGTGCTCGTAGGGGTTGGCGAACAGGCCAATGCCAAGCATTTCCGGGGCGCACAAGAGCATGCATGGTTGTTTGGTCAAGAGCACCCGACTGTGGTGGAGGGGGCAGGGCATGGGGTGCACCTAAGTCACCCCGACGGCTTTGCCAGACTCATTCGCAGTTCGCTATAGGAGTGCTCAAGCGCAAGCAAGCGTAGCGTTTCACGCTCGCGGCATTCAGGCCACACAAAAGCACTATGGCCATATCATCGCGTCTGGGCGCCAGTACATTTGGCCTATGACCGACAGTCCCGTATCACTCCATCGTTCTGGCCCGCCCGAAACCATCCTGCCTTCGCTTACTCACCAATATTTGAAGGCCTTGCAAGATGCCGTTGCGGCCGGGGATAAAACGGCGCTGGCGGACATCGCGACTCTCGCCCCTGAGGTCCCATCTGTTTGGGCTGCGCTGGGTGAACAGGCCGAAAAAGACGGTCAAATCGTTGAGGCGTATGCGTATTTTCGGGTCGGTTACCACCGCGGACTCGATGCCTTGCGACAAAACGGCTGGAAAGGCTCGGGGTTCGTACGCTGGGAACACGAGAGCAACCGAGGCTTCTTGTCCGCCCTCGATGGGCTCCGACGAACCGCATCGGCAATTGCCGAGCTACACGAAGCAGAACGATGTGCGCTCTTTCTCCGTCAACTGGACCCTGCGTGGCCGTCGGCGTAGACCCGCCGCTTTTCGTTGGCGCAGTATTGCTGGGCGGCGGAAGCCGGCGGATGGGCGAAGACAAGGCCAGCCTCGTGCTGGCCAACGGCGAGATGCTTGGCGCCCGGTCGGTCGCTGCGTTGGGCGACGCCGGATGTTCCCGCATAATCGGCGTAGGCGGAACAACAGAGTTGTCTTCCCAACTCGGCATAGAACATATACCGGACATGTGGCCCGGGCAAGGGCCTCTCGGGGCGCTCGTGACTGCTCTGACGGCGTCGTACCCCGCGATTACGGTGCTGTTACCTTGCGACCTACCGTTGGCTGACGCATCGGTCGTGATGCAGTTGTTGCAACATCTAGATGGCGGCAATGGTGTGCAACATTGTGCAATTCCCCGGATCGATGGGCATCGAGCATTTGTGACTTCGGTATGGAGCCGAGACTGTCTTGCCCCGCTGGGGCGGTCCTTCGAAAGTGGCGGTAGATCAATACGCGGCGCTCTTTCGGGTCTCGACGTCACCTACTTCGAACCGGCCACACCAAGATCGTTCTTGGACGCGGATACCCCCGAAGAACTTCATGGCCTGGTGGATGGTGAGATAGGGTGATCGGTGGTGGCCATGCCAGTGTTGACGGTCTGCCCAGAAAGGCTTTCCGTGACCAACGGTTCTGCTGCAATTCCAGAAATTACCATTGATGTCTTCGATCCTGCCGTGGCAGGTATGTACCTCATTGATGTGCGAGAGCCCGACGAGTACACCGACGGTCACCTCGCCGGAGCGGTCTCGATTCCTCTGAGCGATTTTATCGAGCGCATCGACGAAGTTCCCACCGATCGGGCGTTACACCTCATTTGTGCTCATGGCGGTCGCTCAATGAAGGCCGCACAGTACCTGGCCAGCAAAGGCCTAACCGTTACAAACGTGGATGGTGGCACCGTGGGCTGGACCGAACTTGGCCGAGCCGTCGTGGCCGGCCCGAACGCCAACTAGACCAGCATGGCAAATACACAAGATTTCCAGTACATCGATACCAAATCAGGCTTGGCCGAGGTTGTTGCGTCGTTGGTCGATGCCAGCCGCATGGCAATCGATACTGAGTTCCATCGGGAACGAACCTACTACCCCAAAGTAGCGCTAGTCCAGATCCAGTGGGACGACCGGTTGGTGTTAATTGACCCTCTGGGCGTCGACCTACAAGCTTTAGCGCCGGTGTTTGAAGGCGATGGTTTGGTAGTCATGCACGCCGCTAGCCAGGACCTAGAGGTCTTTGACCGAGCCTGTGGAGTTGTTCCTTCGCGCCTAGCCGATACCCAAATCGCCGCAGGGTTTATCGGCCTTCGTACGCCATCTCTGGCTGGCTTGCACGAGCACTTTTTGAACGTCTCACTGGCCAAGGGCGACCGGCTCACTGACTGGCTAAAGCGTCCACTAAACGAGAACCAACTCAACTATGCAGCATCAGACGTGGCCAGGTTGCTCGAAATCCATGACCTTATCGGTGAGCAACTTGTCGCTAGGGGACGCGAAGAGTGGGTCGAAGCTGAATACGACGAATTGTTGCGTAAGGCCTCAACTGCTCGTGATCCATCGGAATGTTGGACCCGGATTAAAGAGGCACGGCACTTGAAAGCGCAGCCACTGGCGGTGGTTCAGGCCGTCGCCGCCTGGCGTGAGGTTCGAGCCCGGGAACGCGACCTGCCCGTGCGGTTTGTGTTGTCTGATATGGCGGTTGTAAGTGTTTCCCAAAAGGTACCTCGATCGACCGATGATCTGAAGGGCTTGCGAGGCCTTGATGAACGCCAGCTTCGTGGGTCCGTCGGCGATTCATTGCTGGAAGCTGTTGCCGCGGGTCGCGACAACGAGCCACCAACCCGCGACAAGCCGCGCAACAATCGTGATCAGGCAGCTTTACGCCCGGCCGCATCCTTGTTGTCGGCCTGGTTGTCGCAACACGCGACTGATCTTGATATCGATCCAGCGCTGCTTGGCACTCGCAACGACATCGAAAGTGTGTTACGTGATGAGCCGTGTCGGCTTTCCACCGGTTGGCGGGCAGCGATGGCAGGTGATCCCATCAAACAACTTATCGCCGGCGATGCAGCATTGGCATTCGAGCGCGGGGGTGGGCTGACGTTAGAACAGCGATCGCGCGTTCCGTTCGAGGTGAATCTTCCTGGCAAGTCTGGGCTAGGCTGACACCTTCAAACCTCTCCACTGGAGAAAAACAGTGAAAAAAGGTCGCCATCGGCGTTACGAAGAAGCCCGCTCACTTAAACACATGAATGACGGTTTCGATAATTTCTTCTCGGAAAATGAAGACCCATGTATTGAGTGTGACGCGCTTCCGGGTCAGGATCACAAAAGCTGGTGCCTAACCGCATCTGCTAAGCGTGCGGTGGTTTCTGCTTCCGATGGCGACGATGACCTCTTTCCGGCTTAGCTGAAGCTTCCAGAAATGCCGCCCGCCGCTGACGTGGGAGTGGTCTTGTTGCGAGAACAACCCTGATGGCTAAGACTCCGTCGCGTCCAGAATTTCGTCAAGTTTGACGATTTGCTCAGCCTGCACGAGGCCCACGAAATTGTCGTTGGCGTCGACAACGACAATCTGGTCCACATGAGCGTTCTCCATGGCCTGCACCGCGTCGCGTAAAGTCCAGGAGGGTTGAGCGCTAGGAGCATCGGTGTCCATTAGCTGTTCAACGAGCGTGTCGTCCCAACTGTCACGGTCAATATCGTTGAGTTGCGTCAGGGAACACATGCCCAAATATTTCCCGCCCTCGACTACGGGAACTTCGGTGACTCGTCGTCCGAGTACGTGGACGAAGACAAATTCTGACGCGGTGGCATCAGGAGGAGTCGTGAGAACATCCGTATCA
The DNA here is from genome assembly GCA_963854565.1 of Acidimicrobiia bacterium. GTDB lineage: Bacteria > Actinomycetota > Acidimicrobiia > Acidimicrobiales > JAHEJN01 > CAWKZT01. The sequence continues at coordinate 9,753 of CAWKZT010000036.1, forward strand.
AGGGCCGCGGTAATTGGCAATGTGAGGCGGTGTTCGACATGGCCAAGCCGGACTGAACGTTGATAGGCAGCCACGGACGACGAACCGGCCGAAAGTTGCGACGCGGCGGCAGCAACGAGAGCGGGAACTACGTACGCGGCGCCGGCTCCTGTAGATTCGGCGACAAACATTACTGCGGCGATGGGCACGCGATACCCAGCGGCAAGAAATGCGGCCAGTCCGAGCGTGGGATACAGGCTTGATGAACTGCCGCCCGCGATTTCGCCCACAATGCGACCCAAGATGACGCCCTGTACTACCAAGGGAATAAACAGTCCGCCCGTGCCTCCTGCCCCCAGAGAGGTGAGCGTTGCCGCCAGTCGAAAGCCGAAGAGTGCTGCGATGAGTGCGAGACTGTGGTCACCATTAATCAACCAGGCCAACGCACCGACACCGGGGCCAAGCGTCAGAGGCTCACCAAAGGCAGCATCGGATGCGACCACCAACGCAGCCATGAGCACCGCACCGGCGACAAGGCGTGGAAGGAGGGCGAAGCGTGTAGCAATCTCCTTGGCACGGCGTATGAGCCAGGCGACCGTGCGACCACCGAATCCGGCCAACAGCCCAACTAATGCGCCGCCCGCGATGTCGCTAATGTGCAACTCTCGCTGCTCGGACCCGAGGAACGGCAGGACTGAATCTGTGCCGACGATAAGGGCAAAGGTGACCCACGCCGAAGCGGAGGCAAAGAGCGATGGCAGCAATGCTCGCTGGGTGAAATCATCTCGGTAAGGCGATTCGAGCGCAAAAATGACACCCGTAGCTGGGGCCTGGAAAATCGCCGCTACACCGGCTGCGGCTCCAGCAGTAAGCAACATCTTGGCTTCGTCTCGGCGAAAATGCTTACCGAAACGTTCTTGCATGGCGAGTCCGATAGTTGACCCAGCGAAAATCGAAGGGCCCTCAAGACCTAGGGCCCCACCGGACCCGATGGTGGCTACCCCGGCCAGAAGCTTGGGGGCTAGGTGTCGTTTGGGCAACCGCGGATTGCGATCGTGGAAGACTCGTATGTATTCGTCCGACGTGGACGAATTGAGATCCTTACCGCCCAGCCGGAGAAAACCGGCTGCCAGAGCGAGGCCAACGCCCGGAGCTAGGGCCTGTTGCCACAGGGGCCTTTCGAGCAAATGTTCGAGCATGACACGGACTGTGAGCCATTCGAAGGCCGCCACGGTTGCGCCTACCATCATCCCGAGCGCGACCGAAGCCAGCACCATCCGAGGCATTCGAACCTGGGGTGACGTGCCGAAGGGCATTAACGTCTGGTTTCTTTGAGCTCAACAGGCACGCTTGCAGGATGGCGTGCAAATCGACTAGCGCCAACGCGTTCAATATGTTGCACCAACATGGTGTATGCGTCGTCACCGACCATTTCGACGATCTCGTCCCGCATTGTTAGGTATGTGGCGACGTTGCCGACGAACGCCCGGTCGTCTTCGGTGCACCACCAGTGCATCTCTGTTCCGCCTTCGCCCCAGTCCCGACGCTCCCAACTGCGCAGCCACCAAGTGCGATGCTCGTTGTCATCAATGTGCTCCTCAAGACGGAGGGGAACTTGCCAACAAACATCGGGCTTCCAGTCGAGCGGACGTTCGGAGGCCTCCTCCGCGCCAGTATGCAGCGCGCACCCTGGCCCTCCCTCGAAGTCCGGCCGGTTAAGGAAACGGCAGGCACCGTCAATGGTGGCGGTGGCACGAACTCCCGATTCGACATCAACGAACCATCGGGCTTCATCGGAAGTGTGATGCTGCCACTGCGCTGGTGTAAGGCGACGGGCGTGCTGGAGGACGTCGGCTTCATCGTCGGCGTCGCCAAAGTGTGCCCCATGCATGCAACATCCTGCGGCCATTTCTGGGGCAGGCTCGGCATCGATACCTAAACATCCGTTTCCGTATATGCACTCGTAGTTACTCAGCATGAAGCTGAGGTCGAATTGCCAGGTGTCGCCTTCGCCGTCGGTGAAGGACACCCACTCGCGTGCGTCGGCAACAATCTCGGCGATGGTCTCGGCCCGATGCTCGGGTGTGGTCATCGTCGGGGCCGGGCGTGTGGATGCCTCAGCTCGACCACGAGCACGGGGGGAATAGCAATCCAACCAGTCGGGCCCGCGGTAATCTCGTCGACGTTGACGTCATAGCACTGTGTAAGTTGCGGGGATCCCGGCACTCCGACATAGTACGCATGAGAAGGGCCCGCCCCATGCCGGGCACGGAAATATCGGCTCATCGGCCCGACAAATGTTTGCGGTTCCGCACATTGTCTCACCCAGCGTGCACAATGTGAATATGGCAAGAGAGTTTGACGAAATCCGGACCCGCCTTCTCGGCATATCTGAGGAGCTAACCGATTTAACCATCTCGCGCCTGCAAGATTCCATAGATGCGGGTGGAAACGAACTTCCGGTTGACGAACGACGACTCACGAAAGCTCGTCGGGCGGTAGATAAGGCAGCGTTCTTATTGCAAGAACCCAATAGGGACGAGCAGTGGTAGTTCGCTAGTCTCGTAGATTGATTTGATTGATAAGTAGTCGCAGTTGTCCGGCCGATCGGTGGTTGTAGTGGAAACCGATTCGCGGGCGTTCAAGTTCGTCAATTTCCTCGCGGTGTGCGTCGACATGATCAATATATCCACTTACCAATAGTCCCGAAAATCGTTGGTTCAGCGCGGTTAACTCATCTGATTCGAGTTCACGTTCCAGCCGAAGTACCAACTGGTCTGACGTTTGCTCCAGTGAATGGAATGTGCTGTAGAAACCACATATTTCGTCTCTGGCTTCCTCCACATCGTCGGTCACCAAAAATAGGGCAAGGTCGTCTACAGAAATTAGTCCATTATCGCTCAGGTCGGTCCTGACAAAGTCAACCCATCGATTCCAGTAGGACATACCACCATCCATAAGCACGACCGGGGCAATCGGTGTTTGTCCGGTTTGCATCAGGGTTAGCAATTCGAATGTTTCGTCCATGGTCCCGAACCCACCGGGGAACATTGCAAAGCCATCAGATTCTTTGACCAGATGCAATTTACGGGTGAAAAAGTACTTGAAGTCAATGAGTTTGGGATCGCGCGCGAGTATCTCAGGCGGCTCGGTTTCGAAGGGCAAGACGATGCTAAGACCAAAGGAATTTTCGCGACCGCCGCCCTCCATACCGGCCGTCATTATTCCGGGGCCACCGCCTGTCATGATCATCCAATCATGCTCAACCATGGCCGCTGCCACGTCGTAGGCCAGTTGGTACTGAGGCTCTTCCGGTTTGGTTCGAGCCGATCCAAAAATGGACACCTTCCGTTTGTCGGCGTGCTTGGCAAAAATGTCGATGGCAGTACGCAGTTCTTTGAGCATGTCGCTCAGGCGTTCAAGGTCGCTGCGGTCCGCTGCCCCATCGGCCAACCGTGCCACGGTCGCCAAGACTTCGTAGAAGACGTCGGCGTTGTCACCCGAGTCTGTGGTAGCCGAAATGGTTTCGACCAACTGGGTCATGGGCGCATACAGGTCTGGATTGCCGACGTGGCTTTTGCGGAACTCGGGTAGGGGCACAGGAAATGTCTAGCCCGCGGTGACGGTTAATAGGTTTCGCGCCTGGCGCGTTGTCGTCAGATTCGGGGTACCGGGTGGCACAGGCTCATACAACGTGGTTCGCTGCACTAGACCGCGACCCATGGGTTCGACGATTTTCCGAAAGTCCGCTTCGGACATTTCTTGGCCGTGCTCGGCTCCTGCCGCGCGACTGATATTTTCGTCAATCAGGGTCCCACCCAGGTCATTGACGCCGGACCGAAGCAGCTGGCGGATGCCGTTAACGCCAAGTTTGACCCAGGATCCTTGGATGTTCTCAATCTGTCCACGGTAGGCAAGTCGGGCAATGGCGTGCATCAGCACAACCTCACGCCAGGTAGGTCCACGTCGAGATTGTCGCCGAAGGTATATCGGTGTGGCCATGTGAACGAAGGGCAGTCCGACGAATTCGGTAAACCCTCCCGTCTCCTTTTGGAGGTCACGGGTAACGATTAAGTGAGTTGCCCAATGTTCGGGCCGCTCGACTGCACCGAACATGATGGTGACATTGGAGCGAAGACCCACGCCGTGAGCCGTCCGGTGGGCATCAAGCCATTCGCCGGTGTCGATCTTGTCGGGACACAAGATGGCGCGGATGTCGTCGTCCAGTATTTCCGCTGCTGTGCCGGGCAGCGTTTTGAGCCCGGCATCCATTGCCCTACGCAAGTAACTTTCGAGTGGTTCGTCGAGGCGTTTAGCACCCTCGGTGACCTCAAGGGCGGTAAAGCCATGAACGTGCATGTCGGGTACGGCATCGGTAACCGCGTTGGCGACATCGATGTAATAGTTGCCGTCGAAATCAGGATGAATACCGCCTTGCAAACAGACCTCAGTAGCTCCCATTCCAGCCGCTTCGATCGTACGATCGGCGATGTCGTCGAGGGTAAGCAGGTACGGGTTGCCGCGCAGATTGAGTGACAAAGGCCCCTTGGAGAAACCACAGAACTTGCATTTGAATGTGCAGACGTTGGTGTAGTTGATGTTGCGGTTCGCAACCCAGGTTACGTCGTCTCCGTTTACCTGTTGGCGGAGATTGTCGGCCGTTTCGGCGATGATGTTGACATCGGTACCACGTGCGCTGAACAAGGTGACGATGTCGCGGTGACTCAACTCCTTGCCATCGTGGAACGCGGCGAGGACCTGAGCGATGTTCGGCGTGGCGGCCGCCGAAATGGCCTCGCCAGTAATGAGCTCATGGGGAGCGTGGGCACTACCCGGGGTCCAGGCAGATGACTCTTGTCCAACGAGCAGCACCTCGGCTCCTGTGCCTGCCTTGGCGTTGGCCAGGGTGTGTTCGGGGACAACGGAGCCTGGGTCATCTCGACCGAGTCCCTCGGCATCGCTGCGGTCGCCGACGGGAAAGTGAAGGGCCGGATCAAGCCAGCGCTCGGGATGGCGCACAAATTCGGGGTAAATAGTTAACCGTGGCGCCAAGGTGTAACCCCGGGCGTTCGTGACGTCCTGGAGTCGCTCGAGCGATGGCCAGGGACGCTCGGGGTTGACATGGTCAGCGGTGATGGGGGAGACGCCACCCCAGTCATCGATGCCCGCGTCGAGCAGGACACCGAAGTCGTCGGAAAGGTTGGGTGGAGCCTGGAGGTGAATTCCGGGAGGAAGGATGAGTCGGGCCAATGCGATGGCCTCGAGGTAGTCAGCGGTGGGGCATGGTGGATGGTTGTGCATACCTGTGCCTTCCTTAGGCAGGAAGTTCTGCACGATCACTTCTTGAACATGGCCATGGCGGCGATGGGACGCGGCGATGGCTTCGAGGGCGTCGATGCGGTCTTGACGGTTCTCGCCAATACCCACGAGAATGCCGGTCGTGAACGGAATTTGAAGTTCGCCCGCCCATTCGAGGGTGTCGAGTCGCCGTTGGGGTTCTTTGTCAGGCGCGCCCCGGTGGGCGTCCAGATCTTCGCGAAGCGTCTCGACCATCATGCCCTGGGAGGGCGAAACCTTGCGCAAAAGAGCTAGTTCGTTTTTGTAGAGCGCCCCGGCGTTGGCATGGGGTAAAACGCCGGTTTCGTCGAGGACGAGTTGCGCCATCTGGATCAGGTAGTCAACGGTGGATTCATAGCCGTTGTCGGTCAGCCATTCGGCCGCAGCCGGATAGCGCAATTCTGGGCGCTCACCCAGAGTGAAAAGGGCTTCGTGGCATCCAATCTGCGCTCCTTGGAGGGCGATGTCGGTGACTTGTTTAGCCGACAGGTATGGGTTCTCGAGACGAGCAGGCGGTTGGGCGAAAGTGCAGTACCCGCACTTGTCGTTGCACAGCATCGTGAGGGGGATGAAGACCTTGGGGGAGTAGGTGACCCGGTAGCCGTGGGCTTGGTCGCGGATTAGCCGAGCCTCGGCCATAAGTTCGGCCAGCGGGCGGTTCAGATCGGTCATGGTGTGGTCTTCTCTGGGTTATGGACCCCTGGCCCGGGTGTACTACCGATGTCGGCGGCGGCAATCGAGCTGTCGCAAGAAGGGCAGGTGACGGTTAGATCAAGGGTGGCTCCGCAAT
>CAWKZT010000037.1:0-15809 GCA_963854565.1 Acidimicrobiia bacterium
CCCCCGAGTGAACAATGAGTGATTCCGTAGGTCAATACCTCAATGAGATCGGTCTCGTGCCGCTTCTCAATGCCGCCGAAGAGCGAGAGCTCTCCCAAATTATCGAAAAAGGGCTAGCGGCCCGAGCCAAACTGGCCGAAGGCGAGAACAACGCCGAACTCCGCCGGGCTGATCGCAAAGCCGCCCAAGCCAAGGATCGCTTCATTCGCGCCAACCTTCGTTTGGTTGTAAGCGTGGCGCGTCGCTACCCGTTGCCTCCCGGCATGGAACTTCTGGACCTCATCCAAGAAGGCAACCTCGGCCTAGAACACGCCGTCGACAAGTTCGACTGGCGCAAGGGTTTCAAATTCTCCACCTATGCGACTTTTTGGATTCGTCAAGCCATCGGTCGTGCCCTCGACCAGAAGGCCAGCCTGGTTCGTCTCCCCGGCGACCGCTCCGCCAGCCTACGCGCTGCTTTACGGCAGGTTTCTGGTGATGGCGATGAACTCGACGAGGAGCACGCTCGGCTCCACCGTCTCACCACCCCGACATCGCTTGATCGCACCATCGGCGATGACGACAGCAACGAGTTGGTCGACTTGCTACCGGATGCAAATCCGGGTCCCGAAGTCATTGTCATGGATCGAGCCGAAGAGGAAATGGTCACTGGCCTTCTCGATGTACTCGACACCCGTGCCCGCTACGCCGTCGAGCAGCGCTTTGGCCTGCACGATGGTCGCAAGCGAAGCTACCGCGAAGTGGGCGAGGAACTGGGTGTAACTGCTGAGGCGGCCCGCCGTCTCGTCAAGCGTGCAGTTAACACGGTCCGCGATGCCGCTCCCGAGCGCATCGACGCTGCCTAATTATCTATAAATCGAGAGTGCGAAAGCGTCCGGCATTTGCCGGGCGCTTTCGACGTTTTGGTTCTGGATTTCCTACCAGTACCGATAAGTTAAGCGAGCTAATTCACTTGCGGTATTTGCCGTCCGACGGAAACATGAACCCATGACAAATTCCTGGTCCCCATCAAGCTGGAAGAACTTCTCGGCCGCGCAGCAACCGCAATGGCCCGACGCCAGCTCCCTTGAAGACGTATTGGACACACTCGGGAGCCTGCCTCCACTTGTCTTCGCGGGCGAAGCGCGTGACCTCACCCGGCAGTTGGCTGACGTAGCAAACGGGAAGGCGTTCTTACTGCAGGCCGGGGATTGTGCTGAGTCGTTCAACTCCTTTGATGCCACCATTTTGCGCGACAAACTCAAGGTTATTTTACAAATGGCGGTGGTCCTCACATACTCGGCTGGTGTGCCAGTAGTGAAGGTTGGGCGTATTGCTGGCCAGTTCGCCAAACCACGGTCCAGCGACACCGAGACCGTAGACAGTGTCGAGTTGCCTTCGTTTCGGGGGCACATGGTTAATGACGCAGAATTCAGCGAAAGCTCTCGACTTCCTAACCCAGAGCGCCTCATTCAGGCCTATAACCAATCCGCATCAACGCTCAATTTGTTGCGAGCCTTTACCAAGGGTGGATTCGCCGACCTTCGCCAAGTGCATGCTTGGAACCAGGAACACGTTGCCACCAGCGCCGAGGGCAAACGTTACGAGGAGCTCGCCGAAGGCATCGACAAAGCCATCCGTTTCATCGAAGCAGCCGGGTTTTCAACTGACCGCGACGAGAGACTCCATCAGGTCGATTTCTTTACGTCCCACGAAGCGTTGATTTTGGGCTACGAGGAAGCACTTACTCGCCAAGATTCCCTTACCGACGAGTGGTACGACTGCTCCGCTCACATGGTTTGGATCGGCGAACGCACCCGCCAACTGGACGGCGCCCACGTCGAGTTTCTTCGGGGGGTAAACAACCCCATCGGTTGCAAGATCGGCCCTACCGCAACACCTAAAGATGTATTAGCCATCTGCGAAGCCATCAATCCCGATCGCATTCCCGGTCGCCTTACACTCATCACCCGCATGGGCGCCGACAATATCGAGGCCAAATTGCCGACATTGCTCAACGCCGTGACCGATGCTGGCCACCCCGTGGTCTGGGCTTGTGATCCGATGCACGGAAACACATTCACCTCCGTGAGTGGTCATAAAACTCGCCACTTCGACGACGTTCTCCGCGAGGTCATTGGGTTTTTTGCGGCTCACAAGGCCGCCGGCACCTGGCCAGGCGGGATTCATGTCGAGCTCACTGGCGAAGCCGTAACCGAATGTTTGGGCGGTGGAGATCAGATCGCCGATGCCGACCTCGAACTGCGTTACGAAACCATCTGCGACCCCCGGCTGAACGGCCGACAAGGCGTCGATCTTGCCTTCCGTGTTGCCGAATTATTGCGTTAAAGCCGCATTTGTAGGCCTTTATTACTGGCCAGACAAATATATTCATTTGTATTCACCTTAATCCCGATCAACTTTGTAGGGTATAGGAACTACTACAAGGTATGGCCGTACCCACGGTCAACTTGAGGGACTACAAATGACCACGATCGAAGACCCAACAGTCGCCGTCCGCGGCGTTGATATCACCGTTAACGGTGATGCACTCATCGACCCAGCGATAGCGGAAGACATCGCCAAGTTCGAACGCATGCTCGAGGGATATCTCAACGGCGATATACCCGAAGACGTCATGCGTGTGTTCCGACTAAACAATGGCATCTATGGTCAGCGCCAAGGCGGCCACAACCAGATGCTGCGGGTTAAGCTCCCTGCCGGGGTGGTCACGCCGGACCAACTTGACGCCTTTGCTTCGATCTCTGAAGATTTCTCCCGCGGTTGGGGGCACATAACAACCCGCCAGAACTTGCAGTTCCACTTCGTCGACCTTCAGCGCGTGCCCGACGCCATGCGAGTAATGGCCCGGGTGGGACTCACCACACGAGAAGCATGCGGCGACACAGTCCGCAATGTCCAGGCTTGCCACCTGGCCGGCGCCTGCCCACAAGAAGTACTTGACATCACACCATGGGCCGAAGCCGCGTTCCAGCATTTCCTGCGCAACCCAATAGCCCAGCGCATGCCACGAAAGTTCAAGATCAACTTCTCGGGCTGTGATTCGGACTGCGGCCAGGCAATGTTCAACGACGCCGGCGTAATTGCCGTCAGCCGCCGACTCGACGACGGAACCATCGAAAAGGGCTTCCGAGTCTTTATCGCTGGTGGGTTAGGTGCCAACCCGCACGCCGCGCTCGCTCTCGAACCATTCACCGCTCGAGAAGACCTACTGCCCACGCTCGAAGCCATACTTCGGGTATTTGACCACGACGGGAACCGTGACAACAAACTTCGGGCTCGACTCAAGTGGCTTGTTTCAAATCTAGGTTTCGATGAAGTCCAACGTCGCATTTTCCGTGAACGACATCTCTTGCCCGCATCGGCAACCTGGCCCGGCGGCATTCCAGCCGAAGTTCTTTCCAAGGGAGATGAACCCGCTGGGCACGCCACCGGCATTGCCGCCACCGCCATCGGTCAGGGAACTCCTGTCACCCTCACCCGTTTTGGGGCCTACGAGCAGTGGGAAGACGCCAACGTCGTACGCGGCATCGCCAACGGCACCGTTTCCGCTTATGCGTGGGCCCGGCTAGGCGACATCACTTCGGCTCAGTTCCGCGGCCTCGCCGCCATAGCGCGCGACTTCAACGCCGAAGTACGCGTTACCAACCGCCAAAACCTCATATTCCGCGATCTCGATGAGACTCAACTGCGAGGAGTATTCGGCCGACTCGAAGAGCTAGGCATGGCCAAACCCGGAGCGGAGTTAGCCCGCGACGTTGTCGCCTGCCCCGGTGCAGATACTTGCAACCTTGCGGTTACCCAATCGAGGGGTCTGGCCGATGCAATCGCGGAGCGACTCGAGGCGGCTGGCCTGGCCGAGGTAGGTGGCATCCGAACCAACATCTCTGGTTGCACCAACTCCTGCGGCCAACATCACGTTGCCGACATCGGATTTTTTGGCGTAGAACGACGCGTACACGGACGATCCGCTCCCGGCTATCAGATGATGCTAGGTGGCTACGTAGGCCAAGAAAAGATTCACTTCGGGGAGAAGGCACTGCGTCTTCCGGCACGCAATGCGGCTGAGGCCGCCGAGCGGGTAATCGGGCGATTCGCAGGCGAACGCCGGGCAGGCGAAGACTTTCGCGGCTGGATCGACCGTTCCGGTGGGGTCAAAGAAATTACCACCACACTCAAAGATCTAGACGAATTCCCCGCCCCCGAAGATGGCCCGGATTTCTACATCGACTTCGACGAAACTGGCCCCTACGAGGTAGAGGTTGGCGAATCGGAGTGCGCGACATGAGTTCCGCTCTCGCTCAAATCCTGAACCCGACCGACAATGATCTCCTTCGTCTCAACCGCCAGTTCGAGACAGCGACCGCCCACGAGATCATTGCATGGGCTTCGGAAAGTTTCGGGCCCTTCCTCGCATTGACCGCCTCAATGACCGACGCAGTGATGGTCGACCTCTCTGTTGCCGTCAATCCCGCAATCGAGGTCGTATTCATCGATACCGGCTACCACTTCCCCGAGACGCTCGAGACCGTCGAAAAGGTTCGGCGCCACTATGGCCTAAATCTCAAGATGATGACCGTGGCCCCGCACAACGAGAAACTCTGGATTGTCAACCCAACCGATTGCTGTACAGCAGTAAAGGTCGGGCAACTTGACCGGGCATTGGCGAGTAAATCGGCCTGGATGAGTGGCCTACGGAGAGCAGAAGCCGAATCTCGCAAGGGAGCACCGATCGTGGGTCGAGACCTGCGCGGTCTGATCAAAGTGAACCCCATAGCGAACTGGTCCGACCAAGACGTTGCCGATTACATCACCGACAACAACATCATTGTCAACCCGCTAATTGCTCAGGGCTACCCATCGATCGGTTGCTGGCCCTGCACCAAGCCGGTAGTTGACGGCGAAGACCCCCGGTCGGGTCGCTGGAACGGCGAAAAAACCGAGTGCGGATTGCACCTCTAGACCAGGGTCTCTACGAACTTTTCTAGCTGCCTTAGGTTTCGTACTTCCCAGACGCTGTCGCAATACTGGGCATATTCGCCGACGATGCTGTCACCTGTATCCCAATAACTCTTCGGTTCAGGATTAAGCCAATGCACGCTGCGGGCTTTGTCCTGGAGATCTTTAATTATCCAAGCCTGTGAGGTGTGATAGTTGTTCCGGGCGTCGCCCAGAATCATCACAGTACTTTTGGTGCTGACCTCTTTGCTGTACTTCTCATGAAATACGTCTAGTGCGTGGCCATAATCAGAATGACCATCGACCCAAATAACGTCAGCCTCAGTATTGACGCGATGCACGGCTTCGTTGATGTCTTCGGTGTTCTTGAAGTAGTCAGTCACCTCGTCGAGGCCATCAATGAAGGCGAAGGCCCGCACCTTGGAGAACTGTCCTTGCAAGGCGTAAACCAAATGGAGTGTGAAACGGGCAAAGGCTGCTACTGAGCCGCTGATGTCGGCGATGACAATTATCTCGGGTTTGGATGGGTGAGGGAATTTGAACTGAGGGTCAGCCGGAACGCCGCCGTAGGAGAGCGACGCTCGGACAGTACGCCGGAAGTCGAGGGGCCCTTTTCGACCGTGGCGGCGTTTGCGCGCCAGCCGAACCGCCAATTTGCGAGTGAGTGGTTCGATAGATTTGCGTAACGACACCATTTCTTCGCGCGTCGCATGCATGAAATCGACATCTTCAGGCAGCGGCTTACGCAACGTTTTAGACATTGCCTCAACGCCGCGATCAGCAACTAGGCGCCGTCGAATTTCAGCTTCGATTTCTTTCTTGAGCTTCTCAATTCGACTCTCATATTCGTCATGCTCCAGCCGTTCCTCGAGCGGTGACATCGGCTGAGATGCGGTGTCACGCTTCTCCTGCATGAGACGTTCGAGCATTGCCTCAAGATCGAGATTACGTAGCGTGCGGTAAAGGTAATAGGTGCCCCCCACCGGACGCCCGGGCTCCATACCTGCGTAGCGTTGCACCGCTTGCCGAGCCAAAGCACGCACAGTGGTCTGGTCGCCGTTCATGAGGGCCTTGTACAACATTTCAGCCATTTCCTCGGGCGACATCCCATCGCCGCCGCCCTGGCCTTCACCATCACCTTGTTGACCGTTTCCCGCTCCGTCGGGCGAATCGTCGTCATCGTCGTCGTTGTCCTGGCCGGCCCACTCGCCATCGACGAGGGAGTACTCCGGTCCACGTAACGTGAAGTAGACCTCGAAGACCGTCTCAAATGCCTTCCAATGGGCGAAGTTCTTGACCAACGTGGCGGCCAGCGAATACTTGAAGGTTTCGCGGTCTTCGAGTGGAATATGCGTTACCGCCCGCATTGCGTCGAGATTTTCGGTCAAACTTACCGGAAGGCCAGCCGCGCGTAACTCAGCTACAAATCCGTTGAGGAGATCCAGAAGGGGCGATTCGGTCGCTACGACAGTGTCGGACATTGCTGTTTAGCTAGAAAATTCGCCACCATTATTGGCGAATTCTTTGGTGGCCTTTTCGATGTCGGAGCGGTACTTCAGCAAAATATTGAGCGTGTCCGTGGCTGTTTTGGCGTCAACGTTTTCGATGCCCAGCAGGACCAAAGTACGAGCCCAATCGAGTGTCTCGGAAACCGACGGTGATTTCTTCAAATCAAGATTCCGAATGGAGCGCACGATTCGGGCTACCTGATCGGCGAGAGCTTCGGAGATTCCGTCGACCTTCGTGAGGACAATCTGGCGCTCGCGATCCATTTCGGGGTAATCAATGTGCAGGTAAAGGCAACGACGTTTGAGCGCTTCAGAGAGCTCACGAGTGTTATTCGATGTAAGAAACACTAGCGGAATCTGTTTGGCCGTAACTGTCCCCAGTTCCGGGATAGAGACCTGGTAATCGGACAGAATTTCGAGCAGAAGCGCCTCGGTTTCGACCTCGACTCGATCTACCTCATCGATCAGCAGAACCACGGGGTCCTCGGCACGAATTGCTTCGAGTAGCGGGCGGGCGAGTAAGAATTCCTCCGAAAAAATGTCGTCTTCTATGTCGTCCCATCCCCCTTCGGATCCCCTTTCGCTCTGGATACGTAGCAACTGCTTCTTGTAGTTCCATTCGTAAAGTGCTTTGGATTCATCGAGACCCTCATAGCACTGCAACCGAATGAGTCGAGCGCCCAAAGCCTCGGCGACGCTCTTGGCAAGCTGGGTCTTACCCGTACCTGCGGGACCCTCGACAAGAATGGGCTTCTGTAGGCGATCTGCTAAAAACGTCACACTTGAAATGCTCTCATCACACAGATAATCAACCCCTTCCAAACCTTCGGTAACAGCTTCGACGCTAGTAAATCGGTAATCCATCCGGCAAGGGTACGGCGTCAGGGCCGAAGTACCGAATCAATTTCGTGCCGCGTTCGCCGCGCCAGGTCGCACTATTCTTCGACCGCTGTCCTATGACTGATTCTCCGGCCCTTGAGCCCACCTCCACCCCCGCCCATCGCAGTGGGCGGGCCGCCGCGCTGGTGGCCGCCGGTATCTTGCTATCTCGTCTCACCGGGGTCATCCGTGAATTCGGACTCCGTACTTGGCTCGGCACCACATTGCCCGCCGCTGATGCCTTCGCTGCGGCACTCATCATTCCCAAGTTGTTACAGAATCTCCTGGGAGAGGGCACCCTTTCGGCTTCGTTCATTCCGGTGTACTCCAAATTGCTCGAGGACGAAAACGATGACGAAGCCGGCATTTTGGCCGGCTCAGTTTTTTCACTGTTAGCGGTAGCGACTGCGGTGCTCGTACTCATAGGCATGTTGTTCGCTGGCCCAATTACCGACTTGGTGTTCCACGGATTCGATGACGCAAAACGCGAGCTAACTGTTGATCTGCTGAGGGTGATGATCGGTGGTATCGGGTTTATTGTCCTATCCGCGTGGTGCCTGGGTGTGCTCAATGCCCACCGGCGTTTCTTCCTCAGTTACGTGGCACCAGTCCTTTGGAACGCCGCAATTATAGCCGCCGTGGCTTTTGCGGGAATCCGTGCTTGGGCTGTCGACGACGTCGCCCGTGCGGCCGCCTGGGGTGTACTGGTCGGTGGCATCGCTCAATTCCTCATTCAAGTTCCGTTAGTGCTTCGAGTGCTTCCAACTCTGCGCCTCGGATTTAATCTGCACAATGATTCAGTGCGCACCGTTTTGCGGCGATTTGTACCGGCCGTCAGCGGACGCGGCGTTGTGACGCTCAGTACCTTTCTTGATGCTGCACTCGCCTCTTTGCTCGTCACCGGAGCTCTCGCGTCGCTAGGGGCGGCACAAGTTCTCTACCTCATGCCCATAAGCGCGTTCGCTTTGTCAATTGCCGCGGCCGAGCTGCCCGAGTTATCGCGCGGCACCCAAAATGACGCAGCAACAATCCGGCAACTACGAATCGGGCTAGAGCGAATCGCCTTCTTCTTGGTGTTTTCAATGGCAATTTACCTGTCGGCGGGCGAGTCAATTGTGTCGCTACTGTTTGAACACGGCAAGACAACCAGCGATGACGCTCGACTTATTTGGCTCGTTCTGGCGGCGTACAGTCTCGGCATGCCAGCGTCGGGGCTATCCAGACTGCTACAAAACGTTCGGTTTGCGTCCGGAGATGTCAGCGGTCCGGCCCGCATCGCCGCTTTCCGTGTGGTTGTAGCCGGCACCGTCGGGGTACTGATGATGTTTCAACTCGACCGATTCGGCGTCGCCGGTGGGTCCATCGATCAGGCCGGTGACCTGCCAGCATTTGGTCCGGTGTCTAAAGACGTCCGGACAGGAACCGATTTGGTACGCCTTGGCGCGGTAGGTCTTGCCATCGGTGCCTCGGTCGCTGCCTGGCTGGAGTTGGCCTTGTTACAGCGACGGGTACGTGCCGACCTCCCCGATGCGCCACGGGCTGGGGCATTCATTGTCAAATTGCTGCCTGCTGGACTAGTCGCTGGGGCCTTTGGGTTGCTATCGGTATGGGTTACAAGTGGCCAAAATGTTGCCGTTACGACTGCTCTCGCTGGCGTGACCGCCGGCATTGCGTATTTGTTCCTCGCCCGATCAGCCGGTAACCAAGCCGCCGTCGAGTTGTTCGCTTGGCGACGATCACAGCCCAATACTGACTGACATTCTTGTCGCATCGTTCCTTCACGATCTCAGTGCCACTGTTGTGGAACAACGAGACTGGTGGCACAATCAATTTCTTATTCGTAGCTCCCGACTGGGTCCAACACCCCCAGTGCACAACATCTATGCTGCTCTTGGAGCCAAGTACGTTGCGCCTATCGACATCTAGCTCTGGGCACGGAAAGGCCCCTAATGACACAAATTGACCGTTCTGCATCTGTTTATGTTGCTGGCCATCGCGGCTTGGTCGGTTCAGCAGTTATACGACGTCTGACCGATGCAGGTTTTACCAACATATTGACCGCTACTCGCCAACAGGTCGACCTGCGGAAGCAGTCAGAGGTAACCCATTGGTTCAAGGTCAACCGACCGGACTACGTCATCTTGGTGGCAGGCACTGTTGGTGGAATCATGGCCAACACCACCCGACCGGCAGAGTTCATCTACGACAATCTAATGATCCACAGCACGGTGGTTCATGCTGCCCACGAACACCCGGTCACCAAACTTCTGTACCTGGGCTCATCGTGCATCTATCCGCGTGAGGCCATCCAACCAATTACCGAAGACCAACTTCTTAGCGGCCCACTTGAGCCCACCAACGAGTGGTATGCCATTGCGAAGATTGCTGGCATCAAACTTTGTCAGGCCTTCCGTCGGCAGTACGGCGACAACTTCATCTCGGCCATGCCGACGAACCTCTACGGACCAAACGACAATTTCGATTTGGAGTCAGCTCATGTCCTACCGGCATTAATCCGGAAGTTCCATGAGGCGGCCGCCGAGGGCCGGCCAACAGTCGAGCTATGGGGCACAGGCGTCGCCCAACGCGAATTCATGCATGTCGACGATCTTGCCGATGTCTGCCTACATCTATTGGAGAACTACGACGAGGACGAGCACATCAATGTTGGCACTGGTTTAGACCTAAGTATCGGCGAACTTGCTAAGAAGATCGCCGCCATCGTGCACCCAACGGCCGAAATTATATTTGACCCAACCAAGCCCGACGGCACACCCCGGAAGGTACTGGACGTCACCAAACTTACCAATACAGGGTGGACCGCCAGCATTGGCCTTGATGACGGACTCGTGTCCACCTACCAGTGGTTCCTCGACAACGTTGAGGACATTACCTAACGCTAGGTATTGTTGCTGCTAGTCGCCCAAAGGTTGAGGCTTCCGTCGATGGCGTAGTCATCGATTTCGGCCAGCTCTTCGACCGAAAATTCAGTGCGATGCGGTGCGGCAAGCAGTTCTTCCACCTGACTCCAGCGACTGGCACCCACCAATGCGGTGGTAACTCGGGGGTCTCGCAGCACCCAGGAGATGGCCATCTGCGCCAGTGACTGGTCGCGACGTGTCGCAATTTTGTTTAAGGACCGAACCCGCTCGATATTGCTCTCACTGAGCAAATCGCGGCTGAAGGAGTCATTCTCGGCTGCCCGAGAGTTGCTCGACATCCCATCGAGGTACTTGGTGGAAAGCAAGCCTTGGGCGAGGGGCGAAAACGGAATCATGCCAATGCCCTCGTCGCCCAGCACGTCGAGCAGACCTTCTTCGACCCACCGATTCAACATCGAGTAACTGGGTTGGTGGATGACACACGGCGTGCCGAGACCTCGAAGAATGGCCGCTGCTTCTCTGGTCTTCTCTGGCCCGTAGGAGGAAATGCCAACATAGAGGGCTCGCCCACTGCGAACAGCCGTGTCGAGCGCACCCATGGTCTCCTCCAGTGGTGTGTCAGGGTCGAATCGATGGGAGTAGAAAATATCGACATAATCGAGTCCCATTCGATTGAGACTCTGATCCAAACTGGCTAGCAAATATTTGCGGCTCCCCCACTCACCGTGCGGACCGTCCCACATGTGGTAGCCGGCCTTGGTAGAGATAATAAGCTCGTCGCGCTAAGGCTTGAAGTCCCCGGCCATCATCGTGCCAAAGTTGGTTTCGGAGGATCCAGCCGGAGGTCCGTAATTGTTGGCCAGGTCGAAATGGAAAATACCGTTGTCAAAGGCCTTACGCAACATTTGGCGCATGTCGTTCGACAACTCGTCTCCGCCGAAGTTGTGCCAGAGTCCTAACGAAATCTTGGGAAGCTTGAGACCGCTTTTGCCCGATCCGGCGGAGGGAAGAGACGAATAACGGTCAGTTTTAGCTTCATACACGGGGTCACTATAGTCCCGTGACGTCGACGGGAATCTGGAGTTGTCCTATGGTGGCAACCAGTTAACGCCTATGGCAAGAGCACTAGATCATCTCGGTGGATGAGTTCGTCGCGCTGTCCGTCGATGCTGTCGCTGCGTCGACCAGCGGATTCGGAGGCCTGATCTGACCGCTTCGAGATGAGCCCTTTGGCGAAGATCTTGCCATCGGGTCCGGCCACGTCAACGGCCGCCCCTTCGACGAATTCTCCGACAACCTCGACTACACCAATTGGGAGCAGCGAAGTTCCCTGCTCTGTCAGCGCCTGCTTCGCTCCCTGGTCAACGATCAGCCGGCCCTCGGATTGCACCGCAAACGCAATCCAGAGACGCTTGGCCGACAACGAAGAGTCTCTCGCTAGTACCTGGGTTCCTACACCGGGCACCCCGGCGGCGGCATCACTTAGGACGTTGGGTCGGTCGGCCGCCGCAATCACTGTGCGAATTCCAGACCATGCGGCCATACGTGCTGCGGCAAGTTTAGAGGCCATCCCTCCTGATCCACGGACTCCAGGCCCACTGACAATCGCGTCAAGTTCACGGTCGACCGCGTTGATTTCTTCGATGAGCGACGCAGACGCATCGATCCGCGGGTCGGCAGTAAGGACGCCTGGTGTATCGGTCAAGATGACGAGGAGGTCTGCTTCTAGCGTGTTGGCAACCAGAGCCGAAATTCGGTCGTTGTCACCGAACCGGATCGCATCGGCCGCGGTGGCATCGTTCTCGTTGATGATAGGAACCACACCAAGGTCCAGGAGGCGGCGAAGCGTTTGACGCGCATGAAGGTACTGCTCACGTTCAAAGAAATCACCCGGGGCCAACAAGATCTGACCACCGACGTAACCGTGGCTTTGCAGGCTCGACTCATACACCTGCATCAAACGAGTCTGGCCGACCGCTGAGACGGCCTGCAAGGTGACGATGTCATCCTCCTGGGGAGCAATGACGGCCCGACCAGCCGATATGGCACCGGAGGTAACGATTGCCACCTGATAATCATCGTTGCGCAGTCCAGCGACCTGTTCGCAAAGTCGCTCAATATGCCCGGGAGCTATGAAACCCTGGTCGTCGGTAAGGGAGGATGTGCCGATCTTTACAACGACCAGACCCTGGGTCACGAGAGTAAATCTTCTTCGTACTCGAACTCGGTGTCGCCAATACGTACGATGTCCCCTTGATGGGCACCCGCTTTACGGAGCGCCTTTTCAACACCCAGAGATCCGAGACGCTGGCGGATGTACTCAACGGCATCGGGAGTAGTGACGTCACTAAGTGCCACGACACGCTCGGCGGAACGGCCGCACACGATGAGCGTGTTGTTTTCTCGCTCGATCCAGATGCCGACCGGCTCGGGCCGGTGGATTATCGTCGGGGCACGCTTTACCTCGGCCTCCCGGGCCTGGGAAACGAGTACCGCAAGTTTTCCGACCAAGGTGTCAAGCCCGGTGCCGACAACCGACGAAATTATGTGGGTACCTTCAGGCGCATCAAATTGCGCCACGTCGGATTTCGATGCAACGATTACCCGAGGACGATCGAGCAATTCAGGCTGATAGGCCCGCAATTCGGCGAGAAGCACTTCGAGTTGCTCTTCGGGCGGTCGCCCATCGATCGGAAGAAGGTCGACCAACAGACACAGCACGCTGGCGCGCTCGATGTGGCGAAGAAACTGGTGTCCGAGGCCCTTACCTTCGTTGGCTCCCTCGATGAGTCCCGGGATATCGGCAACAACTAGTTCGGTGGAATCGTCAACGCGAACGACTCCGAGGTTTGGTTCCAGCGTGGTGAACGGGTAGTTAGCAATCTTTGGTTTAGCAGCGGAGATACGAGAGATAAGCGTGCTCTTGCCGGCATTGGGGAATCCCACGAGCGCCACATCAGCCAGCAATTTGAGCTCCAGGCGCATCCAGTTTTCTTCGCCCTCTTCGCCTTGCTCGGCGAAGTCTGGGGCGCGGCGCCGATTGGACAGAAAGCGAGCGTTGCCTTTGCCTCCGCGTCCGCCGCGCGCGGCGAGCCACTTGTCACCCGAACTCTGCAGATCGGCCAGCAACTCACCGTCGAAATTGCGGACTGTCGTGCCCTCAGGGACCATGACGATGACATCCTCGCCGGTGTGGCCGTGCTTGCGTTTGCCAGAACCGTGCGTGCCATCGTCGGCCCGACGGTGGGGGTGGTCACGAAATGACAGCAGAGAGGCAGCGTTGTGGTCCGCAATCATCCAAACGTCACCGCCCTTGCCGCCGTCGCCACCATCGGGACCACCGAGTGGTGTATGGGATTCACGGCGCATGGCCACGCAACCTGCTCCTCCATCGCCACCGCGGAGGTTTATGTTGCACTCGTCAACGAACTGAGACATATCATCAGGATACTGCCGTCAGGTTTGACCGTGGAACAATTCACCGGAACTGAGACGAAAACCACAAGAGCCGTGGCCCTAAGGCCACGGCTCTTGTTAATCAGAACTTGGATTAGCTAGACGAGCGTTTCGCCCTCGGCCAATGGAACAATGTCCACCAGCTTGCGACCACGTCGCCTACCGAACTTTACATGACCGTGTTCAACGGCGAACAACGTGTCATCTCCACCCTTGCGGACGTTGAGTCCGGGGTGAAACTTTGTGCCACGCTGTCGGACCAAGATGGTTCCGGAATGCACAAGTGTGCCGTCGTAGGTCTTTACGCCGAGGCGCTGAGCGTTTGAGTCGCGCCCGTTGCGGGTTGAACCGCCACCCTTCGTCTTCGACATAAATTATCCCTTCGAGATACCGGTGACTTCGATCACCGAGTAGTGCTGACGGTGACCCCAGCGTTTGCGGTTGTTTGACTTGTTTTTATAGGTGAAGCCGTTGATCTTTGGCCCCTTAGCTTGGCCAATGACCTTCGCGGTCACGCTTGCACCAGCGAGCTGGGCAGGAGTCGAGGAGACGTCGTCGCCGTCGGCTAAAAGAATGGGATCGAACGCAAGTTCAGTACCAGTCTCGCCCAAAAGTTCGACCTGGAGGGTCTCGCCTTCGACAACACGGTATTGCTTGCCACCTGTGTGAATAACTGCGTACATAGCTCAGCCACGCTATCGCTTGGCTACACCTTCTCCACTAGTTCGGCGTCAAGTTCAAAGCCTCGGCCACCACAAGTGCCACATGTCACCGAAAGAGACTGCAATAGCCCCTCCCCAATGCGTTTACGAGTCATTTCTACCAAGCCAAGATCTGATATGTCGTACACCTGGGTACGGGTCTTATCGCGAGCCAACGAGTCGCGGAACTCTCGGACAACGTGGTCGCGGTGTTTGCGGACTTCCATATCCACGAAGTCAATGACAATGATTCCACCGATGTCGCGCAAGCGAAGTTGTCGAGCGATTTCGGTAGCGGCCTCGAGGTTGTTGGCATAGACCGTCTCTTCGAGGCTGGAGCGACCCACGTTCTTACCAGTGTTGACATCAATAACGGTAAGCGCTTCGGTCCGTTCGATAATGAGCGAGCCGCCACCCGGCAACCAAACCTTGGAGTCGATCGCCTTCAGAAGCTGATCGTGCACTTGGTGGCGTTCGAACAACGTGAGACTCTCGGACTCCGGGTTGTGATATTCCACCCGGCCAGCCAAGGCGGGCATGATCGCCGAGATGTAGCCGCTTACTTCTTCGTACAGCGCTTTGTCATCAATAATGACGGACCGGAAATCCTTGTTGAACTCTTCGCGGATGACTCGCAACGCCATGTCCGGCTCGCGGTACAACAATGCTGGGCTCTTGGTCTTGGCTGCGAGCTTCTCGATCTGGTCCCATTGTTGGGCCAATCGGCGCACATCGGCTTCGATTTCTTCGGATGTGACGTTCTCAGCCGCAGTACGAACGATGATTCCGTGACCCTTAGGTCCGACGCGGTCGAGGATCTTGCGGAGACGTTTGCGTTCACTCTCGGGGAGTCGTTTAGAAATACCACCGGTGGTGGAGTTGGGCACGAGTACGACGAAGCGACCCGGCAAGGACACCTCTTGGGTTAGACGAGCGCCCTTGTGATCAATTGGATTCTTGGTCACTTGACACAAGACCATTTGCTTGTTCTTAAGGACCGATTCGATTCGAGGCTGACCCTTGTGTTTTTTTTGGTCGTAGGACACATCGCCCGCATACAGCACAGCGTTTTTGGGAGTGGAGATGTCGACGAATGCGGCCTCCATACCCGGCAGAACGTTCTGGACACGACCCAGGTACACGTTGCCGTGGATTTGGGTTACGTCATCGGAAGGACGCGACACATAGTGCTCTATGAGCTGACGTCCCTCAAGGATCGAAATCTGCGTAGCGGCTTCCTTTACGCTGACCACCATCGTGTAGCGCCCAATGGGCTTACCTTTACGTTCGCGGCCTCTACGGCGCGCTAGAGCTTCTTCGTCGAGTTCTATGGCCGGACCGTCAGCGGTAACAGCCTGCACGGGGCTGTGGCTATCGCCACTGCGACCACGGCCGCGACCACCGCGACGACGTTTGCGACGTCC
>CAWKZT010000038.1:0-15785 GCA_963854565.1 Acidimicrobiia bacterium
TATTGACTTACTCAGCCTTCGCAGGATTGATGTTTCTTATGAATTTGGCACAAATAGTGACTAACCGAAGTATCCGGTGTTCTCAAATGCCCAAGAATCTTCGATCCTTCCCGCGGTGGAGCCCGGACAATAACCTTCCTTTGTATGTATTTGTCCGTACTTGACGTATGGTTCTACCTGTGGCTATCAGAACCCTCTCCCGCGATCACGATTTACCGCTTTGGGTGCAGCTTGAGGCTGATCTACAAATACGCCTCGAAGAGGGCGAGTTCGATGAACGGTTTCCTACCGATCATCAACTAGTTGAAGAGTACGGCGTTAGTCGCCATACGGTCCGCGAAGCTATTGGGTACTTGAACAAGACCGGGTTGCTTCGTCGTAAGCGGGGTCGCGGCACGGTGGTCAACCGCACCGAGTTCGAACAAACACTGGGTTCGCTGTACAGCCTATTTCAGTCAATCGAGGCCTCTGGGGTAGAACAAACCAGCGAAGTCTTGGCTCTTGAGATTGTGAAGGATTCCGTTGCGGCCGATCATTTGGGCCTCGATGGTGAAACCGACCTCGTCTATCTCGAACGTCTCCGTCTGGCAGGAGGCGAACCGCTCGCCGTCGACCGCACTTGGCTCCCCCTTGATGTGGGCGAACCGCTCCTCGACCGTGATTTCTCGCACACGGCGTTGTACATCGAAATTGAGGCAAGCACCGGGAGTCGGCCAAATCGCGGCTGGGAACGACTCATGCCCATCATCCCGACTGCTGGCGATCGGCAGCACCTGTCGTTGGGAAACCGCGATGCTGCGTTCCGGCTGGAGCGTCTCGGATTTCGCGACGACACGCCCATCGAATGGCGGGTAACCACTATCCGAGGAGACCGTTATCGCTTCGTTGCCGACTGGTCTATGGGTGCTACTTCCGAGCTAAAACTCGCTCCCAACTAGTCATAAAACACGCCGCACTTGCATTCAAGATCATTTGTCCGTACATTTAGATATGTGTCGAGTCGAAGGAACATAACTGCAGCACGGCCCGCTGTGGCGCGCTACTGGCCTGATGTCCTCGCCGGGCTAACCGTCGCCTCACTGTTTATTCCTCAGGCCATGGCCTACGCCCTCCTTGCTGGACTTCCCCCCGAGGTCGGTCTCTATGCCGCCACGGTTCCAGTCGCCGTTTACGCACTGTTCGGCACATCTCGCGTCCTCTCCATTGGGCCAGCGGCCATGGTCGCCGTTATGACAGCGGCAGCAGTCAGTTCTCAGGCTGATGAAGGCACGGCCGAATATGTCGAAGTTGCGGCAGTGCTGGCCATCTTGGTGGGTGCCGTGTACCTGGTTCTGTATGGCGCCCGACTCGGCCGCATCGTCAGCCTGATCACACCCCAGGCGCTCATTGGTTTCACCACTGGAGCCGTGGTGTTGATTGCGGCCAGTCAAATTAAACACTTCCTCGGGCTAGACATTTCGCGTCACCGCCAACTTCAGAACACGTTGAAAGTCGCTATCGAAAATCTCGATGGCGTTCACGGGCTAACGCTCGCCGTCGCTCTTACCAGTGTCGTAGTCCTACATCTACTGAAGACCTATTTGGGGCGACTTCCTGGGTCTTTGGTCGTCGTCGTTCTCGCCGTTATTGCCTCAGCCGTGTTCGACCTGGGAGATCATGGCGTGGGCACCGTGGGAAATATCCCGTCCTCGTTGCCATTATTTAGTTCTCCAACCATGGACGGATCACTTGTACTCGCATTACTCCCGGCCGCCTTGGCAATCATGCTGGTTGGGTATGTGCAATCAATTGCGATCGCTCAGATGTTCACGCAGGACAAACCGGTGAGCCCAAGCCGCGAACTTCGAGCGCTAGGTCTGGCCAATGTTGCCTCCGGATTCTTCAGCGGAATGCCTGTGAGCGCCAGTTTCTCTCGCACCGCGGTGAACGCCCGGGCCGGAGCAAAGTCAGCTGTCGCGTCCCTCGTCGCAGTGGGCATGATCGTGCTCACGTTGCTTGTGCTGACGCCTGCCTTCGAGGTTCTTCCCACCGCGGCGTTGGCCGCGATTATCATCGTGGCGGTCCTCGGAATGATAGACATCCCCAAGATTCGAGAATACGCGCGCCATCGACCATCACTCATTGTGATGCTGGTTGTCGGCCTCGTCACCGTTGCCGTGGGCATTGAATATGGCATTGTTGCTGCCGCCATTGCCTCCGCTATTACCCATCAACACAATCCCCTTACCGCCGAAAAAACTCTCGAAGTGGTCTCATGAAGCTCACCCAGTACTACCTCGATTGCTTGTCCCAAGCCTCGTACCTCATTGGCGACGAGACCACGGGTCGCGCCGTGGTGGTCGATCCGCGTCGTGATGTCGGTGAGTATGTGGCCGATTCCGAAGCAGCGGGATTCACGATCGAACTAGTCATTGAAACCCATTTCCACGCCGATTTCTTGTCCGGTCACCTTGAGCTTGCCGAGGCAACCGGAGCCGAAATCGTCTTCTCGTCTGTGGCCACCACCGAATTTGCATCTCGTGCGGTCCACCACGGCGAGCGGTACTCCTTAGGCGATGTACTCCTTGAGTTCCGACACACCCCTGGGCACACGCCGGAGTCGATGAGCATTGTTGTTTGGGAGCACGCCGACGATGCCGAGCCCTATGCGGTACTGACGGGTGACACGCTGTTTATTGGCGATGTGGGCCGCCCTGATCTATTGGGTTCGTTGGGTACTACCAAAGAAGAACTGGCCAATCAGTTGTACGACAGTTTACATAACGAGATTCTCACGTTGCCTGATTCCACTCGGGTCTACCCCGCTCACGGGGCGGGATCAGCATGTGGCAAGAACCTGTCCACCGAAACATGGTCCACAATCGGCGATCAGCGCGAAACCAACTATGCGCTCACTGCACCCGACAAGGCCACCTTTGTCGGTCTGGTTACCGAAGGCCAGCCACCAGCACCGGGGTACTTCGTCTACGACGCCGTGCTCAATCGCAAAGATCGCGAGTTGCACGACGAGACCGAGTTACCAGTGGCGTTGTCCCTAGCGGAAGCAACAATTTTGGCTGATGGTGGGGCAATATTACTCGACGGGCGCGACCCCGAAATCTTTGCTCATGGTCACCTAGCTGGGTCAATCAACGTTGGGCTACAGGGTCGCTACGCCGAGTTTGCCGGGTCGATGTTTACCTCCGATGTCGACATCGTGTTGGTTGTCGACGAGGGCTTCGAACTGGAAGCAAAGAACCGCTTGGCTCGCATTGGATTCGACCGTGTGGCCGGCTTCCTTAGCGATCCGCCTGCGGTTATGGCCGCCCACCCCGACCGCACCGCGGTGGCTTCTCGCCTTACCGGTACACAGTTCCGCGAACGCCAGGCCGCGGTTGCTGGTCTACAACTGGTCGACGTTCGCAATCCGGGCGAAGTTGCTTTGGGTGCCCTTGATGGGTCTATCTCTATTCCAGTGGGGCAAATTCCTGCTCGTTTGGAGGAGCTTGATGCTGATGCCCCCACCGTTGTGTATTGCGCGGGCGGATATCGCTCGTCGGTCGCCGCTAGCCGGTTGCGTCAGGCTGGGTTCACCGATGTGAGCGACATCATTGGTGGCTACCTCGCGGTTACTTAAGGGCCGTTCCTAACCCTGGAGGTGAGGAATAACTCGGTCCAAGATGGTGTCGAGGTTAGATTCCGACGTCGCAAAGTTGAAACGGATGTAGCCATCGCCTCCCGTTCCAAACAGGTTTCCTTCGGAGAAGCGCACTTTAGCGATCTCCTTCAAACGATCGGCCGGATCGGCACCCAAATCACAGGCACTCACGTCGAGGAACGCTAGATAGGTCGCCTCGGGCCTATGCCCTTTTACCAAAGGCGCCTCCGTTGCCAGGCGGTCAAAAAGCTGTTGGCGGCGGGCCCCCAAATACGGCATGAGCCCATCAAGCCATGCGTGGCCATGCGTCCAAGCAGCGATGGTGGTGTCAAGACCGGCCCGACTGGCACGGCCGAGCAGTAACGGCGGATTGGCCTTAACAAATCGGTCCTGAAGGTCAGCATTGCCGAAGACCCCTAGTGCGGCCCGCACCCCGGAGAGGGCAAAGGTCTTCCCGGCCGACACCACACTGATGACACGCTCGGCGGCGCCGTCGATAGTTAGCAGGGGGCTAAATTCAGTGCCGGGGAAGACGATGTCGGCGTGGATCTCGTCGGAAATAATGACGATGTCATGTTTCGCTGCCACAGCCACCATGTCGGTTAGCTGTTGGCGCGACATAACTCGGCCGGTGGGATTATGCGGATGCGCCAACA
The DNA here is from genome assembly GCA_963854565.1 of Acidimicrobiia bacterium. Taxonomy (GTDB): domain Bacteria; phylum Actinomycetota; class Acidimicrobiia; order Acidimicrobiales; family JAHEJN01; genus CAWKZT01. The sequence continues at coordinate 4,294 of CAWKZT010000038.1, forward strand.
GCATTGATCGGACCCGAGGGTTATTGGTAAGTACCCGGTCAAGTTCATCGACGTCGAACTCCCACCCGGTTTCGGTGTTCTTCATCGTCCATTCGACTTGTTCGCGGCCCGTTTGTCCCGACACCATCAAGAAGGGGAAATAGATGGGTGGTGTCACCACGAACGCCTCATCCGGTGCACTCATTGCGGTAATCCCGGCAAACACGCCTTGGAGACAATCCACAAGTGGCTGTGTGAGTTCGGGATCGATATCCCAGTCGTAGCGATCCTTCGCCCATTTGGCATAGGCCGGGGCGATCAGACTTTTGTGAACGCAGTAGCCAAAGGCTTCTTGGTCGGCCACGAGGTGCATGGCATCGGCAATCTCGGGCGGGCGCTTGAAATCGTGCTCAGCTATCCATGCCGGAAGAACTTCTGGGCCGTCGATAGTCCACTTGTGTTGGTGTGCATCACGTTTATTTTGCACGTCGAAGTCATCGAAGAATCGGTGGTCATACGCAGGTGAACTCATGGCGCCAATCAAATGGGGAACAGAGGGATACTGACCGTACCTCATCGACTAGATGGCCCCGAACTCGCCACGGAAACCGGCCCACGAGTATGCGAGTATGTAGGGGTGACTGCAACTACCGCTGATAACGACGCCCGACCTGCGATACCGGATGGGTTTGTGATTGTTGTCAAACAGGACTGCCCGACCTGCGTGCTTGTCGCGCCCGTTCTGATCGAGTTGGGGTTTGGTGATCAGGCGGTGACCGTCTATTCGCAAGATGATGCCAATTTTCCGGTTGCGGCCGAGTGGGTCATCAACGACACCGATCTGGCAATGTCGTGGCACCACGAGATTGAAACGGTTCCGACGGTGCTGCGAGTGAGCAACGGTGTAGAGACCGACCGCATTGTGGGTTGGAGCGCATCGCAGTGGCGCACATTTTTTGACAAGCCAACATTGGGCGAAGACATCACCGACTATGCGCCGGGCTGCGGCTCACTGAGCGTCGATCCCAGTCGTACCGATGCCTTGCTCGCTTTGTACGGCGGCACTGGACTAGCCAGCCGCCGGGTTGAGTTCGCAGAGCTTGAAGATGAGTCAGAGGCCCTGTTTGATCGCGGGTGGACCGACGGCCTGCCGATCGTTGCGCCCACCGAGACCCGGGTGGCGCGCATGCTTGAGGGTACGACGCGTCATGCCGACGACATGGTGGCCATAATTCCTCCGAACCTCATCGAGTGCTCAGTGGAGAAGGTGGCCATCAATGCGGTGATGGCCGGCTGCAAGCCCGAGTACTTCCCAGTTGTGCTCACTGCCCTTGAGGCGGTGTGCACCGATGAGTTCAACATGCACGGCGTGTTGGCCACAACGATGGGTGTCGGGCCAATCTTCATCATCAATGGTCCAATTCGAGATCAGATTGGGCTCAACTCCGGCATCAACGTCTTCGGTCAGGGCAACCGGGCCAACATGACTATTGGCCGAGCCGTTCAACTCGTTGTCAAGAATGTTGGCGGTGGCGAACCGGGCGGCATCGACCGTGCCACGCATGGCTCACCGAGCAAGCTGGGATTCTGCTTTGCTGAAGATGAGGAAGGTTCAGCGTGGGAGCCGCTCTCGGTTGAGCGAGGGTTTGACGAAGGCGTCAACACAGTTACTGCTTACTGTGGTGAGGGTCCGCACATCGTGATCGATCAAACGTCACGAACACCGGAGTCGCTGGCCAAGTTGCTGGCCATGTCTTTGCTGAATGCCAATGGTCCACGCACGTTCTTGGGGATTGATGCCATGTTGGTGGTGTCGCCCGAGCACATGAGCCGATTCGCCGACGCTGGTTGGTCGAAGGCTCGGCTGCGTGAAGAGTTGGACAAGTACCTCACTGTTGATGGCGCAACCGTTGCTCGTGGTGTCGATGGCATCGAAGATGGTGTCCCTGACATCTTTGCGGAGGGTCCAGTACCCAAGTTCAACCCGGATGGCGGGTTGCACATCGTGCATGCGGGTGGCCCGGCCGGTTTGTGGTCGGCAATCATCGGCGGCTGGGTCACCGGGCAAAAAGGTTCGATCACAACCACACGCGAAATCACCCCCTAACGACGAAGTAAGGTCATTTCTGATGAGCATTGTTCTTGATCCCACCAACGAGTCAACGCCGACTTCGCGCGAGCTTGTCGAGCGACCAGCAACGCTGGCCGGCCTCACCGTCGGACTACTCGATATTTCAAAGCCGAGGGGCAACGTCTTCTTGGATCACCTCGAAGGCCAACTTGCCAATCGCGGTGCCACGGTCAAGCGCTATATGAAGCCCACGTTCTCTAAGCCGGCCCCAGTTGATCTGCGTCACGAAATCGCCACCGAGTGCCATGCGGTGATTGAAGCGCTCGCCGATTGAGGATCTTGTACAACGTGCAGTGTGCACGACATCAGCGATCTTGAACGACGAGGAATCCCCGGAGTGTTTGTGGCGTCCGACGTCTTCGTCGATGCCGCCCAAACCCAGGCCACAGCGTTGGGTCTAGACGTAGCAAGGGTCTTTGTGGCTCACCCAATCCAGGACCGAACCGACGCCGAGATGATCACATTAGCTGACGGAGCAATCGATGCTCTCGTCGCCGCCATTACGGCGTCATAGATCAACTGTTGCGAAGTGAGAATGCAACTCATCGAAACCCACACCAAGCCAGCCGGCATAACCACATCGCCGCCCGCTATGCCGGCCTTCCAGCCCACCCGTAACCTGGCGTTGCACTATTGTCTGAGAACACACCACCTGTTGTTCCGGGAGAAATTATGACCAATGAAATTGCCCGACTTGATGCCATTGGCCAAGCCGAACTAGTCCGTAGCGGAAAAGTCAGCCCAACAGAGTTGGTCGACGGGGCCATCGCCCGTATCGAAGAACTGAACCCCAAAATCAACGCGGTCATTCACGAGATGTTCGACAAGGCACGCGAAGATGCGGCGAGCCCCGATCTTCCCGATGGCCCGTTCAAGGGCGTGCCAATGTTGATGAAGGATCTGTGGTCTGCTACCAAGGGCGACCCCATGCATCTTGGCAACCAAGCGATGAAAGCTGCCAACTACATCTCGACTTTCGATTCGAATATGGCAGTGGCCTACCGCAATGCAGGCTTTGTTATTGCCGGGCGCACCAATACCCCCGAACTTGGTCTAGTCGCCACAACCGAACCTACGGCCCACGGGCCATCCCGGAACCCCTGGAATCTCGACCATGGTGCTGGCGGCTCATCCGGCGGTGCTGCCGCAGCAGTTGCTTCGGGCATGATCCCGGCCGCCAACGCCAGCGATGGTGGTGGCTCCATTCGTATCCCTGCGGCGATGTGTGGTCTAGTCGGCATGAAGCCCAGCCGAGGCCGCGTGTCGATGGGCCCAAGCCACGATGAGTGGGGGGTTTCTATCCAGCACGTCGTGACACACTCGGTGCGCGACAGCGCGGCGATCCTCGATGCCACCGCTGGCCCCGGTGTTGGTGATGGTGTTATTGCTCCTACCCCAGGTGTCCCTTGGCTTGATCAGGTTGGAGCCCCGGTTGCTCCCCTACGCATCGGCGTCTTGGATCATTCACTGACCACGGACACCGATCCCGAGTGCACCGCTGCCGCACAAGAAGTCGCTCGCAAACTCGAAGCCATGGGGCACCATGTCGAAAACGTTTACCCCGACGCACTCAACCGGTCCGGTGAGTTCACCGACGACTTCATGGCCATCTGGATGAGTGGTGCCGCTAACTCCATCCGATTAATGGGCGAGATGACCGGGCACGAACTTGGCCCTGACGACGTCGAGGCCACCACATGGTTCATGGTCGAGCGCGGCCGCGAATTATCCGCTGTAGATCTCGTTAAAGCAACGGGCGCCGTACACGCTTATCGACGTGCCATCGCCCAGTGGTGGGCTGATGGCTGGGACATGTTGCTGACCCCCACGTGTGCCACTGTCGCTCCCCCTATCGGCAAACTGGCGGACAAACCCGACAATCCAATAAGTGCGCTAGCGGAGTCAATGCCCTACGCCGCACTGACAGCAACGTGGAACACCACTGGCCAGCCGGGCATTTCGCTACCGACCCACATGTCCACGGGTGGATTGCCGATCGGCGTGCAACTAGTGGGTGGCTATGGCCGAGAAGATCAACTCTTCAATGTGGCTGCAGCCCTAGAAACCGACTATCAGTGGGCCGAGAACCGGGCCCCTTTACACGCCTAGGTCAATTCGCAGGCAGGCGGGGTTTGCCACTGAGATCGTTACCCAGCCGCCGCCCGCACGGCTGGCACGGTCTCTTCCAGGTACGCATCCAATGCATCTGTCTCAACTGGCATGCGAATGGCGATGTTGATGAGGTCGGCGCCAGCTTCTCGGTAGGCAATGATCTGCTCGATCGCTTGTTCGGGCGTTCCCGACAAAGCTCCTTGACTGACACGAGGCCACATCGGCCCCCAGTCATTAGCCATCGACGCTTCACTTCGTTTTGCTGCAGCCTCGTCGACACCGAGGTTGAACATCAAGTTGATTGACCGTTCGACTGTGGCGGGGTCTCGCCCGAGCTTGTCGCACCACCGGTCGAGCACTCCACCGAGACGCGTGTACTCATCCGCTGAGATGTAGGCCGCGTTCCAGCCATCGGCTTGTTCGGCCACCAGCTTCAACGTGCGCTTCTCGCCCACACCACCGATCCAGATCGGGATGTCGCCTCGCACCGGAGGCGGATTAATCGCGGCGCGAACTGCCTTGTAGTGCTCGCCATCATGGGTGGTGCGCTCGTTGGTAAAGAAACTACGAATGAGCGGCGTCGCTTCTTCGAGCATGTCGAAACGTGTTCCCAGACTGGGAAAGTCATAGCCAAATGCTTCGGCTTCCCACTTGTGCCAGCCGGCCCCGAGACCGATCTCAAATCTGCCACCGGAGATGTGATCGATCGTGACCGCAGCCTTCGCAAGCAAACCGGGGTTTCGGTAACCCACATAAAACACGAAACAACCCAACCGAGCGTTCGTAGTCTCGGCTGCCATTGCTCCCAGGCACGCAATGGCCTCAAAGTGCGGGACCGTACCATCGGCCGGAGGAGCCTCATACAGGTGATCCCATGCCGACAGCCACTCCATGCCTCCCTGGTCAAACTTGCGCCATAGGGCGCGCATTTCGTCCATCGTCATGTTCTGCTGGCCCACCTGGGCGCCAAGTTGCAAGGTCCGACTCATGGGTCAACGTTACTCCGCTGCGGGTGGACGGTAGAACGCAGCCAACTGAGCGGCTCCACCGACGACGCCACCTACCGAAGCGAGCAACAGGCCAGTCCAGCCGTTGAAGTCGGTGATGATGTCGAGTTGGTTGTCAACTGACCATTCGCCGGGGCCGAAGGTGGCAATCATGATGGCGCCGACGGAAATGATGTAGACGTACTCCCACCCCTCGGCCATGATGCTGAATCCGTGTTTGACGTGGGTGGTAATGGCGGCAACGAGCATCACGGCAACCATCGCTGTAGCGGCGAGACTGGTCAGTAACCCGAGAACCATCAGTACGCCGGCGCCAATTTCGGTGGCGATAGCAGCGCGCGCGTTAAGCATCCCTGGCTTCATTCCCATCGACTCAAACCAACTAGCCGTACCCTCTATGCCGCTCTTGAACTTGCCTCTACCGTGGTAGATGAACATAAACCCAAAGGAGAGTCGGGCGAAGAGCATTACGAGGTTGTAGGCATCATCATCCACATTGGTTTCTTTCTAATAACAAACCAATGTGACCGGGTGAATGGTCCGCGGTTTGGCTTGTGAAGTGTCAGGTGACAGATTGTTACCACTCTTTGGAGGAAAACACCACGACAGTGGGTTCCCTTCTCAATCATTTGTTCGCTCTATTCTTACCTTTTATCCCTTCGCCCTGGAGTTCCTCATGCATGAAGCAGTAATCGTCGACATTGTTCGCACCCCCGGTGGCCGCCGCGGTGGCCGTCTTTCTGGATGGCATCCCGTAGATCTTGCGGCCGAAACCCTCAAGGCCTTGGTCGATCGCACCGGCATTGATCCAGGCATCGTCGACGACGTCATCATGGGTTGCGTCATGCAGTCCGGCGCCCAATCGCTCAACATTGCTCGCAACGCGATCCTTGCTGCGGGTTGGCCCGAAGAAGTGCCCGGCACCACCATCGACCGCCAGTGTGGATCATCCCAGCAAGCCATGCACTTTGCTGCGCAGGGTGTTATGGCCGGCGCATACGACGTCGTCGTAGCCGCGGGTGTCGAAGTCATGAGCCAGGTGCCTATGGGCGCCAGTATCGGCGACGGTTCATTCGGCAAGCCTTTCGGTAATCAGGTAAGTGCCCGTTATGCCGACGAAGGTGGCCTGGTACCGCAGGGCATCTCGGCGGACCTCATCGCCGACAAATGGGACATCACCCGCGAGGACCTCGACGAATACGGTTCCCGTAGTCAAATGTTGGCCGCCCAGGCAACCGCCGAAGGTCGCTTCGACAACGAAATCATCCCCGTCGCCGAAATTATCCGCGACCGCGACAGTGGCAAGGCCATCAAGACCGGCGAAACCGTAACCACCGACGGCGGCATCCGCGAAGGCACCACGCCTGAGACGCTGGCTAACCTACGCCCCGCTTTCGATGAGAACGGCAAGATCACCGCTGGCAACTCTTCCCAGATCTGCGACGGTGCCTCGGCCTGCCTGATCATGAGCGCCGAGAAGGCCGCCGAACTTGGCCTGAAACCACGGGCCCGATTCGTGTCGTTCGCTTTGGCTGGTGCTAACCCACGCCTCATGCTCACCGCACCAATTCCCGCCACCAAGAAGGCACTAGCCAAGGCCGACCTCGACATTGCCGACATCGACCTCGTAGAAATCAACGAGGCATTCGCTTCGGTGGTTCTGGCTTGGGAAAAAGAACTCGGCACCAACCTCGACAATGTCAACGTCAACGGCGGTGCCATTGCGCTCGGCCACCCACTGGGCGCCTCCGGCACCAAACTCATGGCCACGTTGGTCAACGAACTCGAGCGCACCGAGGGCCGCTACGGACTGCAGACCATGTGCGAAGGTGGCGGCCTAGCCAATGCCACCATCATCGAACGCATCAGCTAGAGCGTTCCTACCCCCGCGCGTTAGCTAACCGCTGGCGCGTTAGCGTGACTCCATGCCATTTTGGGTTCGACTAATAATCGCTGTCGTTACCGCATTCTTGTTGATGCGTTCCGGCATGCGCCTGCTGGGCGGAATGTCACAAATGATGCCCGAGCCTCCCCCGCCGGGTGAGCTTCGCAAAGTGCGCATTATGTATCGATGCAGCCTTTGTGGCACCGAAGTGCAGATGCGTATGGCCCCGGATGAAGATCCGCCCGCGCCTCGGCATTGCCTCGAAGACATGGACCTCGTCGCACCCGTCGAAGAGTGAACAAAAGGTTACCCCTTACAGACTTATCCACAGTTGTGGGCAAGTCTGGGTGTAATTACATACGTGCAACTTGAGCCGTGCGAGACGACACGAAAGTCAGTGGAGTTGCGTGGCAGTCATAATACCGCCGAGGATGAAACCAAGCCCCACGAGCAGGTAAATGTTGTCGGTTCCGCCTGGAACCCATCCAACATAATTACATAAAATGAGGATCATCCCGATCAAAAGCAAGCCAAACATCACCACAGTAACCCAAGGGGCACTTATCTGCTTCTGTGAATAAGTTCCGGGGGGCGTATACCTCGCTGACTCGGGCTGTGTGCCCTTAGCGGTGATCCGCCCGCCCTCGACCTTGCGCTTTTTTGGGTTCCCCATAATTGAACAGGATACGGCAAAATCAACCCATCTGGCGGTCTAGCTTCGCTACCATCTTCTTTCGTGTCCGGACCCCGCATTCTCGTCATCGACAACTACGACTCATTTGTCTACAATCTCGTGCAATATCTGGGCGAACTGAGTGCCGACCCCGTCGTGCATCGCAGCGATGCCATAAGCTTGGCCGAGGCCGATGCCCTCAACCCCGAAGGCATTTTAATCAGCCCAGGTCCCGGCACTCCCGACGACTCCCCCGGTTCGATAGCCATGATCAATCACTTCGCCGGGCGCATCCCCGTGTTCGGCGTCTGCCTAGGCCTGCAGTGCATCGGTCAGATCTACGGCGGCACAATTGTCCGAGCACCCCAACTCATGCACGGCAAGACCTCATTAGTTGACCACGAAGGTCGGGGGGTGTTCGCCGGACTACCCAGCCCGCTCGAAGCCACCCGCTACCACTCCCTCGTCATCGAACCCACCACCTCGCCCGACATTCTCGAAATCACTGCCACCACCAGCGACGGTCTCATCATGGGCGCCCGGCACCGCGAACTCGACGTAGAGGGCGTGCAGTTTCATCCCGAATCAATTCTCACCACGGCCGGACACGCGCTCATCCAGAACTTCCTGGACCGAACTACTACCAGCTAGCGAGTTTCACCAGGCATCAACCTGGTGGACAACTATGGAGCTGGCTCCGGTGGGGGCACTGGCGTGGCTGTTGGCTCAGGAACCGGTGTCGGCGTAGGCGTAGCTGTCGGCTCAGGTGTCGGAGTCGGCGGCGGTTCTACACCAATGAAGATCGTCACCGGCGTTCCCTGTTCGACCTCACCAAAGGCCAACGGCGCTTGGGAAAGCACCCGGCCAATCTCGCCGGGGTTAACGGTCTCTTGCTCAACAACAACCGCCTGCAGGCCACGATTAAACAGTGCCTGTTCGGCCGCGAGTTGCTCGAGGCCAAAAAGGTTCGGTATCTCAGCCATTGGCAAACCGGTGGAAATGAAAATGGTAACCGTGTCGCCTTCTTCGAGAATTACACCCGTCGCTGGCTCGGTCCGAATGACCAATCCTTCGGCAATCACATCTGATTCTTCTTCGGCCTCGAGAATGCGCAAACCTTCGTCGGTCAAAGCAACCGTGGCTTGAGCCGGACTGAGGCCCTGCACATCAGGAACGGCCACTTCGCCCGGGCCGAGAGAAACTTCAAGCACAACCGTTTCGCCCGGTCGTAGCTGTACCCCCGGCAATGGATCCTGGGAAATAACTTCACCGGCAGCAGCATCACTACCGGGCGCATCGCGGACCTCGACAACAAAGCCTTGACGCTCAAGATCAGCACGAGCCACATCAATATTGCTGCCCACAACCTGAGCTACCGGCCGAGGCTCGGCACCAGCACTAACCATCAAGATCACCGTGCCACCCTCTTCGAGTAGCACAAAAGCGGCAGGATCTTGCGAGAACACGATGCCTTCAGCGACATCAGTATTATCGACAGTTTGCACATCCACTACAAAACCGTCACGGCGTAGAGCGGCAACCGCGTCGTCCACCGTTTGATCCACCACACTCGGGATCGTGACCTCTTGAGCAACAGGAGTTTCGTCGACTGGATCATTGGACAGAATGCTCTGCGCCAACAAGATGCCGCCAATCACAATGATGGCGAGCGCAATTGCACCAACAACGCCATAGACCACTCGGCGTCCGGTGTCGTCGTAGCCTCGGAACTCATCGACCGGCGCGTGCTGTTGGGTGTACTGCGACTGCACAGGAACCTGCGTCACAGGAATAGCAATAGTTGCGTCCACCGCCGGCACGTGTATGACCGTCGGAACAACCACCGCGGGCGGCTTATTCAACTGGATGCCTTCACGGAAACGGCGAAGATCGGCCCGAAGATTTTCGGCTGACGGATAGCGATTGGCAGGATCCTTCGCCAAACACTTCATGATGATGGCTTCGAGCGCGTCCGGAGCCTGAACACCAAGTTCGGCAAAAGTCGGCGGAGCCTGCTGCACATGCTGATAGGCAATCGCCACCGGAGTATCGCCAACAAATGGCGTACGGCCAGTAACACCCTCGTACAACACCACACCCAGCGAATACAGATCACTACGGGGATCTACCGGTTTACCTTGCGCCTGTTCAGGTGAGAAGTAACTGGCGGTTCCCATCACGGTGCCGGTTTGGGTGAGATTCTCCTGCACGCCCTCGGCCACGGCCGTAGCAATGCCAAAGTCGGCAACCTTTACCTGACCATCTTGAGTGATAAGAAGATTGCCACCCTTGAGATCGCGATGCACAATACCTGCCGTGTGCGCCACAGAAAGTGCGGCCGAAGCATCAATACCTATCTCGGCAACACGATCGGGATGTAGGCGGCCTTCGCTACGGAGGATCTCGGCCAAACTACGGCCGTCGATGTACTCCATCACGATGTAATAGGTGTTGCCTTCCTGTCCCCAGTCATACACCCCAACAATGTTGGGATGGGTGAGGTTGGCGGCCGCTTGGGCCTCGCGACGGAATCGTTCAACAAACGATGGATCAGCCGCAAACTGGGCAAACATGACCTTGACGGCCACAGGACGATCAAGAACCTGGTCACGCGCCAAAACAACGTCGGACATGCCACCGCGAGCTATGCGGCGATGGAGTTCGTAGCGGCCGCCAAAGACGGTAGGACCTTGTTCTGACATCGCAGCGATTGTAGGTCGGCTAGAGCGTCCGCTGGTGGCACTGCGCCAGTTGTCACACCAACGCCATTTATGCCACAAACCAGCCTATTCGGTCGGCCGCAACCCTCTTGTTGCTCAGCGACCGACGTTTAGTGCGCTAGCCCTCGCCCAATTGGGCTGTCATTGGTTGCAACGCCGCCGCCAATACGGCCTGGGCGATTGGCGCTGCGGTACCGCCACCGGTTTGTTGACCACCACCAGGAAATGCTTCCACCATCACTGCTATCGCCACGGTTGAGGCCTCGCCAACGGGACCACCGAAGCCGATTATCCACGCATGAGTATCGTTGGTCGTCGAGAACGTTTCGGCTGTTCCCGTTTTGCCGCCAACTTCAAAACCGGGCACCTGCAAGCCCACCGCAGTGCCGTTGGTCGCGGTGGTCAACAACATCTGGCGCATTGCCTCAGCAACGCTGGTAACCATCGCCGACTTCCAGACAGAAGGCTTGTACTCCTCAATCTGTTCGCCCTTAACATTGCGGACCTCAGATAACACATGGGGCTCCATAATGATCCCGCCATTGGTAATCGCCGCCGCGACTAATGCCATCTGTAGCGGCGACGCTCGCACCTCGAATTGACCAATCGATGCCTGAGCCAACGCGGGCGTGTTCTCGACAATAAAGATGTCGGGGTTCTTGTCACTCGGCCGCAAGTGCGCACCGAAATCTTCCGGGAACACCGACGCTACCGAAGCAGTGAGATCGATAGGTGGCGCCTCATTGAAACCAAAATTTTCAGCCTGCTCACGCATGAGCACCGGACCAACGTACTCAGCCCCAAGCTCCGCAAAGATCGTGTTGCACGAGATTCGGATTCCTTCCGCAATGTCGCCACCACAAGTAGACCCACCAAAGTTGCCAATAGAGGACGTAGTTAACGGTGCGGTATAACCCGACGAAGCCGGGAAGGACGGATTATTGGCATCGGCGATGTCGTTGGAAAGTGCCGCCGCTGCCGTCAC
>CAWKZT010000039.1:0-15064 GCA_963854565.1 Acidimicrobiia bacterium
CCATAGATGCCGCAATACCACCGGGTTCCATCCCATTGTTCGTCTCACCTCAGCGGCTAATCATGAGCGCGGGGCAACTCGTTGCCGCAGCAGTTCTCGGCTGCGCTTTCTCCCTTCGTCGGATTCTCCGCATCGACCCAGCCACAGCCCTAGGGGGCTCCTAATGTTGACGTCCACGCAACCCGCGCTCGAAATGACCGACGTGCGCAAGACCTACCCGATGGCCGGTTCTGAAGTAGTCGCTTTGGGTGGTGCCACGCTCTCAGTGGGAAGTGATGAGATCGTTGCTTTGGTCGGGCCGTCCGGATCAGGAAAAACGACGCTCTGCTCTATTGCTGGCGGGATTCTGTCTGCATCAAGCGGATCGGTAATCGTGAACGGTGAGGACATAACGGCTTACGAAGCCAAGCAGCTCACCAAATTTCGCCAAGAACAGGTCGGATTCGTATTCCAGACCGTCAACCTCGTTCCGTTCCTTACCGCGCGAGAAAATCTTCTTGTTGTTGATGAAATGGGTCGCCGAGAACGCGCCCCGGCTCGTCGACGGGCTGATCGTTTGCTGGGCGAACTTGGGTTGGCTGAGCGAGCGAAGAATCTACCTGGCGAACTTTCTGGTGGCGAGCGTCAGCGAGTTGCCATCGGACGGGCACTAATGAATGAACCGAGCTTGGTGTTGTTTGACGAACCAACGTCCTCACTTGACACCGAACTTGGGTCACAAGTTATGGAACTCATCCGTATGGAGATGAAAACCCGAGGAACTGCGGCCATCGTCGTCACTCACGATGAACGGATCACCCAATTCTGCGACCGCACCATCGGAATCGTCGACGGAATCCTCGGACCCTAAGGAACCAACCGTTCAATGCGGCGAGATTAGGTGCGCAATCGATCGGGGAGCAGGCTGGGAAGGTCAAGGCCAACCGAGTCAAACGCCGGTCCAGGCCGTCCGTCGATGACCAGGTCTCTCACCAGCTGACCGGTGCCAGGAGAGGTTTGAATGCCAGTGCCTCCCTGGCCGACTAGCCAGAAGAAATTCGGGTCGGTTGGATCGGGTCCGACCACCAATGACCTATCGGGGGCGAAGGTACGCAGTCCAGCCCAGGTGGAGGTCACGCTGCGGATTCCCATCGTCGTTGCTGCATTGATCCGGTCTATAGCAATCGCGATATCGATTTCTTCGGGTTTGGCGTCGCACGGTTCGCTGGGCGTCTCGTCGGCTGGCGAGCAGAGAAATTGGTGACCGTCGGGTTTCGCATACCAGCCGTGCTCGGCGCTGGAAACAATGGGCCAGTTCTCCGAATTGGGGAATGGGCTCGTGGCCATGAACACCGTTCGCCGTAGTGGGGTAAGACCGATCGGGGCAATACCTGCACTGGCGGCCACGACATCGCCCCAGGCTCCAGCGGCATTGATAACGATCTCCACCTCGAGCGGTTCGCTGGTCGATCCGAGTCGCCACCCGTTAGCGGTGCGGCTGATATCGGTGATGCGAGTCGAGGTGAGAATAGTGCCGCCCGCCGAACGGAATCCCCGCACGAATGCCTGGTGAAGGACCGCGACATCAATATCGGCTGCATCGGGCTCGTACAACGCGCGGGAGTGAACCCCGGGGCGAAGCATCGGACACAACGCGATGGCCTCGTCGGTTGAGAGCTCGTGTTGTTTTACGTTGAGCTGGCTGGCTTCAGCAATGAGTTGTTCGACCTCATCGTCCTCGTCGGGTGTCGCGACGAACAGGCTGCCTCGTTGCGTGAGGATTGGTCTATCGGCTAAATCGGCAGGGGTTTGGCGGAGAAAGCTAAGCCCTACCTTGGTGAGTGCTCGGACAGGGACGGCCCCGTAGTTCTCGATCAAAATTGCTGCGGATCGTCCCGTGGTGTGTTGGGCCAACTGGCTCTCGGCCTCCACCAGCACCACATGTTCCCCGCCAAGTTTTTGCGCCAGGTAGTAAGCAGCGCTGACGCCAGCGATTCCTCCACCGATGATGCCAATCTTGGTCTGCGTCATTGGAACTGTTCTCTCGCCTTCAGCAATACCTGAACCCTGTCAAACAACGTTAACCGCCAATTAGGTCGGCGACGGTGCGTTGAATAGGGGACTGGAGTGCAAGCTGGCTGTCGGAACGAATTACGCCATCAATGGCCACGATGGATTGGATCAACTCATGCAGATGATCGTTGCTTCGCGCCGCCATACGACACAGCAGATCGCCTTTGCCAGTGACGACATGTACCTCCATCACCTCAGGCAGCTTGGCCAAACTGGCAAGGACACGGGGGTGGCTGCCCTGAGCGATGGACAGTGTTGCGAATGCCGCGACAGGGTGATTGGTAGCTCGCGGGTTGAGATCGGGCCCCCAACCGGTGATGACGCCGGTGTCGACGAGACGAGCCAAGCGGGACTGAACCGTCCCTCGTGCCATCGCGGTCTCGCGCGCGAGTTGCGAGTTCGACAGGCGTCCACCCCGTCGGAGCACGCCGATCAGTTCGCGATCTAACGCATCAATGTGATAGCTGGATTCGACCATAATGCTCTCTGGTTGGTAAACATTTGAACAGATTGGACAGGTTACTTGATTGAGATTCTCGATACGACCAAAGTAGCGAAACTACAATCCACCTGGAGTACGCCAAATGTCGCATCTCAAACGCGTCGACCACATCACCTATGCCTGCGCCGCTGGCACTATCGAGAAGTGGGCGTGGTTTCACATAGAGGTCGAGGGCGGTCGCCTCATCAATCGCATCGATGATGTTCGCCCCGACGATGCCGACGACAGCATGAAGATCTGGTGCATTGACTACGGCGAGTTCGGCGTTGCCCTTATCGAAGGAATCGACCGGGCTAAGAAAAGCCAAGTGACCGCATTCGTCGACCGTCATGGTGACCACGGCATCCAACACGTCGCGTTCGACACCTACGACTTGGACGCTTTTATTAAGCACATGCGCGCGAGCGGCGGGTCAGCGCGAGGCGACGTCCTCGTCCGCAACGACGGCTTCGGCGTGCTCAAGCAAATGTTCGCCCGCGGCTACACCCATGGGGGCGCGGACGAGACGGCCTTTTCGGAGTACGTCGAGCGACCCAATGCGCAAAGTGCTGAAGATGTCAGCATCACATTCGCCGAAGAAACCGGCAAAGGCTTCTACGACCAGGTTGCTGCCGCCGTCGAAGCGGGCGATGACGAACCCTTCTTTGACTTCGCCAAAATGCCCGCCGATTGGCAAGTACCCGAAGCCAGTCCGCTCACGGGGACTCGCTAGACGGCCAGACCTTGTTGGCAACTAGACCTTGCTGGCACTGTCATGATCTTCAGAAGCGAAGCACTCGGGGTGGTCGGCGGTATAGGTGACCGAGGTTTATGGGCTTTGCATCAGGGTGTACGGCCCGAGGCGATTACGAATTCGCCGCGCATTGCTACTGTGTGGTCATGGCACACCTCAAGACCCTCGAAGAGTCGAATTCATGACGCTCACCGTCCATCTGCTCGGCACGGGCAGCCCCATCCCAAGTCCCGACTGCGCCGGACCAGCCACGCTGATCTCCAATGGCGACGGCCCGGACGCTGAGCATTATTTGGTGGATGCTGGTCGTGGCGTGTTGATGCGCCTGGCGGCGCTCGGCCTGGGCGCTCCAAACCTAACGGCAGTTCTGCTGACCCATCTGCACAGCGATCACATCACCGATCTCAATGACGTCATTACTAGTCGGTGGGTGATGACGTTCACCGAGATGCCGCTCATCATCGTCGGCCCGGTTGGAACGCAACAGGTCATCGACCATATTCTTGCCTCCCTGGAACCCGACATTGGGTATCGCATCGCTCATCATGAAGACCTCGACTACCGCCCCCCGGTGACGGTTATTGAGGTGACCGAGGGCGCAGTGTCTTTGCCAGGTGCGGTAGAAATTGTTTGTGGTCAAACCGATCACAAGCCGGTCGAACCAAGTATTGGCTATCGATTCGATCATGGTGGTGCTTCGGTCGTCACCGCGGGCGACACGGTGCCTTGTGACGGGCTCGACACGTTATGTGTTGGAGCAAATGCACTTGTGCACACCGTAATTCGTAAAGATATTCTTGCCGCCGTCCCCTTGCAACGGATGCAGGACACGCTCGACTATCACTCGTCGCCCGAAGAAGCCGGAGGTACCGCAAAACGTGGGGGAGTAGACACGCTAATCCTTACCCACTACGTCCCCGCTATGCCAATGAGCGGCACACCAGACGATTGGCGGGCCCTCGCCGCAACGGACTTCGAGGGCAAAGTAGAGGTCGGCGGCGACCTTCACCGCGTCGATGTTCACCCCCGTTGAGTCCATGGCGAGACGGTCGCTACCACGGGCAAATGGGTATCTACGTAAACCACCGCCAGCGTCGTAGTGTTTGGTATATGAAATCGATAGCGCCTGTCCGGCACATTATTGTGTATCCGAGCCTGCTCAAGAAAGTCCAAACGAGTTGGGAGGCACACAATGGATCTTGAAACCCTGATTGGGTCACGTCGAAGTATCCGCGGCTACACGAACAAATTGGTGTCCAAGGACCTCATGGTCGAGATTATCGAATTGGCCAAACGAGCGCCATCGTCAATGAATACCCAACCCTGGAACTTCCATGTCATCAGTGGCGTCCCGCTGGAGTTGATCCGCGAGGGCAACACCGAGCGGATGATGGCCGGAGCGGCTATCAATCGCGAGATTAAAACCGCCGA
The DNA here is from genome assembly GCA_963854565.1 of Acidimicrobiia bacterium. Classification (GTDB taxonomy): domain Bacteria; phylum Actinomycetota; class Acidimicrobiia; order Acidimicrobiales; family JAHEJN01; genus CAWKZT01. Next base: position 4,719 of record CAWKZT010000039.1, read on the forward strand.
TCATGGCTACCAAGGACCTCACCGCGAACGCCAAGTTGAGATCGCCGTTCAGTTGTTCGAAGCAATGGGAATTGAACGTGACGACAAATCCCGTCGAACCGATTGGGTGATGCGCGGATTCCGGCAATTTGATGCGCCAGTCTCAGTAGTCATCACGATTGACAAAGACCTCGCCGATGACACCGTGGCCCACTTTGACTGCGGGGCCGCTACCTACGGACTTGTCCTTGCCGCGACCTCCAAAGGTCTCGGTTGTGTCATCAACGGGCAAGGCATCATGCAATCCTCGGTAGTACGCGAACATGCCAACATCCCCGAAGACGAAGTCATCATGACGTGTGTCGCACTGGGTTGGCCGGACGCAGAATTTGTCGCCAACGACGTGGTCTCGCGTCGCTATGCCAACGACGAAATTGCCAGCTATGTCGGCTTCGATGCGTAGGTAGAGCGGCAATCAAACCTCTTCACTGGCCTTGGCCCGATAAAGCCAGAAAATAAAATGACAGGTTCACCCGCTGGCATGTCAGAATTGGTGATGGTTAGTTCTGAAATATTTGGCAAGCGTCTTCTAGCTGCCGCCGGAGTGGCAGTGGGTGGGCCCAATCCCTGGGATATTCAGATCCATGACGACCGAGTCTGGGATCGCGTCATTCGCGATCGTGAGCTAGGCCTTGGGGAGTCATACATGGAGGGTTGGTGGGATACCCCTGCCCTCGACCAGTTTCTCGCCAAGATCATACTCGCCGACCTTAAAGACGAAATCCGGCTCGGACCCGAACTGCTCAAGATCATTGCTAAGTCTCGGTTCACCAATCGGCAAAGTAAGGAAGCTGCGGCGGAGAATGCTTCGGCTCATTACGACATCGGTAACGACCTGTACAAGCGAATGCTCGATGAGCGCATGATATACAGCTGCGGCTATTGGGCCGATTCGGCTTCGCTGGCCGAGGCTCAGCGGGCAAAGTTGGACCTGGTTTGTCGCAAACTGCAGTTCGAAGAAGGCATGACTGTTCTCGAGATTGGTTGTGGCTGGGGCGGTTTCGCCAAATTTGCGGCCGAAGAATATGGCGTGATAGTTACGGGAATCTCGCCGGCAATTGAGCAGGTCAAGCTTGCTCGTCAACGCACCGCTGGCCTTTCGGTGACCATAGAGCAGGCCGATTACCGAAGCGTGCGGGGGGTATTCGATCGGATTGTGTCGATTGGGATGTTTGAGCACGTTGGCCCCAAGAACTACAAGACGTTCTTTGAGCAATGCGATCGCCTCTTAGCGCCAGATGGTGCCATGTTGCACCACACCATTGGATCCAACGCATCCAAGAAACACTTCGATGCCTGGATGGATCGATACATTTTCCCGGGCGGACGGCTGCCCTCGTTGGGGCAAATGGCCGCGGCAGCCGAACCCGGTTTCACCATTGAAGATGTCCACAATTTTGGGCCCGACTACGCCACCACCTTGCAGGCATGGGCTGCCAACATCGGTACTGCGTGGGACGACCTACCTGCCTATGACGAGACCTTCAGGCGCATGTGGCACTACTACCTGATGGCGTCCATCGCCGGATTTCGGATCCGCAACACTCAACTCTGGCAAATCGTGTTTCGTCGCACCATGCAAACAAATGGAGTTTGGCCCCGGGTGAGCTAACCCCCCTCGGCGGCTGGTTGTAAGCCTCGGTGTTCTGGTTGCACACTGCTGGGATGGACTCCGACGGTGCTGCTTCCTCACCGACGAAGATCACGTACCCCGAACTACCGATTACTGAGCGACGCGAAGAACTACTCAAGATCATTCGCGACAATCAAGTTATTGTTGTGGCTGGCGAAACGGGGTCGGGCAAGAGCACCCAGTTGCCCAAGATGTGTGTCGAACTTGGGTTGCACGAGAGCGGCTGGATCGGGCACACCCAACCCCGTCGCATAGCGGCCCGATCGATAGCCGAACGAGTAGCCGAAGAACTTGGCGACGAGGTCGGTGGCATCGTGGGCTACAAAGTGCGCTTCACCGACAAGGTGTCCAAACGCACGGCCATCAAAGTCATGACCGATGGCATGTTGCTGGCCGAAATGCAAAATGATCGCGACCTGTCGGCGTACAGCGTGATCATCGTGGATGAAGCGCACGAACGCAGTCTCAACATCGACTTCCTATTGGGCTACCTACGTCGGCTTCTCCCCAAACGTCCGGAGCTCAAAGTCATCATTACCTCCGCCACCATTGATACCGCTCGCTTCTCTGAGCACTTCAACAATGCTCCCATCGTGCAGGTTTCGGGACGGACATATCCGGTTGAGATTCGCTACCAGCCAATGGAAGACCCAACCACCGGAAATCCCATCAGCCAAGCCGACGCCGTCGTCGAGGCAGTGGTGGAACTGGAGTACGAAGGGTCCGGCGATGTACTCGTGTTCTGCAGTGGTGAGCGCGAGATTCGTGAAGCCACCGAGGCACTAACCGAGGCCAACCTTCGTAACACCGAAGTTGTCGCACTATTTGGTCGGCTGTCAGCGGCCGAACAACACCGCGTCTTCGATCGATCCCGCCGTGATGCCCGCCGCATCGTGGTGGCCACGAATGTGGCCGAAACCTCCCTTACCGTGCCCGGAATTCGTTACGTCGTGGACGCGGGCACCGCCCGAATAAGTCGCTACAACAAGCGCACCAAGGTGCAACGACTCCCCATCGAAGACGTATCTCAGGCCAGCGCCAACCAACGATCAGGTCGCTGTGGCCGTGTTGCGCCCGGCATTGCCATCCGTCTGTACTCCGAAGAGAACTTCGCCGAACGACCCGAATTCACCGAACCCGAAATCACACGCACCAATTTGGCTTCGGTCATTTTGCAAATGGCGGCACTCGGTCTCGGTGACATCGAAACCTTCCCCTTTGTTGATCCGCCCGAATTGCGCAACATTCGGGACGGCATCGGCTTGCTGGAAGAGCTTGATGCCGTTCGGCCCGACGAAGAAGGCACCCGGAAATGGCTCACGCCGATCGGCCGCCAACTAGCGCGCATGCCAATCGATCCAAGGTTCGGTCGCATGGTCATTGCGGGGGCCGAGACCAATTGCCTCCGTGAGGTCATCACCATCACTGCGGCGATGTCGGTACAAGACCCTCGCGAGCGGCCGAAAGAGAAGCAACAAGAATCCGCCCAATTCCACTCCCGCTTCGCCGATCCCAGCTCGGATTTCTTGTCCTGGTTACGACTGTGGGAACACATCGAGACCGAACGCAAAACTCGATCGGGCAGCAGTCTGCGCCGCATGTGCAAGAAAGAGTTCCTCAATTACAACCGCATCCGCGAGTGGTGGGACATTGTCCGACAGTTGGAACGGAGCGCGAAATCACAGCGCTGGGTCATCAACAAGGTGCCCGCTCAACCCGATGTTGTTCACGAGGCCCTGCTTACGGGGTTGCTGTCTCACATTGGGTTGAAAGACACCATGGGAGCGGAGTACACCGGTGGGCGCAATGCCCGGTTTATTCTCGGTCGCGGATCTTCGCTCGCTAAGAAACCACCCAATTGGATCATGGCCGGAGAGTTGATCGAGACCAACCGGATGTGGGCTCACAGTGCGGCGCGTATCGAACCCGAATGGGCCGAGCGAGCGGGTGCTCACGTCGTTAAACGCACCTATGACGAACCCGAGTGGGACATCGAAATGGTCTCGCCCATGTCCATCGAGCGAGTTTTTCTCTATGGCGTTCCGCTGGTGGCTGGCCGCCGGGTGCACTATCGCCGGGTCGATCCTGAAGGTGCCCGCGAAATGTTCATCCATCACGCGCTCATTGAACGTGAATGGGAAACCCACCACGCCTTCTTCGCCCAAAACGAAGGTGTGCTCGACGAAGTGCGGCAACTGGGCGCCCGGCACCGGACCGATGTGGTGGTCGAGTACGAAGACCTATTCGATTTCTATGACGAACGTCTGGAGGAGAACGTGGCCTCGGGAGCCGACTTTGACAAGTGGTGGAATCACAAGCGCAAGAAAGACCCGCGATTCCTCGATCTCCATATCGACAATATTTTCGATGTCAACAAAGTCGAAACAGATGATGCATCGTTTCCCAAAGTGTGGTCCTCCGGCGACGTAGAACTTGAACTCGACTACGAGTTCGATGCCGAATCAATTAACGACGGTGTCAGCGTCACTATTCCGGCGTCGATGCTTGACACCATCGACGCAACTGCCTTCGAATGGAACGTGCCGGGCCTGCGAGAAGAACTCGTGACCGCTCTGCTGCGTTCGATGCCCAAACAAATTCGCAAAGCCTTCATCCCGATTCCCGACACCGTTGCGCGGCTTATGCCGGCGCTTCAGGAAGCCGATGGCGATCTGATCGACGTACTTAGAATCGAACTGCACAATATCTCCGGGCAGGCACTGCCCGATGATGCGCTTGTGATGGACCGTGTACCCGGTCACCTTCGTCCGATTTACCGAGTGATCAATGACGACGGTGACCTATTGGCTCAGAACCGCGACCTCGACACGGTTCGGGCTCAGCTGACAGGCGAAGTCCGCGAGGTGCTGTCATCGTCAGATCACGAACTCGTCCGTACCGGACAAAAACGTTGGACTTTTGGTGATCTGCCTCGCTCCGTCCAGACCTCGGCCGCCGGTCTCAACATCGACGCCTATCCCGCGGTCGTTGACGAAGGCGACACCGTTGGGGTTCAACTCTTGCCCAACGCCGACCAGCAGTACGCAACTATGTGGAAGGGCACGAGCCGCCTGTTGCGGCTCAACATTGGCGGATCGGCCCGCCTTCTTGTCGATCTCTTCGACAACCAGTCCACTCTGGCATTGGCCTCGAGCCCGCATCAAACCAAGCTGGCCTGGGTCAACGATGCCGCGGATGCCATCTTCGAACACCTACTCGAAGAAGCCGGAGGATTGGTTTGGAATGAGTCCGACTTTGAGGACTTGATGCATTACGTCCGCATGGCACTGCCCCAAGCGGTACAAACGTTGGGCGGTCAGGCGCGAGAAATACTGGTGGTCGCCGACGAGTTGCGGACCCGATTGGCTGAGCCTGTCCCTCTAGCTTTCCATCCGGCCTACCTCGACATGCAAGCCCACCTGGCTCGCCTCGTGTACCCCAATCATCTTTCTGGTGTCGGGGCTCATCGACTCGCTGATGTTGTTCGCTACCTTCAGGGAATCGGTGCCCGTCTGGACAAGTTGCCGAGCCGCCGAGACAAAGATCCCGAGATGATGGCAACGTGTCAGACACTCGAAAATGAACTCGCCAGCTATGTCGAGCGTCTTCCCGGATCGGCTGCGCTCGAAGCCTTGCACTGGAATCTCGAAGAATTTCGGATAGCCACGTTCGCTCAACAACTGGGTGTCAAAACCAAAGTCAGCGAGCGGCGAATCCGAGACGCATTCGGTAATCTCTAGTCGCTCCGATGGTGAACCGGGACCTTGTACCGCATCGATTTGGTTCGATTTTGGTAAAGATATAACTGAAGCGACAGAGGGCATACCCATGAGAAAGCAGCCGGCCGGCCGGGGTCGATCTACAGGGGAGACGAACACTTCGTCACGCCGCTCGGCCGAATCGGAGTCGGCGGACGGTCTCGAACGGTCGCTTACCCTTCCGTGGTTGGTCTTTTATGGCGTGGGTGTCACCATTGGCGCAGGCATCTTTGCACTCGTGGGCGAGATTTTGGCCACGTCGGGTAGTAACGCTCCGTTGGCTTTCCTCGTGGCCGGTTTCGTAGCCGGAGTAACCGCTGTGTCCTATATGCAACTGGTGCGAGCGTTTCCGCGGGCCGGTGGGGAGGCGGTGTTCGCCAACCGCGGACTTGGTCCGGTGGCAGGACGCGTGGCCGGACTGGGCGTTGTCGTCACGGGAACGATCTCTAGTGCCGTAATTTCCATAGCGTTCGCGGGTTACGTGAGATCGATAGTGGAATTACCTGAACGGGCGGTCGTTGTTTTTGTTGTCCTTCTTCTTGCGCTGGTCGCGATGCGTGGGGCCAAAGAAAGTGTGCTCTTTGCTGGGGTGTTGACATTGGTCGAGGTCGGCACCTTGCTTGTTGTTATTGGCTTTGGCCTGCCGCTTCTCGGGGATGGCCAGGCTGTGGCCGACACCTTTACGCCGGGGGTTCACGGAATCGGTATCACCCCAATATTTGCAGGCGCCGTTGTCGCATTTTTTGCTTACGTCGGGTTTGAAGATATTGCGAACATGGCCGAGGAGACCGTTGACGCTCGCCGCACCGTGCCGCGTGCTATTGCCGCAACATTGGTGATCACCCTCACGCTGTATGTGTTGCTGGCGATGATCGCGGCGCTCGTGCCCAATCGTGTGGCTGTCACAGACTCGGCTGCCCCGTTGGCGACGATGTTCGAGGAGTTATCGGGCTACGACGCTCGGATCGTTTCTGCCCTGGCGATTCTGGCCATGGTCAACGGCATCTTGGTACAAATCGTGATGGCGTCGCGGGTGCTGTATGGCATGGCTCGAGAAGATCTCTTGCCGAGCTACTTTGCCCAAGTGGATCCGGTACGACACACCCCGGTTCGGGCCACCCGGATCGTCTCGGTTGTTATTTTAGTTTTGGCGCTTTTCTTTCCACTGGTGGGCCTGGCCAAGGCAACGAGCGTGGTCACCCTCGGGGTGTTTACCTTGGTGAACCTTTCGTTGTTTGTGCTTGGCCTACGTTCAGAGCATCCGGAGTTGACCCGGTGGCGATGGCACGGACTACTAGGCGCTGCCCTAGCATTCGCCCTCGGAGCATGGCAGATTGTGCAAGGCCTGTAATTCAATCATCGATAGCGAAGAACGGACGCCCGTAGAAAGGCCGAGGGGAGTCTCATGACACTGATGAACTTTCGGCGCTTCCGTGGCTATACAGGAGGAGCTAGTGCTCTGGTCATCGGATCACGCCGGGTGAGACAAAACAGAAGGCCGGCCGGATCGCTCATGGTGGTCCAGTGCTCATGGTGCTCGACCAACTCGGCCCCATAATCCAAGAACGTCTGGCTGACCTCGACGAAGTGCGGCCCACAGGCGATGTCGAGATGGGCACGGGCAGTGGACGATTCATCATCACGGCCGAGTTGCTGCAGTAGCAGTCGCAGAGGAATGTGGTGGGGCTGGCTCAACGAAGCAAATTGTTGCAGGGGCGTTGCCGAGAGTTCCCAACCGGTGAGCGCCGACCAAAAATCGCACTCGCCAACGAAACGGTCATGCGGTACATCGATTGACACCTGGTTGAGCAGGTGGAGACGTGGAGTGCCCACGGGCTGAGGAAGCTCTGCCCGCCCTCCGTGGGTGACGAAGCAAAACGTCAAGCCCGCCGGAGACTGCAAAACGGCATGGTTGTCTTCGTAGATCAGGGTGGCACCCAAGACAACGGCGTGATCGCGTGCTTCGGGTAACGAGTCAACATGAAAGTCAAGGTGAATTCGAGCTTGTTGACCGAGGCGTTGCACCCCCAAGCAAGATTCGCCGCTGGCAGGGGTAAGCGTGGCAAAAGCTCCGTCAGGACCTCGAGAGGCGGACAGTGTTGAATCTGTGGCGCGGGCCCAAAATGCGGCTCCTGACTCGAACACGGTGGCTGGTAGATCAATGAATGCGGAGAGCCAGTTGATGTCCATTTTGGCAGCTTACTTTGCGACGCCTCGTCGACTAGCGGGGTTAGCGACTAGCGCATACCTGAGCTACGGTTTGCCGGTGGAAAAAATCATGGCTCGCAAGATGCATACGGCGCTCGAAGCGGTGCACGGGATGATTTATTTCGCCCCCGAAGCAGCGACCCAATTTATGGGGCTCGGCGAGCAAGATGACCGAACCGGGTATTTCGCGGGCCGCGCCGCGCCCATGGGGGCAGTCTCCTCGCAGGTGGTGACGGCAACGTTCTACAACTTCAACCCCGCACTAGTGGACCAGGCAATGGCTGGCGCATGGGAACTCGCCGATCCAGCAGATTGGACTGCTGCTCGCATGCGCGGGGTCGATGGAGCTATGCGCCGTTTCTTTGGCGAGATAATTGATGGGGAAATGATCACCCGGGCGGCCGAGCTTGCCCGTGTTGCTGCTCAGGCCTGTTGGGCCCACGGTCGACCGCTGGCTGCTGGGCTGCTCAGCTTGGACTGGCCCGAGCCAGCGCACTTGTCACTGTGGCATGGCATCACGATCAGCCGCGAATTCCGTGGTGATGGCCACGTAGCGGCGCTTCTCACACGTGATGTTGGCCCTATGCAAGCACTGCTGCTGCATGCGGGCGAAGGCAAATACCCCGGTGAAATTCTGCGGGCGATGCGGGCTTGGTCGGAGCCGGAGTGGAATGCCACGCGTGCCGACCTTCAGGCACAGGATCTCCTCAGTGCGGATGGTTTGCTCACCGACAAGGGACGTGCGCTTCGTGATGGGATTGAGGCCAGCACGGATGCGTTGGCGATGGCGCCTTGGGAAGCTTTGGGCCAAGAGGGATGCGACGAGCTACGCGATATCGGAAAGCAACTCCGCCAGACGCTCGTCGATGGTGGAGCATTTTCGTTCTAGCGGTCAGATAGCACGCGGTCAGATAGCAGGCGGTCGGATAGCACTGGGTGTCCAAGCTATGAGAGGCTGGGTAAATGACTAGTGATACTTGGATTCTTGGCGGCTTTCAAACCGACTTCGCTCGAAATCTAAAGCGGGAGGGTCTTGACATCGGCGACCTCACCCAGGAGGCCGTCGAAGGGACACTGCTTGCGGCTGGATTGGAGCCATCCCAGATCGACAGCATTCACGTCGGCAATGCCTTTGGTCAGCTCTACGCAGGGCAGGGCCACCTGGGGGCTATGCCATCCAGCGTGGTCCCCGAGTTGTGGGGCAAACCGGCGATGCGTCACGAGGCTGCTTGCGCCTCAAGTTCGATAGCGGTACTCGCAGCCATGGCCGAAATCGAGGCGGGTCGCTACGACTGCATTCTCGTCCTGGGCATCGAACAAGAGAAGACCATGCCGGGCCTTGAGGCAGCTCACACCCAAGTAGCGGCGGCATGGGTAGGGCATGAAGATGGCGGTGAATACCCGATCTGGCCAGCGGTCTTTAGCCGGGTCGCCGATGAATATGACCGACGCTACGGGCTTGATAATCAACATTTGCGTGCCATCGGCGAAATCAACCTCACCAATGCCGCCACTAATCCACTGGCCCAGACTCGTTCGTGGAATCTCACGCCCGCCAGCTTCGACATCGATGATCGAGTAAATCCACCCGTTACACCTCGGTTGCGGCGCAACGATTGTTGTCAGATAACTGACGGTGCAGTGGGACTCGTGCTGGTTTCTGACCGGTGGTTGGCCGCAAATCCAACCGTCACAGCGCAGGCCAGGATTGCCAGTTGGGGCCACACGACTGTGGGCCTCTCCCTGGATCAGAAACTTGGCCGCGACGATGACAGTGAATATGTCATGCCCCACGTTCGCAAGGCCATCACCGACGCTCACGATAGAGCGGGCATTTCCGGGGTCGCCGAAATTGATGCCATTGAGACCCACGACTGCATGACGCCGTCGGAATACATGGCCATTGATCACCTTGGTATTACCAAGCCGGGCCAGAGCTGGAAAGCCATTGAAGAAGGCGTTATTCAACGCGATGGTTCTTTGCCGGTAAACCCCAGCGGAGGACTAATCGGCGGTGGCCATCCGGTCGGAGCAACCGGAGCCCGAATGCTGTTCGATGCCATGCGTCAAGTGAGCGGTACCGCCGATGCCAGTCAGGTCGACGGGGCTCAGCGGGTGCAAACATTGAACATTGGCGGAAGTACTGCCACAACGGTGAGCTTCATTGTCGAAGCTCCAGTAGGAGTCTGAGATCGTCATGAAAGTAACCGCCCACCAACCGTTCGTATCTACATTGCCGACCGATGATGTCCACCCTTACCGCACCGGAACCTGGCAGCCCCAGGTCACCGAATACGACGCATGGGATCTCGATGTCCAGGGCAAGATCCCCGAAGATCTCACCGGCATTTACGTACGGAACACCGAGAACCCACTGATGGAGGCCATCGGCACCTATCACCCCTTTGACGGCGACGCGATGTTGCATTCTCTATCGTTCTCCAACGGCGATGCCGTCTATCGAAATCGCTTCGTGCGAACTGACGGACTTCTCGCCGAACAGGCCGCAGGCGAGGCGCTATGGGCCGGGGCGGCAACCAAAAAGTCGCTGACCAAGGTCGATTACGGGTGGGGTGCCCGCGAGTTGATGAAGGATGCATCGAGTACCGATGTAGTTGTGCATAACGGCGCCATCCTCAGCAGTTTTTGGATGTGCGGTGATCTTTATCGGCATGACCCAGCAACGATGGAAGCGCTTGGAGTCGAGA
>CAWKZT010000040.1:0-14986 GCA_963854565.1 Acidimicrobiia bacterium
GGGACCGAACTGTCTCACGACGTTCTAAACCCAGCTCGCGTACCGCTTTAATGGGCGAACAGCCCAACCCTTGGGACCTGCTTCAGCCCCAGGATGCGATGAGCCGACATCGAGGTGCCAAACCTTTCCGTCGATATGGACTCTTGGGAAAGATTAGCCTGTTATCCCCGGGGTACCTTTTATCCGTTGAGCGACGGCGCTTCCACACGCAACCGCCGGATCACTATGTCCTACTTTCGTACCTGCTCGACTTGTAGGTCTCGCAGTCAAGCTCCCTTATGCCATTGCACTCGAAGACTGATTGCCGACCAGTCTGAGGGAACCTTTGAACGCCTCCGTTACTCTTTAGGAGGCGACCGCCCCAGTCAAACTACCCACCTGACACTGTCCCCGAACCGGATCACGGTCCAAAGTTAGATGGTCAACGTACGCAGGGTGGTATTTCAAGGTTGACTCCACCGACGCTAGCGCGCCGACTTCCTAGTCTCCCACCTATCCTACACAACGCAAATCAAACACCAATATCAAGCTATAGTAAAGGTCCACGGGGTCTTTCCGTCCTTCTGTAGCTAACGAGCATCTTTACTCGTACTTCAATTTCGCTGAGTCCATGGTTGAGACAGTAGGGGAGTCGTTACGCCATTCGTGCAGGTCGGAACTTACCCGACAAGGAATTTCGCTACCTTAGGACCGTTATAGTTACGGCCGCCGTTTACTGGGGCTTAGGTTCACAGCTTCGCTTTACAGCTAACCGGTCCCCGTAACCTTCCAGCACCGGGCAGGCGTCACAGGGTATACATCGTCTTACGACTTAGCACCCTGCTGTGTTTTTAGTAAACAGTCGCTCCCCCCTAGTTTGTGCCACCTCTTTAGGCTATAAACCCAAGAGGTCATCCTTATCCCGAAGTTACGGATGCAATTTGCCGAGTTCCTTAACCATGGTTATCTCATACACCTTAGTATTCTCTACCTGCCCACCTGTGTTGGTTTGGGGTACGGGCGCTAAGAGAGCTAGCTAGCAGATTTTCTTGGAAGTAGTGGATCAATGACTTCGTCGTATTCGACTCGGCATCGTGTTTCAGCCTTTATGGGGAACGGATTTACCTATGCCCCGGCCTAAGCACTTACCCCAGGACAACCATCGCCTGGGTTCACCTACCATTCTTCGTCCCTGCATTGCTGGCCGCTCCAAAGTGGGTCCTTTCCTTCCGGCTCCCTAAGGATCCGGACATCCAGTTAGCAACTTCGGTTAAGCCTGGGCGCGCTCTCAGCGGTACTGGAATATCAACCAGTTATCCATCGACTACGCCTTTCGGCCTCGCCTTAGGTCCCGACTCACCCTGGGAGGAATAGCCTTCCCCAGGAACCCTTGGGCTTTCGGTGGAGGGGTTTCTCACCCCTCTCTCGCTACTCATGCCTACATTCGCACTCGACCACGCTCCACAACTGCTTCCGCAGCTGCTTCACAGCAAGATCGACGCTCTGCTACCACGCCATATAAATATGGCATCCGCGGCTTCGGTGGTGTGTTTAGCCCCGTTACATTGTCCGCGCAGGTCCACTCGACCAGTGAGCTGTTACGCACTCTTTCAAGGGTGGCTGCTTCTAAGCCAACCTCCTGGTTGTCTATGCGAACCCACATCGTTTACCACTTAACACACACTTTGGGACCTTAGCCGGCGATCTGGGCTGTTTCCCTCTCGACCCCGAAGCTCATCCCCCGGGGTCTCACTGCTGCGCTCTGGAGTACTGGCATTCGGAGTTTGGCTGAAGTCGGTAAGCTTGTGGGCCCCCTAATCCATCCAGTGCTCTACCTCCAGTACTGAACACGCAACGCTGCACCTAAATGCATTTCGCAGAGAACCAGCTATCACCGTGTTTGATTGGCCTTTCACCCCTATCCACAGGTCATCCGCCCAGTTTTCAACCTAGGTCGGTTCGCGCCTCCACGAGGTCTTACCCTCGCTTCACACTGCCCATGGATAGATCACACGGCTTCGGGTCTACAGCATGCGACTATGCGCCCTATTCAGACTCGCTTTCGCTCCGGCTTCCCCTCACGGGTTAACCTTGCCACACACCATAACTCGTAGGCTCATTCTTCAAAAGGCACGCCATCGAGGCCCAGGAAACAAGTTTCCTAAACGACTCTTTGACTGCTTGTAAACCAACGGTTTCAGGTACTATTTCACTCCCCTCCCGGGGTACTTTTCACCTTTCCCTCACGGTACTAGTTCACTATCGGTCACGTACGTATACTTAGCCTTACGAGGTGGGCCTCGCAGATTCACACCAAATTCCACGTCAATGGTGCTACTCGGGAACACTAATAAGAGACTTGAAGCTTTCGTTTACGGGGCTATTACCCTCTACGGCCCGTCTTTCCAGTACGGTTCTACTAGCAACAAGTTTTGTAACTCTTTGCAGGCTCTAGCGCACCTGCGTTTAGGTCCCACGACCCCGACTTTGCAACGCCGCTAGGCTATTCCACAAAATCGGTTTAGGCTCACCCCCGTTCGCTCGCCGCTACTAGGGGGGTCACGGTTGTTTTTCTTTCCTCCGGTTACTGAGATGTTTCAGTTCACCGAGTTCCCTCTACCCGCCCTATATATTCAGGCGGGAGTAACACCCCATGACGGGTGCTGGGTTTCCCCATTCGGACATCCACGGGTCATAGCTTATTAGGCAGCTCGCCGTGGCTTATCGCAGCCGATCGCGTCCTTCTTCGGTAGTACGTGCCAAGGCATTCACCGTTGGCTCTTTGTAGCTTGAAATCCGAAATCCTTAAATCGTCAGAGAACCTCTGTGTTTTTAAAGAGATCAAGTTAAGAGACCAGTCTCACGACTGGCCATACTCATTTAAACTAAAAGTTTGCGCAACACCACCCGAAAGTGATGCTGCAATTTATCTAGACACCTCCTCATTTGAGTAAGGAAGTGTCAAAGATGCTCGTGCTCGCTATTCAATTCTCAAAGACCAAGGAACGCAAGAAACCGCACCCAAATTGAGGATGCGGCAACTTAAATTCTCGTAGATGCAACGACACAAAGCCACCACAGAGCCACAAAGGCAACCAACCCACATGCCACAAAGACACAATGGAACCGACGCCCTCTCAAAACAGAAGACAGAAAAGCGGATCAAATCAGAGTTTGAACAATCCAACGAACATGCACTCACAGATCAATTGTCTGCAAGGAGAGAAACGTTGAAAAACCAGCGACCAACTAGATGACCACAGTATGACCACTCACAAAGTCGTGAATGACAACTGTAGATCTCCTTAGAAAGGAGGTGATCCAGCCGCACCTTCCGGTACGGCTACCTTGTTACGACTTCACCCCAATCACCGATCCCACCTTCGGCAGCTCCCCCTCTTACGAGTTGGGCCACTGACTTCGGGTGTTACCGACTTTCGTGGTGTGACGGGCGGTGTGTACAAGGCCCGGGAACGTATTCACCCCGGCGTTGCTGATCCGGGATTACTAGCGACTCCAGCTTCATGAAGTCGAGTTGCAGACTTCAATCCGAACTGAGACCGGCTTTAAGGGATTCGCTTCACTTCGCAGTGTCGCTGCCCGTTGTACCGGCCATTGTAGCATGTTTGCAGCCCTGGACATAAGGGGCATGATGACTTGACGTCGTCCCCACCTTCCTCCGACTTGACGCCGGCAGTCTCCCATGAGTCCCCACCTTTACGTGCTGGCAACATAGGACAGGGGTTGCGCTCGTTGCGGGACTTAACCCAACATCTCACGACACGAGCTGACGACAGCCATGCACCACCTGTTTAGGGCCCCGAAGGACACCATATCTCTATGGCTTTTCCCTAAATGTCAAACCCAGGTAAGGTTCTTCGCGTTGCCTCGAATTAAGCAACATGCTCCGCCGCTTGTGCGGGCCCCCGTCAATTCCTTTGAGTTTTAGCCTTGCGGCCGTACTCCCCAGGCGGGGCACTTAATGCGTTAGCGACGGCGCGGAGATCGTTGATAAATCCCCACACCTAGTGCCCAACGTTTACGGCATGGACTACCAGGGTATCTAATCCTGTTTGCTCCCCATGCTTTCGCTCCTCAGTGTCAGTATCGGCCCAGAGTGCTGCCTTCGCTGTTGGTGTTCCTCCTGATATCTGCGCATTTCACCGCTACACCAGGAATTCCACACTCCTCTACCGAACTCAAGTCACAGCAGTATCGGATGGCGTCTCAAGGTTGAGCCTTGAGTTTTCACATCCGACTTACCGAACCACCTACGAGCTCTTTACGCCCAATAAATCCGGACAACGCTTGCTCCCTACGTGTTACCGCGGCTGCTGGCACGTAGTTGGCCGGAGCTTCTTCTGTAGGTACCGTCATTTTCGTCCCTACTGAAAGGGGTTTACAACCCGAAGGCCTTCATCCCCCACGCGGCGTCGCTGCATCAGGCTTTCGCCCATTGTGCAAGATTCCCTACTGCTGCCTCCCGTAGGAGTCTGGGCCGTGTCTCAGTCCCAGTGTGGCTGATCGTCCTCTCAGACCAGCTACCCGTCGATGCCTTGGTGAGCCATTACCTCACCAACAAGCTGATAGGCCGCGAGACCCTCCCGGAGCGACGGATCATTTCCTCAAACAGTCATGCGACCGTAAAAGGACATCCGGTATTAGCCATCGTTTCCAATGGTTGTCCCGGTCTCCGAGGCAGGTTTCTCACGTGTTACTCACCCGTTCGCCACTCGTACATTGCACCGAAGTGCGTACTCGTTCGACTTGCATGTATTAGGCGCGCCGCCAGCGTTCGTCCTGAGCCAGGATCAAACTCTCCGTCAAAATCTTCCAATGTAAACACTGGTTGAAATCAGTTGCGTAAACCACCACAAAGCCCGCCGAAGCAAACCCTGCTCTTAAAGATGATTATGCGAAATGGAGGTTTAGTTAATCCCAGCAACACAGCGCAACGTTAGAAACACTGCAATCACTGAAACTTCCTGACCTGTTCATTGCCTACTGCACCAATCAACGCGGGGGCTGAAGAGATGGGTAGGACTTTTAATAATTGAACGACAAATCAACGAACAAAGAGCGTCCATCGAAATGCCGCACTGGCTTTTCGTTTCCTGTCTTCTGTTTTCAAAGAGCCATCGCCCGGCACAGCCGAACAACCGGAGCATCACCACCAACAATCAAGAAGAACTCAAAAGCAGCAAGAGAGGCACCGACAACCACCTTCAACATGCACAACGCACACCCGGGCAGAAGAGATAATATAGCGGGCCCAATCACCATTTGGCAACCAGTTTCTTTAAACCTCTTGGACTCATCGTCCAGTACGACGTAAACGCACCAAACTTCAAGAAACCCACTCGTGATAGGTGTACTGAACAACACACGGTTTCCGGTTCAAGACGAGGCGCAAGCCGGCTGAGCCAATGACACCGGGAGCGGCAAGCCCCCAGGCGAAACCGTCACTGGAACGGAACTGGTCGTGCCAGCCCATGGGCCAGCGCAATCGACAGGTTCTTCTTCGAAGCGCCGACGCCAACTGCGGCCAATCGCCGGCAAAGCGGCGCATAGCCACGCTGCTGATTCTCGTTCCAATGCGCACCCAACGAGTCGTCGGGCCGCCCTACACACTCGGCGTTGCGCACCCGGAGCGCATGACACTGAATCCGATCGTGTGCCGAACTTGTTCGAGTGTGTGGCCGTTGCCGATGTCGCACATAAAACGACGTGCGCTCGGCCCTATGACATTCTCCCCGAGTACGGCGACTCATGTACTAGGAGTCCGGTGCCTCACTATGAAACTAGGAGTCCGGTGCCTCACTATGAATCGGACGAGCGAGCAGGATCAAGACCGCAGCGGCAATCGTTGCCAAGCCTGTTATCACGAAGGGTATGCGATACGAGCCGGTGACGTCTTCGGCCCAGCCGACCAGAAACGGGCCGAGTCCGCTTCCCACCTGACTCATCAGCGTCATCGTGCCGAGGACCGAGCCAAGCGACACCAGGCCAAAGATCTCGGCTGCCATAAGCGTCTGCATCATGTAGACATTGCCGATCGTGAACCCCACGATCAGTACAAGCACGTACGTGGTGATGCGATTATCGATCAACGTCGTACCCATCACCGCGAGTCCTTGAACGACGATGATTGTGACCGTCAAGAGACGCTTGTCCATGCCGTCAGCGAAGCGCCCAACAACCAGCCGGGCCACGATCGACCCGAACGCCGTCGTGCTCAGCGCCAATGCCGCAGCACTACGCGACCCGAGTCGGTCTTCGAGAAACGCGATTTGATGAACTAAAAAACCGGTCTGGGCTAGCAGAACCACCACAAAAGCGACCGAGATCGCCCAGAACGATCCAGTGCGCATGGCCTCGGCTCGCGTCCAAACACGCAGCTGGACCTCGTCGCTGAGCGCAGTGTTTCGCACCGACTCGTTCGGTGCATCGGCGTCAGGGCCTAGCCCGACCGAGGCTGGATCTCCTACCAGCACGAGCATCGACATAGGAAGTGCCACCACAGCCACGAGCCCAGCCAGAATCGGCGCCGCTAGCTCTATGCCTCCGCGTTCAACAAGCCAGGTACCAACAGGTGCGAGCACCATGCCTCCCACGCTGACACCGGTAAATGTGATGCTCATCGCCCAGGCGCGCCGGGTCACGAACCAACGCGACATGAGGGCGTTGATGGTCACCGCTCCAGATAGCCCATATGCCAGCGCCTGCCCGGTGTACGCCAGGTACAGGTGCCAGACTTCGCTGACGAACCTGAGCGAGCCGACCGATACAACCATCAACACAACACCGGCGTTGATGTAGCGAAGAGGTCCGCGCCGGTCGACGCCAGGTCCAATCACGAAGCCAGCAATTCCGCCAAGAACGAAGAAGAGGCCAGTCGCGCCCGACACCGTTGCATTCGACCAGCCGTTCTCTTCTTGCAACGGCCGAAGGAATACGGCCAGACCGTAGTAGCCCACGCCAATCGTGACGAACATCAGAACCGCTGTGCCGACCACGATCCACCACGCATAGTGCACTCTGTCTGGCAGCACCCGCATGGCCACCGGCCGACGTTCTTGCCACAACTGCGTCGGTTCGGTCATCGCACGCAACGTTAGCGCTGGCTCGTTTACACATTGCGAAATTCAAAGACATCAGATGGCCCAGCATCAGTTCCCAACCAACAGGTAGTGCTGCAGCGACTGAGAGCGTGCCGCTCTTCGCCACACGAGCCCTTCGCGAGTCCTTCGCAACACGGCACGAATGGCTCTACGAAGACAGAACCAACGTGGTCGCCAAAGCGTTCCAAGTGCTCGTAACTCACCGACAGAATCCAATGAACCCACGTCGAAACCGTGAGCTAGGAAGGCTCGCCGCTTAGTGATCATTGAGGCTGACCCTATGCCGTGATCTAGACGGGCACTAGAGAAATTGGCGAGCAGGTGGAACCTGGCTGCCAAAGTGAGAGAACCAAAGAGATGACCAGACATGGCTGCGCTTTGTCGGTTGTTGGCAACGGTGAGAGCGACAAGCTCCGAGACCGTTACGTGACAGCAAGACGGTCGCCATAAACTCCCGCCGATGCTCTTCGTCACCAGGACCGCATGAACGCACCTTCCATTCCCACACCAACCCGTGTCGTTGCACTCACGACTTTTGCGACCATCATGCTTGCGGCTGCTGTGGCGCAAGGTTTTGGTCGCTTCACCTTTGGCGTCGTGCTGCCTGATGTCCGCGAGGATCTCCTGGGCGGTTCCAACACACTTGGCGGGTTCGTGGCAACCGCCAACACCTTCGCGTACCTGGTTGGCGCATTGCTCGTGGGATCTCTGTCCGCCAAGGTCTCGCCAGTCAACTCGGTGCGTATCGGGCTGGTCTTTTCGGTTGGCGGCTTGGCGGCAGCCTCTGTGGCTCCAAACGCTGCCGTGCTCACCCTGGCCATGATCGCAATGGGTCTCGGTGGCGCCGCTATCTGGATCCCCAGCCCTGGTATTGCCAGCACTCTCGTCGCCACGCACCTGCGAGGCTTGGCAGTCGGGCTCACCGGCGCTGGCGTGGGCTTGGGCATCATCTTCAGCGGCCGGTTAAACGGCCAACTCGTGGCTGGCGGCGGCAATTGGCGAGATGTATACACAGTTCACGCCGGCATTGGCTTGGTCACAATCGTCCTGGTCTTCGCCATCCTTCGAGACCGAAGTGGCACCCAGCCCAACGGCGGTTTCGGTGGTTTCGCAGTGTTGCGCACCCTCGAGGGTTGGAAGCCCATCACTGGGTGTTATTTCATTTATGGCTTCGGCTATCTCCTGATTCTGGCGTTTCTGACATCACGCCTTCAGGACGACAGCGGCTTCAGTGAGGCCACGGCAAGCACCATCTTTGCGATCATGGGTGCGTGCACCATCTTCGGGGGAGTCGCCCTGGGCCGAGTCTCTGACCTCATTGGCCGACGACGAACGCTGATCTACAGTTTTCCACTGTGGGCCGTCGCTGTGGGCTTGATCCTCACTGGCGAGTTGGCCGTCGTCATCGTCGGTGCCGTCATCGTCGGCTTCCTCTTCGGCGGCATCCCATCGGTCATCGCCGCCTACCTAGTCGACCGCACCGACGCAGCGACCTATGGGCCGTCCTATGCCG
Organism: Acidimicrobiia bacterium; assembly: GCA_963854565.1. Classification (GTDB taxonomy): domain Bacteria; phylum Actinomycetota; class Acidimicrobiia; order Acidimicrobiales; family JAHEJN01; genus CAWKZT01. Next base: position 8,614 of record CAWKZT010000040.1, read on the forward strand.
CAGCAACGTTCGCGTTTGGGGTCGCCCAGGTTTCATCACCCCAGATCGGCGGCTTGATCGCTGACTGGCGAGGCTCGTTCACACTGGTCTTTGTTGTATCCGCCACCGCAATGACGTCCGGTGCACTCTTTGCTTGGGCCTTGCCGCGCGGCAGCTAGGACTACTACGTCTGCTGACTTAACCGTCGACGGTCATTGGGGCATCGGCATCGTTCGCCCACTCTTGCAAGCTTGCCGTGTAGACAGCCACATCATCGAACCCAAGCAACGTTTGCACGAACGCCGTCGATGACGCAGCAATCCCACCACCGCAATAGTTCACGACCCGCGCTGACTCATCATCGGGGAAGCGGTCCCGCAACTCGTCGAGCGGCAGGTAACAGCCAGTCTCATCGTCGATCAAGGCTGCTGCCGAGGCATTGGTGGCAGTCGGGATATGTCCGGGGCGACCATAGACATTCACCTCGCCGTTGAAACTCGCCGGTGGTAACGCATCGATCAGACAGGTGGAGCCACCTTCGATCGCGGCCAGAACATCGGATTTGTCAGCGATGATTTCAGGACGCTCATGAACGAACAGAGAGCCAGCTGCGGGTGCCACGTAGTCAGTAGTGACCGGATGCCCCACGGCCTTCCACGCCTTGAGGCCTCCGTCGAGGACTGCCGCATTATCGAAGCCGATCCAGCGCAACATCCACCACACGCGAGCCGCCCACATGGAGCGGTTGTCGTCATACAGCACAACTCGACTTCTGTTGGACACGCCCAGTTTCTGCATCGCATCGGCAAAGGCCCGCGGGTCAGGCAACGCATAACGCAACGGACTCGATGTGTCGACCAGATCCTCGTTCAAGTCGGCGAAACCCGCACCAGGGATTTGGCCTTGAGCCCAGTTCGCCCGGCCACTCTCAGAGATGTAGCCATTCGGGCCCATCTTCAAGAAGACCGTGCAGTCGAGCACCACCAAATTTCTGGCTCCGAGTCGATCCGCAAGCCAGCCCGTGGATACCAGTTGTCGCATGACTCGATTCTAGTTGTTGCGTTCGCGATAACGAACCAGGGTGCAGCACAGGTTCGTTATCGGCTGCACGCTCGTCGGCCAGCCCGTCTACCTTGACCGAGCCAGGATCGTTTGAGTTGGGGGCTATGGCGATCAATTGCGTGCCTCCATCGCCGAGTAGCTGAAGCCGGTCGCTAGCTGTGCTACCAGCTCGTATCTGATCAGCGTGTTGTAACGCCGGCCTGACAAGGTCCGCACAACCGTCGATACCGAGGCTGCATTAGAGGTCAGGCAGCTGCCATCGACAGCCCAGAACGGTGGCTTTAAAGGTTCGGCGCCGGAGAGAAGCAAGGCCCCAGTGCAACCAACAACCGGGCACATCTTCAATGCACGATCACGTAGCGGTGTTATCGATCGCTGCAGACAGGACCGGGGCCTGGCCCCACGTCTGTGTGGCAGCAAACTACGGTCGAAACCAATGAAGCGACCGCTGTTCATCCTCACGATTGCCTTGGCAACACTTGGTTGCGGTGGCGACAGCTCTGGTCCACCCTTAACCCAGGGCGGTTACTCAGCCCAAGGCAACGCAATTTGTGTGCAGATGAACGCGGAACTCGACGCACTTACCGTTCGGGCCTCACAAAGTCTCAGTCCTGAACAGGACCGAGACCTGTTCGTCCAAGCGAACCTCATCAGTCGAGAGGCAATCGACGCCTTATTCGCCCTGTCGCCACCGACGTTGCTCATTGATGACCGCCTGTCCTTACTGGAGCTGGTTAGTGAACGCCGCAATCTGATTGAACGCATGAATGACGGAGCGGACGTCATCGATGAAATTACTGTTGTCACCATGAAATTTGAAGAAGAAGCTCAGTTGATCTGGCCTAGTTGCGCGGCCCAAACGTAATCAGTACGGGGTTCCTAGCGAAGAGGATCGATCGGCTCGGCGTCCCACAGCTGCACCTCAGCAGGGTCGCCGTACAGAACCTCGGCAGGGCTCTTCTTTTCGATATTGCCGGTCAGGCCTTGGTACATCCCTAAGCCACACAACTGACGCAGCTCGGGGCTAAACGTAGCCATGACCTCAGGCGGGATGCCAAGCTGTTGGTTTTCTTGCTGACGGATGAAGCCGGCGCAGTAGTTCATCGCAACACCAATACGCACCTCGTCTGCGGTCCCATTGGCGCCACCGCCGTGCCAGGTGCTGCCATGCCAGACAAGGACACTTCCCTTGGACATCTCGGCCGCAATGGTCTCAACGTTGGCGTCACCTGCGAAATAATCCGGATTCTGCCATTGGTGGCTGCCAGGGGCTAGCCGGGTGGCGCCGTTTGCTTCGGTGAAGTCCGTTAACGCCCACATGGAGTTGCATACCGTTGCCACATGAGGCTTTGCTAACGGCTGTACCTGGTCATCGGCGTGAATCACCTGGGCTGTTTCGCCTGGTCCGAGCGATATCGAAGCCAAGCTCGATACCAGACACTGCGGGCCCAGAACTCCTTCGATTAATGCAAGCACTGTTGGGTGCGTCGGGACCTTTTGCCAGATCGCACCATACGCAAGCAGGTTGTAGGTCCGGGTAGTCCGGTTCCCTTCAAATCGGTTGTCGGCTGGTCGGCTTTCGAGCTCGGCTTCGAGCCGACGAACGTCGTCGAGTAGTGCCTCAATGAGTTCGGGCTCAATCGCGTTTTCGACGATGGTGTAACCCTCGTCGGTCAGTTGCTGGTGATGGGGCGCCAGATCGATAGCCATGCCACAACTCTAGTTACCTAAGGTTAGGAGATGGATCTCGAACTGCGCGGAAAACGCGCCTTAGTCACTGGCTCTTCAAAGGGCATCGGGTTTGGTGTCGCTGACACGTTGGCCGCCGAGGGGGTTGACCTAGTTCTCGCCTCGCGCACTGAGGTGAACCTGCAAGCAGCTGCAGATCAGATTCGCGAAGCCCACGGCGTAGACGTCACCGTGGTGCCCTGCGACTTGTCGCTATCTGATGATCAGGCTCGACTAGCCGAAATTGCCACGTCGAGGCCATTGGACATCGTGGTCAACAACGCGGGAGCAATCCCCGGCGGATCGCTTCACTCAATCGATGAAGAAACCTGGCGCCATGCATGGGACCTGAAGGTCTTCGGCTACATCAACCTGACCCGGTTGCTACTCCCCCATCTTGAGGGTGCCGGACGCGGCGTGATCGTAAACGTCATCGGGGCAGCGGCCGACAAACCGAATCCGGGCTACATCGCTGGAGCCGCCGGCAATAGCGCGCTTGTTGGCTTCAGCAAAGCCCTCGGCTCGACATCACTGCGTTCCGGCGTCCGGGTGCTATGTGTGAACCCTGGTCTCACCATCACCGACCGTATGACCGACATCCTGCGGGAACAGGCGGACGCTAAATGGAACGACCCCGAGCGCTGGCCCGAACTCATGACCGACGACCCAGCACCTGCAACTGTCGCTCAAGTCGCCGACGTTGTCGTGTTCCTCGCCTCCGACCGTGCCGGTCAAATCACCGGCACGTCAATCACCATCGACGGCGGCAACAGCAGCCGTTAACGGTTAGCCCACTCGACGGCCATTCAGGCCAGACGGTAGGGCTCTGGGAACTCGACGATGGTTGGGTCGGAGTTGGCGAGCAGACCCAGTGCCATATTGATCACGGCCCGTTGGCGCTCACCATCGCCGGGAGCGCCGAGAGGCCGCCCCATCGGGTGTTGAGTAATAACGCTTCGGCTCAAACCCATGAGTTCGGGGATGTGGCCAAACGACTTCACATACACGCTCACGGTCGGCATGCCGGCTTCTTCCATTGCTCGCTGAACGTGCCCCACGGACACGTGGCAGACCGGTCAAATGGGAACTAGCAGCACCGCGTCGGCGCCTTGATCCTTGGCTAGTTGCGCCCAAGTCGGCCCATAGGTGCGCTTGATGTGGCCTTGCGCAGTCGCCCCGACGAAGGAGTAGGCGTTCTCGGCCAGGCTACCGATTGCGCCATCGGCCACCAGCGAACATAAATGCTCGAGTGGTAATACGACCTGCGGATCCATCGCCGCGGCCTGCACCGGATAACCCCCATGTCGGACTCGGATCTTATCGGTCGGCGTATCTACCGGGATCGCCGACAACGTTGCCTCGGACTTCACGAATTCAACGATGCGAGTCTCGGCTTCGGTCTGGCTCATATTCGTTTCGCCAAACGGCTCTGGATCATCGCCGTCCACGAAATGGCCACTCGACGTAAGCAACATGATCTTGGCTTCGGTCAACGGCTTGGTCATCACCGTCAATGGCGTGTCGGTTTTGCGATGCGGAAACTTGTCGGGATCACCCAAGTGCCCGGCATAGGCTTGAACCTGCCATTCATAGGCCACATTCACAACATCGAGCGGGTCTCCGCCGTCGGCCACGCGTGCTGTCGCTGCGAACATTGCAGACAAGAAATCACCAAACTCTCTATCGGACAGGTCACGAGTGAACTTGAAGTTCAGGTCACTACGGCTGCCGTACGCAAACGAGTTGCGTAACTCTTCGATCGATTCCGTTGGGGCGATATCGGCCATCTGACGACGCTACCCCGCCATGTCGAAGTGCCGCTCGTTCGGTCTGAACCGGGCCCGCCATCTACGCTCGGCGTCATGGAACTAAATGATCGAATCTGTGTAGTCACCGGCGGCGGCAGCGGCATCGGCCGCGCCAGCGCACACGCCTTCGCCGCTGAAGGCGCTCGCCTTGTCGTTGTCGCTGATCTTGACGAAAATAAGGCTATCGAAGTCGCCGAATCGATCGACGGCAATGCACGCGGCGTTGGCCTGGACGTGGCTGACGAAGCCGCAGTGACCAGCCTTTGTGAGTCAATCGAGAACAACGACGGCCCTATCGATTTGTTCTTCTCCAATGCTGGCTACGGCGCACCCGGCGGCCTGGACCTGAACAACGATTCCTGGCAGCGGATGATGGACGTGCATATGACGTCGCACCTGACCGTCGCCCGGGCATTGGTACCTGGCATGGTCGCTCGAGGCGAGGGCTACTTGTTCAGCACGGCCTCAGCAGCAGGACTGCTTACCCAGATCGACTCCGGCCCCTACGCTGTATCGAAGGCGGCTGCGGTGGCATTCGCCGAATGGCTGTCGATTAATTACGGCAACGCCGGCGTCAAGGTTTCCGTGCTGTGCCCACAGGCTGTCCGAACCAACATCATCGGCGATGATCTCGGTGCGTGGGACAAGTTCGCGTCTAGCGGCCAGGCCAGCCAGGACGGTATCCTCGAGCCCGAAGATGTTGCCCAGATGGTCGTCGACACGATCCGCGAAGAGAACTTCCTGTTGCTGCCCCACAAGCAGGTAGCCACATACATGGAACGCAAAGCTGCCGACCCAGACCGCTGGATTGCTGGCATGCAGCGATTCCATGGCCGCCTGGAAGCCAACAAGGGTTAACGAGCAACATCCAGTAGCCGCTGCGTGAGATGCCCCGCAGTGCATACGACATGTCATTACTCACCTGTTGCGACATCCCCGCTCTGGCAATCTCGATAACTTCACGGCGCTGCAAGAAGTCAGCGGGTTGCAACGAGATTAGCTATGGCGACAGAACGCAGTCCGCGTCTCAGTCAACAGCCACTGCCGCACGAGTAGACCACGCGAATATCTGGTGCTCAACGCCCATCGCCCGGCCACACCTTGCTCGATGGCGCGGTTGCTACGCGTCTTTTTGGCTATGCGCCGATCGTTCAGCGCCGTGTCGCCCAGAGTTGCATTACGAGCTGGCCCTTCGCCTTTAGCGACCTACCAAGTGCAAGGGCGGACTGGAGACGCAGAAGGAACATGCCTTGGCCACGCCTCTAGTTCCCGATTTCCACAACCGTGATAATGCGGACATTAGCTAGCGGCAATAATCATGCGAGCCAGGGCATCAGCCGAGACATTTGCCCCGCAGCTCACGGCCACAATGCGCGAGCCTGGTGCCTGCAAAGCGTGAGCTGTCGCAGCAGCGATAGCCACCCCAGCCGAACCTTCCACAAGCTGATGATGATCATCGATCATGTTCGTCACGGCCGATGCGATATCAGCTTCGGTGACATCCACCCATTGATCGACCAGCTCACGGCAGATAGCAAACGTCATACTGTCCTGTTCGAGCCCGCCAGCCGTTCCGTCGGAGAACGTGGGCTCAAAATGTGGGGTGATAATTGCGCCGGCCTCAATCGAGGCTGCCATGGCTCGATCGTTCAGCGCTGATGCTGCAATCATGCGAGTCCCAGGTGAGTAGGTCTTGATCCATGTCGCTATGCCCGAGATCAACCCGCCGCCACCAACAGCGACGACCACCGCGTCGATATGCCCGCCGTCTTCCAGTACTTCCTTGCCGATTGTCC
>CAWKZT010000041.1:0-14966 GCA_963854565.1 Acidimicrobiia bacterium
AGGGGGTTACCGCCGGGCCAATAAAAAGAGCGCAGCCGGGCGAATAAAAAGAGAGCAGCCAGTCGGAGGCGGGTTCCAACTGGCTGCTCGATCTTGTGCGAGAGCCTGGGGGTGGCTTGCTCGCTACATTTTGTTCGAACTGTTAGTGCTACTAACCCGCTCGTTATGAACATTACTTTAGCGGCAACACCACATAAAGTTACCCGCTAGTAACGCATGTCACTTCCGGCCTGACCTGCGGATTTTACCATGCCATCCCCGCCATGTTAGCGTCCGGCGGATGAGCGAACATGTCACCCTTTCCAAAATTGGCGACGTCGCCGTCATCACAATCGACGATGGCAAGGTCAATGCCTATAGTCACGAAATCCTCGACAGCGTGCTGGCGCACATCGACGAAAACGAATCCACCGCCAAGGCTCTCGTACTTGCAGGCCGTCCCGGACGTTTCTCCGGCGGTTTCGACCTCAAGGTGATGATGGAAAGCCCCGAATCCGCACTGCGACTTCTCCGCAAGGGAGGTGACCTCATGTTGCGCATATACATGTTGAACATGCCTGTGGTAATCGCTTGTACTGGTCACTCGGTCGCGGCAGGCGCCTTCATGTTGATGTCCGCCGATGAGCGCATCGGCGAGGAAGGCTCCTTCAAGATTGGCCTCAACGAAGTGTCCATCGGCATGCCACTGCCCCATTTCGTCGTCGAAATTGCTCGCGATCGTCTCTCAAAACGCCATTTCTCGGGCATGAACCTGGCGGCCATCTATTCGCCAACAGAGGCCATCGATGCCGGGTATCTCGACCGCGTCGTCCCCGAGGGCACTGCCATCCAGGCAGCCATCGAACGGGCCAGCGAATTAGCTGCAACGCTCGACCCGGGAGCCTTCCGCGCCTGCCGCACCATTATTCGAGGCGAGACTGCTGAGCGGTTAGAGGCGCTCAAAACGCTGGACACCAAAATCGGCTAGCTGCTTGGAATCAAATCTTTGACCGTAGGGTTTGGATCTGTATGACTGAAGCAACTGCAATTGATTTCTACTGGCGACCCGGGTGCGGGTTCTGCATGGCGCTGGAACGTCAGTTCCACAAGCACGGCATCAAAATCTCCAAACATAATATTTGGGAGGATGCGGCAAATGCTAACCATGTCCGCAACGCCACCGGCGGTAGCGAAACCGTCCCAACGGTGACCATCGGTGAACGGTCAATGGTCAACCCTCGCATTGGCGACGTTGTTGAGCTTCTCCAGGACACGGCCCCCCACCTTCTTCCCGAGGGGTACCAGGCTCCCGCGGGCAACACTGGGTCTCGCCTGGTCAAACGCCTGCGTAACTAATAGCGGAGCCATCGTCCACTGACCACCGGCGCCGTCTAGTTTGGGACAGTGCTACGTGTCGATGACGACCAGCGCCGACGCGTTGTCGGTTTTATCCTTTTTGGATTGTGCCTGATTGGTTTTGGCCTTCGTACTCAAAACATCAACTGGGACGCCGGAACCCATCAACACCCCGATGAACGGTTCTGGACGATCGTCACCGACGGCGTCTCATCACCTGACGGCATCGCCGACTATTTCGATAGCGACAACTCGGCATTCAACCCGTACAACAATGACTTCCCCACATTCGTCTACGGCACCTGGCCCCTCGGTCTAACGAAAGCGACCGCTACCTGGCTGCAGCAGGACGGGCCCGTCGCGAGCACGCTCACCAAAGCCTTCGACGCTGGTGGGGTAGATCTTCGATCCGACGACGGCCCCCGGTTCAACAACCAATACGACTCTCAATTAATCGGGCGCCTCCTTTCGGCGCTCTTTGACACCGCAACGATCCTGGTTGTCTTTGCTATCGGGCGACGTCTGTCCGGCACAACCGCAGGACTACTAGGAGCGGGACTGCAGACATTCGCGGTGCTCCACATTCAGTACAGCCACTTTTATGGTTCCGAGACGCTTGCGGCGTTCGCTGCGAGTGTTGCCGTGCTATTGGCCTTACGTATCGCGGGAGGTGATACTCGAACGCGAATTCTCGCGGCAACGGGGACGGCAGTGGGTTTTGCCGTAGCGGCCAAACTCAGCACCGTCGCGGTGGTCAGCGCCCCGGTCGGGGCCATCGTGGTCGCGAGTTGGAGCGAACTGCGACGTTCGGTTCACGCCGTAGTGACAACAATTACCCAGCTGAGCTTTTTTGGGCTGGTATCGGTCGCCATATTTCGTGTTCTCCAGCCCTATGCATTTGGTCAGCAATTTGGGCTCAAGCTCGATCAGCGGTACCTCGATGACCTTGACTATCTCACTGGCATTAATGACGGCTCCTCCAACGTACCTTGGACGATCCAGTGGATCGGCAAGTCAGGCCTCACCTACCCTCTGAAGTCGGCTGCTCTATGGGGTATGGGCCCGGCGCTAGCCGTGGCTGTTGCCCTTGGAGTCACGATTGGCGCAATGCTCCTCGTTCGACGGCGACGCACGTACTGGGTAGTGCCCCTGCTATTTCTGGCCGTTGAGGTTGTGCTCGTTAGCCGTCAATTCAATGGACTCATCCGCTACCTCCTCCCGGCCTACCCCACGGCCATTGCCGTGGGAGGTGTGGGCCTCGCCTATGTAATCCGTGGGGCCATGGGTCCACCTAAACAGCGTTTCCGCCGAAGGGCCCTGGCCACCCTCGGAGCCGCTATCACCCTCGGCACGATGTTCTGGGGTTTGGCCTTCACGTTCGGTGTCTACGGGCAACCCCACTCTCGCCTAGTCGCATCGCAGTGGATGGCTGACAACATCGCTCCAGGCGAGGTAGTTACCCACTCCGTATGGGACGACGCATTGCCATTGCGGTTGCCGAGCACCCAAAACCATGGCATCCAGATCGTCGATGTCGAACCGTTCGCCCGTGATTCGGCTGACAAGATAGAGACACTCATTGCCACGCTCGATGAGGTCGATTACGTGGTCGAGGCAAGTAATCGGCTCTATGACTCTGTGAGCGAGTTTCCGGCCCGGTATCCCTCTACAAACCGCTACTACGAGGCGCTATTTGATGGGTCGTTGGGGTTTGCCATGGCGGCAGAGTTCTCCAATCCACCGTCGCTGTTCGGGATCACGATCGATGATCGCAGCAGCGAAGAAACATTCACTGTCTATGACCATCCAACGGTCACTATTTGGAAGAAAACCGCCGCCTGGTCGACGCTCAACGCCCGCCGCGTCATTGGCGTCGATCAAGCCAACAATTCTTTCGATGCAACCCACAATGTGGCTAGCGCAAACGCGTTACAGCTCACGCCCGACCAATACGACACTCAACAACGTGGGGGCACCTTCACTGATGTATTCGACGTTGATGGCTGGTCCAGCAACGTGCCCTGGCTGTGGTGGTACATCTGGCTTCAGCTTGCAGCATTCGCAGCGGTGCCATGGGTTACTTGGCTATTTCGGCGCTTGCCCGGTGAGGGCTACGCGTTCTCCAAAGCCTTCGGGACGCTGGCCGTCGCCACCGTCAGTTGGGTGCTGGTTGCCAACAATTTGTTGTCCGCAAGCAGCGGACTGGCGTGGGCCGTTCTCGGGGTACTCGTCGCTGTTGGTGCTGTTATCGCAAGGCGCCGTAGCAGAGACTTGCGACGAGCGGTGCGGGCTAATCGCCGCGCCTGGTTTGGTGTTGAGGCGGTATTTACCGGATTGTTCGCGCTTGTCGTCCTCCTTCGGATGCAAAACCCAGACCTATGGCACCAATGGACGGGCGGTGAAAAGCCCATGGAAACTGCGTACTTCACTGCCGTCACTCGATCGACCACGCTTCCGCCCTATGACCCATGGTTCGCGGGCGGCTCGCTTAACTACTACTACTTTGGCTATTGGATGCTTTCGTTACCCACGCGTGCATTACGACTAGCTCCTGAGGTCGCGTTCAACCTTGGCTTGCCTACCGTCGCGGCATTGGCCGGATCAACCGCGTTTGGACTAGGTCAAAGTCTGGCTGGTCTTGTTCGTCGCGGCTCAACCAAGATCCGGCACTTGGGATCAAGTTGGGCTGGCCTGTTTGCGGTGATAATGCTGTTACTCATTGGCAACATTGAAGGTTTCCTGCAGTGGAATCGACAGCGCGGCCTACCCAACAGCTACGACTGGTGGGCGCCCAGTCGCGTTAACGATGGTCTCTTCGATATCACCGAGTTTCCCTTTTGGTCGCTTCTTTTTGGGGACCTGCACCCGCATGTGATGGGCATGGTCACCCTGGGGGTCACAATGGCATGCGCCTTGGGATTTGCTGTGGCCGGCCGAGCCAAAGATCGACCCCGGATGGCGATGTTTGCAGTGTCTCTTGGCCTGGTATCGGGTTTGGTTCGCATGACCCACACGTGGGATCTGCCCGTGGCCTTCATCGTGATTGCCGGTGCAACAACAGTTGGCACCCTCCATGCCCATCGCCGGCGCTTATTCGGCTTCCACATCTTTTTGGGTTACCTCGCCATTGCTGCCGTGGCGCACCAGTTGCTCGTTGGGCCCTACCTCGCTCACTCGCAAACATTTGATGCAGGCATTGGGCCTTCGGTGGCCACCAGCCAATTTGGCGACGTACTCACCCAATTTGGTTTGTTTATCGCGGTGGCATTGGCCTTCGTTGCACTGTGGGGTTGGAGGCAGCGTGGCACCAACCTGACCGAGACCATACTTATCGGGGTCACCATCTGGGGTGCTATCACCGTTGGCATTCAGGCCAAAAACCTTCCCTCTACCCCTGTCGTGGTATTGGGAATCGCCCTCGCGGTAGCCCTTTGTCTCATTGCGTTCCGTGAACTGCGTCGACCTCAACCAGCCATTGCCATGGCCGGAGTAGCTGCGCTCTTTGCCCTCGGTGTGTCGGTGATCATCGGCGTCGATCTCCTCACCATCAACAACGACATCGAACGTCTCAACACTGTCTTCAAGTTCTGGTACCAAGCGTGGCACCTGCTGGCAATCGCCAGTGCGGTCGCTATGTGGATGGTATTTTCCGCGGCCTGGCGATTTGTCGGGCACGTACGCCCGGCTTCGCATGCAAGAGCCAAGGTCTTCGTGCGTCGACGAGCCATTGCTGCGGCAGGGGCAGCGGTTCTTGCCACTGTATTGTTGGCATCGTTGGCCTACCCGCTCGCTGCTCCGTCGGCCCGCAACAACGCCCGCTTCGTTGCGACATCACCCACGCTGGACGGCTTGGCGTTTCTTGATATAGGTGCCGTGTATTCGTCGGTGGATCAAACCACCACACTCGGCGACGATCTCCCGCTAATTGAATTTCTTCGAAATGCCATCGAGGGAACCCCGACCATTGTGGAGGCAGTGGGACCGCTGTACTCGTGGTCCTCACGTATGTCGATTCATACTGGACTCCCCGCCGTCCTTGGCTGGGATTGGCATCAGATTCAGCAGCGCACCGACTTTCGAGCGGACATCGAAAAGCGACGCTCCGAAGTGGCCGACTTTTACCGCAATTCCAATACCGAGGAGCAATCCCGGTTCCTGCGTACCTACGACGTCAGCTACGTCGTTGTCGGAACCCAAGAGTGGGTTTACGGGGATCCCGATGCACTGGAGTCGCTGCGGTTCCACCCCGCCCTCTTCGAAGTGTTCCGCGACGGGAAGTACGCCATCTATGAGGTCGATAAACCCATACTCGGCTGATCCAAATCCCCGGCGGCGCGGGCGACAAGCAACAGTCAACCGATTGGGGTCGGGATTTCGCCGCTCTGCTATTGCCGTTGCAACCAGATTTGAGCGCCAGGGTTGGGATCGGCCAGTGGTACTTGAGCCACGTAGCGGTCACGGTCTAAGTGATGGAGCAATTGGGTATGCAGGCGCACCCGGTAGGCCGAGTTGAATTGCAAGAATGCTCGCAACAAGTAGGCCTCTTGCCAGGCCCGACGCTCCTCAACCCACTTCTGCGGATACTCAAACCCAGCAAAAACGTCGTGGACATGTACCCAAACGCCGGGCGCAAGCCGAGGCAAGATGGTGAACACGAGATGGTTAACGTCACTCCCCGTCTTTACTACGTGCGTCGAGTCAATAAACAACACATCACCATCTTCGAGCTCATCAAAAACCGACAGTGGGGTGTCCTGAACTGGTTCGCGTCGAATCGAAAAGTGGTCCGGTTTAGATTCGTCGAGTACTTGTTCGAGGCGAGTCGGGAATGGGTCGATGCACGTAATCGTTGTGTCGTCGAGATTGAACAGCCGTCGTGCGTCGAGTGCGGCCGCGGTCGACCAGCCTGAACCGACCTCGACATAACGTTTCGGGCGCAGTTCGGCTAATACCATCGCCGCCACCATCGCGTCACCCGGGACATAAGGACGGTTGCTCGGGTCATAGATCATGGGAGCAATGGGTGCTGAGGCAAACGGGATCTGCGAAGCATGTGCGCCGAGTCGCTTAACCAACTCCCATTGTCCCGGGACATCTAGCTCTACGCCTGGGAGGTTCAACGGGTCACCCCAAATGGAATCAGCTCGGTCCCGCGTCTGGGACAAATTGGGGTACGGCGAGTAATAGTGCCCAGGAGGAGTTCTAGCCAGATACCCGAGTCGCCTGGCCCGTGGCGGCATCCGTTTATATAATTGCTCAATCCACGTACTCACTGGCATGGGGGAACGGTAGTCGCCATGGTGGTCAGCTAGTGGTCTTTCGCCGCCTTAGAATAACGCCCGCTATGACGAACCTGGAGATGCTCACGCTTTTTGGCCTCGCCATGTTTGCGCTTGCTCTCGCGGCGATTCTCATTGACTGGATAAGCCGTCCGAATCGGCGTCGCTTTGTTCCCAAAATTTATCGCTACCCCTCCGAACTCGATCCGCCCCCCGACCCCACGCGTACTGCCTGGTCCGATGCAAATTTCGTTGTGCCAGATAACCCCCCACTCGGCGAGCCGGTGCATTTTTCTGATGGCACAACCGAATGGTCCGGCTCGGCGTTCCGCGTCCCCGAGGCCCCGGAGAGACCGGTTGTTCTCCCGGTTCCCGGTCGCTCGGAAGGTTGGAGTCCCGGCCAATTTGTGTTCAACCTAACTCGGTCGGGCGGCGAGCCTTCCCCCGACGTAGTTTCACGTCGGTTTTGGAAGAACGTGTCGATGTCTGATCATCGAGGTGCGTTCGGCCTAGGAAACGAAACAAGGGTCGCTGAAGGAAAGTCTCCCGTTCGCATCAATCCGCGCACCGGCCAGGAAGAATTCATGAAACTCGTAGGCACCAAATTTCATGACAAAGCCGGACAACCACCTCAGGCGGTCTGGCCAGGCGAGGCAACCGACCCATTTGGCAGCTCATGAGAGAAGAAGCTAAAGATCTAGCGATGGAAATCGGCGCCAGCCCCGACGGCGAGGCGCACCACCAAGGGCACCAGGTACGCGCCTACTTTACGATCCAAATTCCTCCGCACGCAGCGCTTGAGATAACCCAGATCAGGGCGAACAACGCCCGTACCCAGGGATTAGTAATTGCCTCCAACGAAGGTGCCATGGCGATCAATAGCGTCGCCAGCGAGACACTCACTCTGTGGGCCAATACCATGCCTACCACTGCCGTCGTCACGAACCCGTCTGATGCAGTGTTGACGGTCGACTTATGGAACTGCTGGCGCTACGGCAATATCGTGCATGCATGGACCGGCCATGCCGGCATTGTTGTGCAACAAGGTGAAGACCGAGTCACGCTGCAATGCAGTGACGGCATCGGCGCTATCGAATTTACCGACTTTGTCGTGGATCTAACTATCGACGTTTAACTCTCAGCCCGCTGCGTTCGACCCGTCAGCTACGCGTACTGAAGATTGCTACCCACGAGTCGGTGGTCCCAACCCCGCTCAATGCCTGGGACGCGCCGACCAGGAAATCTACGGCAACCCCCGGATCCTCGTCGGCGGGCACGACGAAAGTAAATCCACGCCTCGGGTGATCCTGTTGAATGAGCCAGTTCTGGGGCAACTCCACCTCGGCGCCCTTCAGAACTAGGGCCGCGTCTCGGCCCGCTGGATGCTCAATGCCTGCCCGTACCGGTTCGAGTTTGCCCCTGTTGTCGGTGAACGACGGCAACCAAGTTGCACGCGGAATGGTCGGTCCACTTGAAGAGAACATCCCGCGGCGTCCGCCCGCTTGTACGAGTACATCGTCGGGCAGATCAGGCTGAAAATTGACCCAACGTCGGCCACCCGCTTCGCCTTGCATCTCCAGCAGGCGACGAACGACTTCGCCGGTGTCAGACCGGTCAAATGGAATGGCATTATGAACTATTGGCACGACTCGACCATAGGCCTTAGTAGCGGACTACTGTCGTAACGTGACTGATCACAAATGGGGTTTCCGAACCCGTTCCTTACATGCAGGTGGCCAACCCGACGCAGCAACAGGTGCGCGGGCCGTACCAATTTACCAAACCACGAGCTACGTATTCGAAGACACCGCCGACGCAGCCAATCTTTTTGCCATGCAAAAATTTGGCTCTATCTACTCTCGGATCTCCAACCCGACGGTCGCCGCCTTCGAAGAACGCATGGCCAGCCTTGAAGGAGGTATCGGGGCCGTTGCCACTAGCAGTGGCCAGGCAGCCGAGTTTCTAACCTTCACCACGCTGGCCGGGTCGGGCGACCACATTGTCGCCAGCGCCAACGTATACGGCGGTACCTACACCCAACTTGATGTCACATTACGTCGACTGGGCATCGAAACGACCTTTGTGCCGGGCGACCAGCCCCAGGCTTTTGCCGATGCCATCAGGCCCAATACCAAGGCTATTTTTACCGAGACCATTGGTAACCCAACCGGTCTCGTAGCGGACTTCGCGGGGCTAAGCGCTGTTGCCAACGCGGCTGGAGTGCCACTGGTGGTCGACAATACGTTCGCCACGCCCTACCTATGTCGACCCCTTGAGCACGGCGCAGACATCGTTGTTCAATCCGCGACCAAATTCATTGGCGGACACGGCACCACAATCGGTGGCGTCATCGTTGACTCGGGCACGTTCGACTGGACCCAGGGCAGATTTCCAGGATTCACTGAACCCGTTGCTAGCTACAACGGTCTGATCTGGGCCGAGAACTTCGGCGAGTACGCGTTTTGTTCCAAATTGCGGGCCGAGCAACTACGAGATATTGGGGCCTCGCTTTCACCGTTTAACGCGTTCTTGCTGCTCCAAGGTCTCGAAACTCTGCCCCAACGCATGGACAATCACGTCGCCAATGCCCAGGCGGTGGCAGCTTGGCTGGAGAACCGTGACGACGTTGCCTGGGTTGCCTACCCGGGCCTTTCTAGCTCGCCCTCGCACAAACTTGCGACCACATACCTGCCGGATGGGCCGGGGGCCATTTTCACCTTTGGTATCGCCGGCGGTCGCGACAGCGGCGTCAAATTCATCGAAGCGCTAGAAATGATCAGTCATCTGGCCAATGTCGGCGATGCCCGTACTCTTGTTATTCACCCCGCATCGACTACTCATCAACAGTTGTCGCCGGACGAACTTGTGGCGGCAGGGGTAACCCCGGACATGGTTCGCCTTTCGATTGGCCTCGAAGACCTTGAAGACATTTTGTATGACCTTGATCAGGCACTCACCAAGGCCGCCGAATGAGCACGACTCCATGGGTCCCGCCCACCGCTCTCGAACGAAAAGCTTTACTCGAACGCACTCACTCCATAGCCATCGTTGGCGCATCGGGTAATCCGGCCCGTTCTTCGAACTTCGTCATCACGTACTTGCTGAGTTCTTCTGCGAACTACGACATCTATCTCGTCAATCCACGGGCCACCGAAATTCTGGGCCAACCAGTTTTCCCGTCCCTGGCTGCCCTACCGGTTGTTCCCGACTTGGTCGATGTGTTTCGGCCTTCTGAGGTTCTGCCAGAGGTTGCCGAAGAAGCAGTGGCCATCGGCGCGAATGCGTTTTGGGCTCAACTGGGATTGTCGAATGACCACGCAACAACAATTGCTCACGAAGCCGGACTCGACGTTGTCATGGACCGTTGTCTCAAGATCGAACACGCTCGGTTCCACGGCGGTCTTCATCTGGCTGGCTTCGACACTGGAGTGATTTCGAGTCGCCGCGCCCGGTAGGTTCAACCGATGCCAACTCCAAACGACACCGAGGCCAATCCGAAGGTAACCAATGCGGCCACGGTGATTGTTGGGCGCGATACCAATGATGGGCCCTCCGTCTTGATGGTGCGGCGCAACTCCAAAACTGCATTCGGTGGCATGTGGGTTTTCCCGGGGGGCAAGGTTGATCCCGAGGACTACGACCACACTGGAGATCTGCGAGCGGCCAGCCGGCAAGCCGCCGTGCGGGAAGCCAAAGAAGAGGCCGACCTCGATCTCCATATCGACGATCTCGTCGAACATTCCTATTGGGCGCCACCATTAGACATTCCTCGACGGTTCCTTACCTGGTTCTATGTCGCCCATGCTCCCGACGGCACCGCAGGCGACGTCACCATCGACGGCGGCGAAATAACCGACCACCTATGGCTGACACCTACTGAAACCCTCCGCCGCCATAGTGAAGGCGAAATCGAACTGGCGCCGCCTACCTTCGTAACCTTGTCGAACTTGGTCCAACACGCATCGATGGGCTCTCTCGTCGAGACGCATCGCTCGATCGAGTCCGAACGCTTTCTCACCAAGTGGATCACCATCGAAGGTGGTGCAGTTGTCATGTGGGCCGATGACGCCGGATACGACACTGGAAATCCAGATACTGCCGGACCGCGACATCGAGTCGAAATGCGTTTGTCCGGCTGGACCTACCTGCGAAGCATGTAACACTATGCCTAACGACAACGCCGCTATTACAACCGATCCCACGCTGGGCCTTACTGCTGCTGCTGTTGCCGAACGCGTCGCTGATGGCCGTACCAACGACGCCCAAGATGCGCCGGTACGAACGCTCGGTCAAATTATTCGGGCCAACCTGATCACGCCGGTCAGTGGTGTCATGATCTTGTTGTTCATACTGATTTTGATCGCCGGGTATCCCAAGGACGGCCTCTTCGTTGGCGTGGTAATACTCAATGCAATTATTGGCATCGTCCAAGAGTTGCGATCAAAAAGGGAACTCGATCGGTTAGCGCTGCTCAGCGCTCCTAAAGCCCATGCAATCCGCGATGGAGTCACAACCGAGGTCGGCGTAAGCGAAGTCGTTCAAGATGAACTTCTTGACCTCTCCCCCGGCGACCAGGTTGTCGTCGACGGTGTCGTCACGAGCGCCTTGGGCCTTGAACTCGATGAATCCCTTCTTACTGGCGAGGCCGATGCCGTCGTTAAGGAAATCGGCGACCGGGTCATGTCCGGTAGTTTCGTCGCCTCGGGTTCGGGACGATTTGTCGCCACGCACATCGGGGCAGCCTCCTACGCCAGCACTCTGGCGAGCGAAGCCCGCAAATTTTCACTCGTTCGGTCCGAACTAAAAGAAGGCATCAGCCAGGTCATCAAATGGCTGGTGTTAATCATTCCTCCTGCGTCCGCACTGCTGTATTGGTCGCTCAACAAGGCTGAAGCCCGCTGGCAAGACGCGCTGCAAGGAACCGTGGCTGCCGCCGTTGCGATGGTTCCTGATGGACTGGTATTGCTTACCAGTTTGTCATTCGGAGCCGGCATTATTGCCATTGCACGGCGCAAGACACTGGCAAAAGAACTGGCGACAATCGAACTTCTTGCTCGAGTTGACACTCTCTGCCTCGACAAAACGGGAACAATCACCACTGGCGATATTTCTTTGGGCGAGGTAGTGGCGTTGGGTGATCACAGCGAGACCTACGTTGCCCAAGCGTTGGCCGCTATCGGAGCCGCCGATCCCAAACCCAATCCGACCCTTGCCGCAATTGTCGAGCACTACACCGATTCCAGTGGTTGGGACGTAGTACACGTCGAACCTTTTTCGTCCGCACGTAAATGGGCGGCCACCCAATTCGCGGAGCAAGGTCTCTTCTATTTCGGAGCGCCCGACATTTTGCTTGACGCCAACGATATCGAAGCTGCCAACCGGCTCGCCATCGAAACCAGCGCGGGGCGCCGCGTTCTCCTGCTTACCCGTGCCGCCGGATTCTTCCCCGGCGACACGTTGCCCGCGGAACGCGAACCCGTGGCCATGATCATGCTCGAAGACACTGTGCGCCACGACGCCCCTGAAATTTTGGCGTTCTTCCGCGAACAAGGTGTCGACATCAAAGTTATTTCCGGTGATAACCCGGTCACCGTCGCAGCCGTCGCTCGGCGAGCCGGGATCCACGACGCCGACTATGGATTTGATGCCCGGCAACTACCAACGAACGAAACCGAACTAGCCAACGCACTAGAAGACAACACCGTTTTTGGTCGGGTCACACCCCACCAGAAGCAGGCAATGGTCGGCGCCCTGCAAAGTCGGGGTCGTGTCGTGGCCATGACCGGAGACGGGGTGAACGACGTGTTGGCTCTCAAGGACGCCGATATGGGAATCGCCATGGGTTCAGGGTCCGCAGCTAGTCGTGCAGTTGCTCAACTCGTGCTGCTTGATAACTCGTTCTCGACGTTGCCAGCGGTTCTTGCTGAAGGCCGGAAGGTGATCAACAATGTCGAACGTGTGGCCAACCTTTTCGTCGTCAAGGCCGTCTACGCGGTCCTTCTCACCGCAATTATTGGATTCCAACAAATTCCCTTCCCGTTCCTTCCCCGACACCTCACACTCATCGGCAGTTTCTCTATCGGTGTTCCCGGGATCGTGTTGGCGCTGGCGCCCAATGTCAACCTGGTACGGACTGGCTTTATGAACCGAGTTCTCCGATTCTCACTGCCAGCCGGGGCAGTGAGCGCTGTTGCCACGTGGCTCGTCTACAACGCCGCTCCTCGTGCCACCGACAGCGAGTTGGCCGAGGCCCGTACTCTGGCGACAATTACGTTGCTTGGGCTTGGGCTTGTGATTCTCGTCGTGGTCAGTCGCCCGATCGTTCCGTGGAAGATCGCCCTTGCTGGCGCTATGGGTGGGCTGTACGCCATCGTCATGGCTGTGCCTTTTAGTCGCACCTACTTCGAACTCAATATCCCGGCGGCAGACGACTGGCTCGGCCCCCTAATTGCGGTTATTGCTGGCGGCGCCATCATTGCGGCAATTCCAAAGATTGTGCCCGGTATTGGCATGGCCAAACGGATTCATACGGCACAATAGGCCCATGCGGGCGAATAGAAGTTCCATCGGGAGATCCACACGGGTTGGCATTAATCTCATGTTTCTTACCCCAGGCAAGCTGGGCGGAACAGCCACGTATTCGTGGCAACTGATCGAGCGGATGCAACACAACGAGCACCTCAACCTTGTCCTGTTCGTTCAAGACGGATACGTTCCCGACAGTATCGACCGCCGGTTGGTCACCGTCATTCGTTGCCCCCGTTTCAACAGCACATGGCGCCGGGCTTTGTGGGAACAGTTCACACTCCCTCGGTGGGCCAAAGACCAAAATCTCAACGTGTTGTGGAGCACTGGCTACGTCTCGCCTCGGTTTACCCACTGCCCTCGTGTTGTCACGGTCCATGACATGTTTTTTGTTCGAGTGCCTGCGGCGATTCCGTTTATCCGACGTCAGTACTACCGGGTATTCATTCCATGGTCCGTACGTTCTGCCACCGAGGTGTTGGCGGTATCAGCCATGACGGCCGACGACCTTGCCCACGAGATCCCCAAATCGGTTGGCAAAGTTACGGTCGTTCATTTGGCTGCTCGTCCTAACCTAATCCCGGTTGACGCCGAAGGAAATCCAACCACACCCGCCCACGACGCCCACCCGTACAAGGTCCCCTACTTCCTGCAGGTTGCTTCGGCTACCCGGAACAAGAACGTCGCTACCGTGGTGACCGCTGCGGTTGCGTTGGCGAGCGACGGTACCGAGTTCAAAGTGATCTTCGCTGGCGACGATCCCTACGGCATTCTGGCCGACGCTATGCACCTCCCGGGCGCTCGCGAGGTTTGCGTTGCCGAAGGCACGGTGAGCGATGCCCGTCTCAGTGACTTGTACCAGGGAGCACTGGCCTCGATCAATCCATCAATTTACGAAGGGTTCGGTCTTCCAGTTCTGGAAGCGCAAGCGCTCGGTGTGCCGGTCATTAGCTCTCGTGGCGGATCACTTCCCGAGGTAGCCGGCGACGCCGCGTTGTATTTCGATCACGATCAGCCCACACAACTCACCGACGCGATGCGACTGCTGCTCACCCAAACCGACGAAGTCGAGCGCCTCGTAGCCGCAGGAGCCGAAAATCTAAAACGATTTAGCTGGGACCGCGCTGCCGATGAAACCACCGCTGTGCTCCTCGCCGCCGCCAAATAGCAACTGTCACGCGACTGCAAGAAACCTGAAACCGCGATTACACATCGTCGGAGTTGGATAGAGGGTGGAGTAGGAGTGGTGTCGGCACGTGACACCGCACAAGTTGTTGTGTCGAAAAGGGATACAGCATGCGAAAGGCATTCATGCGCTGGATAAAACGAGTGGGAAGCATTACCCCACCGGTGGCAATCAACCAGTGGGCCGGAGAAGAACCAACCGATGCGCCTGACGACGTATTCGCCGCGGCAATTGCCGCGGCCCGCGAAACAAATTACGACTCCTATACCTTCGACGAACTCACCTGGCTCGACGACGTCGCCTAGAGATCGACACAACAATCCAACTCCGTGAGTTGTGATTGGGACCAAAAAGCGGCCAAGCTACCCGTCAGTAACTACCTCTTTTTGTGAAGGAAGCCAAATGGCTGACGCTGTCATTGTTGCCGCATCACGTACACCTATCGGACGTGCATGGAAGGGCTCGCTCTCAGAAGCTCGTCCCGACGATCTTTCGGCTTTCATTATCGACGATGTACTTAACAAAGTTCCGGCCCTTGACCGCAACGAAGTTGAAGACGTCATTTGGGGCTGTGGTCAGCCCGCTGGCGAGGCCGGTTTCAACATCGGTCGTGTCGCTGCCATTATGGCCGACATGCCCGA
>CAWKZT010000042.1:0-14679 GCA_963854565.1 Acidimicrobiia bacterium
TATTGCGCACCGCGCCACCTTCGTGAACTCCTCCACGTTGCAGGTCGGTGATGACACGGTGGTGGCCGACAACATCGTGGTTGCCACGGGGGCACGTCCAGTGGCTCCGCCAGTTCCAGGCCTTGACGATGTCGGGTACCTGACCAACGAAACGCTGTTTCAGTTGGATGAGAAGCCCTCCCACCTGCTGATCGTCGGCGGTGGTCCAATTGGGTGCGAGATGGCAACCGCTTTTGCCCGCTTGGGTGTGGCCGTGACCGTTGTGGAGGTGGCGCCGCGCATCATGAATCGCGACGATGCCGGCGCTGCTGCACTCGTGCAGTCCTCGCTCGCCGATTTAGGCGTCACAATTCACACCGGTGCAGCTATAACCGCGTTTCGGGCCGATCTTGGTGGCATCGTTGCCGTGGTTAATGACGAAGAAATTGTTGGCAGTCATGTACTGGTAGCCGCCGGGCGAAAGGCCAATACCTCTGGGTTTGGTCTCGAAGCACTGGGCGTTGCTCTAAAGCCGAACGGATGCATTGACGTACGTCCGACAATGGCATCTTCAATCAAGGGAATTTGGGGAGCTGGCGATGTAACCGGCGAGCATCCCTTTAGCCATTCGGCGGATGAAATGGGCCGTCTTGCTGCCCAGAATTCTGCCAAACGTCTACGTCGGCGGAGCTTTGTTGCCGCCCAGGTGCCCTACGGGACCTTCACCACTCCGGAGGTGGCCCAAGTTGGACTTACCGAGGAACAGGCGCCTGCGGGCTCCAGAATCGCGCTGAGCACATTTGCGGACTCCGACCGGGGCATGGCAGCCAACGAGCGAACGGGCTTCGTGAAATTAATTGCGGGACCGCGTCGTGTCCTGGGCTGGACGGGCGGAGGCAAGCTGATTGGTGCGACGATTGTGCACGAACGAGCGGGTGAAATGATTCACGAGCCTGCACTGATAATCGCCAACAATATGTTTCCGGGTCGCATGGCGCAGTTGGTTCATGCGTATCCCACTTGGTCGATTGCCATTCGTAAGGCCGCATCCATGTTCTACGTGGAAGTCGACGGCAAAAAGTACCGCACCAAGTCTTAGATGAATTACGAGCGTCGCCTGGGAGCGATACCTGCTGCCTCGATGTCCTTCTTGAGGCGACCGCGAGCGCGGTGAAGTCGGCTCATGACTGTGCCGATTGGTACACCAAGAATCTCTGATGCTTCTTGATAGGCGAGGCCACCAAGGTCGACTAGCTCAACGACTTCACGAAACTTGGGCGGTAAGCGGTTGTAAGAGGTCTCGACCGCGGCGTCGAACATGAGGTCGACCACGGCATCTTCGGGAGTGCCGGCGTCACTCGAAGTATCAGCTAGGCGTTCCATCGCCGTATCTGGGTCACGCAACAACTCGGGTCGCTTGCGCCGCACCCGGTTGATTTGGGCATTGCGCATGATCGTAAGCAGCCAAGCGCGCGGGTAACGGCCATCGAAGCGGTCAATGGCTTTGTAGGCGCGCAGCAAAGTGTCCTGGACGAGATCCTCGGCATCGGCGCGGTTGCGAGTGATCGAGTACGCGACACGAGAGAGAACCTCGAGTTCGGGTAAAACATATTCCTCGAAGGGCGACGGAGAAGGAGAGGATCGCACGGATTGCTAAGCCTAGTGGCGTGGGATCGTTGCGAGCAGCGGAACCAGGACTGAATGCTCGACGGGGTGATCTTCGATACCGGCCAGGGGTACCATTCGGTCATGGATGCCACCTCAATCTTCGACCTGGTCGGTGGGCAGCCATGGTTCGATGAACTGGTCGATCAGTTCTATACCGGCGTCGTATCCGACGAGTTGCTGTTACCCATGTACCCCGACGATTTGGTCGAGTCACGCCGCACCCTGGCAATGTTCTTGGCCCAATACTGGGGTGGCCCGCCCCTCTATAACGAGGAACGCGGTCACCCGAGGCTGCGCATGCGCCACGTGCCGTTTCCCATCGGAGTGCCTGAACGCGATGCGTGGCTCAAACATATGTTGGCAGCGCTAGACACGATGGCGCCGCACGAATTGATTGTCGAGGCGATGACTGAGTACTTTTCAATGGCCGCTACACAGATGATCAATCAATTTCCTGACGCCATCGGTGGCGGTCGATCGACGATTCCGATTTCGTAGGATTTGAACATTTTCTAGAAAAGCCTTGAATTACTTGACTTTTGCGCTAAATTCAAGTGCATTACATGTATGTAATTTGCCCGGGTATTCCTAAGGACTTCCAGTCCTAGTACTCGATGCAATCTAGGAGGACATCATGAACAAGAGTGAACTCGCAGCAGCAATTGCCGAGCGTGCCGACATTTCTAAAGGTGATGCCGATTCGGCTATCACCGCATTCTGCGACGTGCTTATGGACACTGTCGCCAGAGATGGTGAGAAGATCAGCATTTCTGGTTACTTCTCAGTCGAGCGCACCGACCGTGCCGCCCGCAACGGACGCAACCCACAGACCGGCGAGACAATTTGGATTGCTGCCAGCAAGGGCGTCAAGATGAGCGCTGGCGCCCGTCTGAAGAAGGCTGCCAAGGAAGCATAATCTGGGGGCAAATCACTGCTATTGCAAGGGTTTGCCCCGGTTTCGGTGCACGAGTGGTGCATCGAAACGTAAGATAATTGGTAACGGGGAGTCACCGAGAGGTGGCTCCCCGTTACCGTTTTTGTCCAACATCCTCGGCTAAGGTGCGGCCATGCCCCCAGGATCGAACCCGCCACGTTTGTCGACCAGTGATCGGGCGCCAGCGTTTTACCTGGCCGATCAGACGGGCACTAAACTTCGACTGTCGCGCTACATCGGCCTAAGGGTGTTGGTTTACTTCTACCCCAAGGCACTCACGGGCGGATGCACCACACAAGCGTGCGGCTTACGCGACATTGCCGACCAAATTGGCGACACGATCATCCTGGGGATAAGTCCGGACCTGCCGGCCAAACAGCAACAGTTCGAAGAAAAACACGAGCTTGGGTTTCTTCTACTTTCGGACCCGGACCACACCGTGGCCGAGAAATATGGCGCATGGGGACCCAAAAAACTCTACGGACGTGAGTACGAAGGCATCATCCGCAGTGCGTTCCTCATCGACCAACGCGGCAAGGTCGAACATGCGTGGTACAAGATCAGTCCGAAAGCAACACCCGAAAAGCTGCTCCAAGCACTTAACGAAAAAGAGAAATAGATGTCCGAGCTACTCATGCCCGCCGAGGTGCTGCCGCATCGCGACCCGTTTCTCTTTCTGACAGCGGTCGAATCCCTCGATCCGGGTGTCAGCGCGGAGGGCTACTGGCAACTCACGGGCGACGAAGCCTTTTTTGGCGGGCACTTCCCTGGCCGGCCAACGCTTCCGGGCGTGCTGCAATGCGAAGCTATGGCGCAGTTGGGTGCCTACTCACTGTTAGCCGGCGGAACCTTGGACGGGAAGTTGGCCTTGTTTGGTGGACTGGACAAAACCAGGTTTCGCCGTCAGGTACTTCCTGGTGATCGTCTCGACATGCGCATTGATGTCGGCCGTATGTCGGCTCGCGCCGGCAAAGCCTCAGGCAAGGCGTTTGTCGACGGCCAACTTGCCGCATCCTGTGAATTGATGTTCGTCCTCGTAGACCTCTAAGTGCCCACGCGACGAAGTGTCTAGATTCCTGGTCCGATCACGATGGTGCCGTTGTGCCCACCAAAGCCAAACGAGTTGGACAATGACGGTCCAGGAACCCATTCGCGTGGTTTGCCATACACCAAGTTGACGGGAGGCAGATCGGGATCGGCGTTCTGGAAGCCATCGGTAGGTGGAATCAACTTGTGTTCCATTGCTAACACGACCGCGGCGGCCTCGATAGCGCCTGCGGCACCTAAGGCGTGACCGGTGATGCCTTTTGTGCTGGTAACCAGCGGGCCCGGAGTGCCGAAGATCTCGGCCATAGCGTGGGCTTCGGCCGCATCGTTAAGCGGTGTTGACGTACCATGAGCATTGATATGAACGACGTCAGATGCCGAAATACCAGCATCTTCCATGGCCAAATTCATGCACCGAATAGCGCCCGAACCGCCCGGCGCTGGGGCAGTGATGTGGTGAGCGTCCGCAGTATTAGCAGAACCCATGAGCTCTCCGAGGATTTTGGCGCCGCGGGCGACGGCCATATCCCACTCTTCGAGCATGAGTACACCAGCGGCCTCGGACTGCACGAAACCATTGCGGTCGACATCGAACGGTCTGGAAATACCCTCGTTCGATAACGCCGTCATGTTCGCAAAACCAGCGGTAGCAAGTTCGGTAATCGAAGCTTCGGAACCGCCCGCAACAACTGCGTCGGCCCGGCCCCATTTAATGAGATCGGCTGCGTTGCCGATGGCGTGGGTGGATGAGGCACATGCGGTGACTGTGGTCTCGCATGGGCCCTGGAAGCCGTACTTCATCGATACGGCCGCGGCTCCAGCGTTGCCCATCATCATGGGAACCAAGAACGGCGAAACGCGACGGGCCCCCTTATTGGCAAGTACCTCGCCTTGTTCGTGCATGGTTCGCAGGCCACCGATTCCAGTCGCTATTAGCGAACCAATGCGCGTTGGATCGGCGGTGAGGTCGCCCGCCTGCTTGATGGCTTCGTCAGCGGCTGCGATCGCAAACTGCTGAAAACGATCGGCACGCCGAGCGGTCTTAGGACTATCGAAGTATTGCAGTGGGTCAAAATCGTGCACAATTCGCTGACCCGGTGTCTGTGTTCCGCACAGGCCAGCAAAGTAGGCGTCCTTACCGATGCCGCACGGAGCAACGACACCAACACCGGTGATCGCTACTCGGCGGGTGCTCATGTGATCTTGGCCGCGACCATGTTGTAGGCCTGACCGATGGTTTCGATACCTTCGAGTTCGTCTTCTTCGACAGTTACGTCGAATTCTTCTTCGAGGGCCATGACAAGTTCGACAAGGTCGAGACTGTCAGCGTCGAGGTCGTCAGCAAAGCTGGCTTCCATGGTGACCTGGGCGGTCTCAACGGAAAGTACCTCGACGGCACACTTCTGGAATCGTGAAAAGAGTTCTTCGTTCATTGTTCTGTCTCCTAGATAAGTCGTACGATCATGGGAACGGTACGCGTTAGACCTTACTTAACCGGCCATCCCCAGGCCACCATCAACTGGGATGACGGCTCCGGTGATGTATCCCGCCTCATCGGAGGCAAGGAATTTTACGGCTGCGGCGATGTCGGCGGGATCTCCTAAACGCTTAACGGGGACGGCATCGGAAAATGCCTTTCGTTGTTCTTCTGAAAGCGCGTTGAGCATATCGGTGACGATGGGTCCTGGCGCAACCACGTTGACCGTGATGTTGCGGGACCCGAATTCTTTGGCGAAGGAACGAGCCAATCCGACGAGACCGGCCTTGGACGCTGCGTAGTTGGCTTGGCCTGCTTGGCCTATTGCCCCGACGACGGACGATATGAAAATGACTCGCCCGAAACGGGCGCGCATCATCTTCTTGGTGGCTCGCTTGGCGACACGAAAGCTGCCGGTGAGGTTGGTGTCGATGACGCTCATGAAGTCTTCGTCAGACATGCGCATGACAAGTCCGTCTTTGGTGATGCCAGCGTTGGCCACCAGGACCTCCACGGGGCCAAGCGTGTCTTCGATTTGGGTGAAAGCGGCTTCGACCTGGTCGGCGTCGGTGACGTCGCAGGCAACGCCAAGAACACCGAGGTCGGCGAGGTCGTCGGGAAGGCCCGAGCGGACGGTTACCGCTACCTTGTGCCCGGCTTGGGCAAATGCGGTCGCGCATGCGTGACCGATGCCTCGGGAGCCGCCTGTGACTAGTACTACACGTTGCATATCAACCCCAGCGTAGGACCGCGCTGGCCGAACTCATACCTGCCCCAAAACCGGTGAGCAGTACGATGTCGCCGTCGTTGATCCGGCCTTGTTGTAACGCTTCGTCCATGGCCAAAGGAATGGAGGCTGATGAGGTGTTACCGGTGCGATCTAGGTTGGTTACGGCCTTTTCGATGGGCGCACCCAAGCGTCTAAAGGCGGCCTCTATGATGCGGATGTTGGCCTGGTGGGGAATGATGATGTCGACATCATCGATGGTGAGGCCAGCCATTTCGAGAGCCGATTTGGCTGATGCGCTCATGGCCACGACGGCCTGGCGGAATACTTCTTTGCCGTCCATAGAGACCTTGGACTCGATTGAATCGCACTGAAGAATGTGGCCCACGGACCCTTTGGAACCAAGATCCCAGCCCAACAGTGAACTGGGGCCGTCGGTGGCTTCGAGAACCGCTGCGCCGCCACCATCGCCAAACAAGATGGCGATGTTGCGATCTTCCCAATCGACGACACGGCTGAGGGTCTCGGCACCAACTACGAGCACCTTGTCGGCTCCGAGAGCGATGTGGCCGAAGCCCGATATAAGGGCGTAGACAAAGCCAGAACAGGCTGCATTCAGATCGACAGCTCCTGCTTTTTCGGCGCCAATGGCGTCTTGGATCATGTTGGCGGTGGCGGGGAAGAGTTGGTCAGAGGTGATCGTCGAGAACAGCACTAGTTGAACCTCGGAAGGGTCAATTCCGGCCCGCTCGATGGCGATGTTGGCGGCTTCGAGTCCGAGGCCGCCGGTGGTCCCACCGATGCGTCGTTCCGAAATTCCTGTGCGCTCGAAGATCCACTCGTGTGACGTGTCGAGGGTCTTTGCTAAGTCGTGGTTGGTAACCACGTTGTCGGGTAAGGCGCTGCCTACTCCAGTTATGCGGCCACCACTCATACGGCGAACCCTCCATTGTCAGTCGTACGTAACCATGCCACCGGCTGACGGGCGGTGACCCGTTCGTCGGTTACTGCGAGATAGCCCATTAGTTCGCCGCCGAAAGCGGAACAAACTTCTTGTTCGCCGATATGTCCCAAGACCCGACCCGTAGAAATCGTGGAGCCGACAGGTGTGTCGTCGACCGGGATGAATACACCGGCACAGGGTGTAACGACGAGTCGCTCAGTTGCAAACAGCAACTCGCCTTCGTGGTGAACAACACTGCCTGATTGGGGAATGGCGAGCGCTTCGATGAGCGTGTCAAGATCGCCGGGGGCATTGACCTTTAGTCGGCGAGAGTCGGCCAGCGTACGTTTGGTAGTGCCGGTGAGGATTGTGCCGGGGCCAATCTCAACAAAAGTCGCAAATCCGGCGTCGTCCATGGCATGCAGTGTTTGCCGCCAGCGAACAGGACTGCAGAGTTGTGAATTGAGCAGGCCGGCCCAGTGGCGAGCGTCGAGATAGCCGGAGGCATCGACGTTGGCGTAAACGACGTTGCCGGGGGCTCGGAATTCGATCTGGTCGAGGGCTTTGCTAAGCCGGTCGCGTGCGGGCGCCATGAAGGGGGTGTGGAACGCACCGCCGACGGGAAGGGGCATGGCACGCTTGGCACCGAGTTCTTTGGCGATGGCACTGGCCTCGGCGATGGCGTCAGGGTCACCGGCGATGACGACTTGGCCCGGAGCGTTGTAGTTGGCGACCCAAACGTCGCCGCTCACCCGAACACACGCCGACTCGACTTTGTCGTCGTCAAGACCAAGAATGGCCGACATCGTGCCGGACTGCTCGTCGGCGGCCGCTTGCATAGCATTGCCGCGTTCGACCACCAGGCTTACGGCATCGTTGAGTTCGAGGGTGCCCGCAGCAGTGAGGGCCGAGTATTCACCGAGGCTGTGACCGGCAAAACCGGTTGCTTCGACGCCGATGCGACTCACCGCTTCGAGCATGACCATGCTGAGCACGAAGGTGGCGATTTGTGAGTTGCGAGTTTCTTTTAAGGTGTCGGCGTCGGCGTGGAGGAGGAGATCGGCGATGTCGCGGTCGGCGGCTTCGGAGGCTTCGCCCACGATCTCCCAGGAGGGATGATCGACCCATGGTTCGCCCATGCCGGGCTTCTGTGAACCTTGCCCAGGAAACGTAAATGCAATCATTGCCTGTTGTGACCCATGTAGCGTCGGTTAGGTAACAGGATTTCTAACATTTTTCTGACTACCTTGTCGTGCCATATTTGGAGTTGTTGCGGCGGAACATGGCCTCGCGGATAGCACCGATGGCGGCGGTCATAAAGGCCCACCGGATGAGTTTCTTGACAAGTCGTTTTAGCACACTGAGGAGGATACGCTGTGGGGACAGTTCCTGCCCGGGTGGCGGAATTGGCAGACGCAGGGGATTCAAAATCCCCCGATCATTGATCGTGCGGGTTCAAGTCCCGCCCCGGGCACCAACGTTGCTGTCGCTAGACACGAAGATGGCTCTCGAATCTCGGTTCGGGAGCCGTTGGCACGTTTTGACTTAGTGCGCCGGGCCTTGGTTGCGGTTGGTGCCGATGAACCGTTCGAGTTCTTCGATGTTGACGGTTGTGCACTCCATCTTGTGGAGCCAAGCGGTGATAACTATGGGGGCCCCGAGTGATGCGTTCGGAGCCACGATTACGGTATCGGTGGCCAGCTCCTGCACTTGGTCAATGGTGTCTCGGTATTGAATGAGCACGCGACCTGATTCTAGAATTCCGACCTGGATCGGGGCAGGCAATGGTTCGATTTGAATTCCCGCGATTGCACCCGCGACGGCGTGGGGCCCGGAAGTGGGTGGGTTGGTGAGATACGTGACATCGCCAGGATTCAAGACATGCAACGCGGACTGTGGATCGAGTGACTCGCGAATTGTTGGGCCACAGGCGCTGGTGCCATTTGATCCGCCTGTGCAGGCGCTGAGAAATAGCGCACAAGTCAGGATGAGGGCGGCGAACTTCGACATTAGTGTTCATTGTGCCGGGGAACTGAGCCCTACACTGCTCGGTATGGCCCGCCCGCTCGTAGAACGTCGTTTGGTTGATCTTGGCGATCGCCTCAAACGTTTGCGCGACGAACTGCGGGTAGCCGATGAACAGCTCATGCAACTGCGGGACGAGGCCGACGATGCCCGCCTGCGTTCGTTGGTCAGCGAGACGCCTGTAGCTGCCAAAGAGCACCGCCAAGCTGCCCAACAGTTGGCGAAACTCGAAAGTCAGCGGCACAGCGTTGCTGCTGACATCGCGAAACACGAGGCGAAATCCGATGAACTTCTCGATCAGATGATGGAGCATCGTAATGGGTGAAGTCGTGCCGTTGCGGTTAGTAGTTGCCGAAGACGAGCCGATAATTCGGTTGGATCTGGTCGAGACACTGGTCGATGAAGGCTATGAGGTGGTGGCCAGCACGGGTCGAGGCGACGAAGTGCTCGGACTCGTATCGGAACACGAACCCGATCTAGTCATGCTCGATATTCGTATGCCAGGTATCGACGGCATCGAGGCGGCCAGGCTCATAACTGAGCAACGAATGGCAGCGGTCGTGATCCTTACAGCGTTTAGTCAGCGCGAATTGATCGAACGCGCCACCGAAGCGGGTGCGCTCGGGTACTTGGTCAAACCGTGGCAAGGACACGATTTGGTTCCAGCAATCGAGGTCGCTCATGCGCGGTTCTTGGAGCAAAGGTCCCTGGTTGGCGAAGCAGCGTCATTTCAAGATCAGCTGGCAACGCGCAAAATTCTCGATAAAGCAAAGGGCCATTTAATGGACACCGAAGGCCTGTCTGAGCAGGAAGCTTTTCGTCGTATTCAGCATGAGTCGATGGGTTCACGTCGATCTATGAAGGTCGTGGCGCTCGAAGTTCTCGGCGATGGAGTTGCCGCCGACTGATTGGCTAGCAGCGAACGCGCCTAGGGTGCGACCTGTGACTAAAAAAGTGATGCTGATTGACGGTAACTCGTTGACCTATCGAGCGTTTTTTGCGCTCCCGACCGATTTGGCGACGGCATCGGGCCAGGTCACCAACGCCGTGTTTGGGTTTACCTCCATGTTGGTGAATCTATTGCGCGATCATCAGCCCGATCGGATCGTGGTGGCGTTCGATCGCCCCGAGCCGACATTTCGTCATAAGCAGGTGGATACCTACAAGGCCGGGCGTAAAGAAACGCCGGACATTTTGATTCAGCAGTTCCCGTTGGTGCGTCAGGTGTTGGATGTGCTCAACATTCCCTCGATCGAGCAAATTGGCATCGAAGCAGACGACATTTTGGCCACGTTGGCCACGAGGGCACGGGATCAAGGTGACGACGTAATCGTGGTGTCGGGTGATCGCGATGTGTATCAACTCGTCGAAGATCCCCATATCAAGGTTTTGTACAATTTGCGGGGGGTCAGCGAGTACGCCTTCTACGACGAAGCCGCCATCTTTGAAAAATGTGGTGTTACCCCTAAGGATTACGTGAAATTTGCGGCGTTGCGGGGCGACAAGTCCGACAACTTGCCTGGGGTAATGGGTGTCGGTGAGAAGACTGCCGCGAAGCTCATTACCAGGTACGGCGACATGGATGGCATTTATGCCCACGTTGACGACCAAACCCCCAAGCTCCGCGAGAATCTCATCGCCGGCGAACCGAACGCTCGTCTGAACATCGACATGATGGAGCTGGTCCGTGATGCGGACATCGACGTGGATCTTGATGCGCTGGTCATGGGCGACATGGACCCCGATGAGGTAAAGCAACTGTTCGATTTCTTGGAGTTCCAGACGCTGCATGCTCGTCTGGGTGAGGCTTTGGGCCAAGACGTTGGTGCCGGCCCGGCGGCAGAAACTATTGAGGCCGAGACAACGGTGTGTGAGTCACCCGCCGACGTGGCCGCCACGATGAATCGGTTAGCGACAGACTCGGCCCCGCTTGTGGTTGCAGCGGCATGGAACGATGATGCCCAACGGTCGCTAGGCGGCTTGGCATTGGTTGTCGATCGTGACAGCGGCGACGTCGTGTGGATTGACGAATCTCAGCTGGCCAATAGCGATGTCCGAAGGTCGCTCGCTCAGCTGGTTGGTGACAATGGACGCCCCATAATTGGCCATGGGCTGAAGCCGTTGGTCCGGGCGCTGCTCAGCGACAACGAGCAACCAATTGAGATCACTCACCTTCAGCTCGATACTCTTTTGGCGGCCTACCTGCTTGACCCAGCCGAGGCCCGCTATCTCCTTGATGACCTGCTGTTTCGCTACGCCAACCGGTCCATGCCCGAACAAACCGAGGCGGCAGCCGGCCAGCTTTCTTTCGGCGACGACTCGACCCCCACATCGCAAATTGTCGCTCGTGAGGCTATTGCCACGGCATTTATTGCCGAACCGATAGCCGATGCGCTTGAAGCGCAAGGTCTAACCGCTCTCAATGTCGACATGGAGTTACCGCTCGTTGGTGTCTTGGCTCGCATGGAAAACTTGGGCGTAGGGGTAGATGTCGGTGAACTCACTGCTCTGAGGGACGATTTGGCCTCACGCGCTTCGACTTTGGCCGCGGCGATCATCGCTGACGCCGGCCATGAGTTCAACGTCAATTCGCCGAAGCAACTGCAAGTGGTGTTGTTCGAAGAGTTGGGCCTCACACCACAGAAAAAGACCAAGACCGGCTTTAGCACCAATGCACAGGTTCTGGAGAAGATGGTCGGTGAACACCCCATCATCGAACATTTGTTGGAATACCGCGAGGTCGAAAAACTTCGCTCCACGTATGGTGTGGGATTGCTGGCCGAGGTTGGCGAGGGCGACCGCATTCGTGCCACCTTCAACCAAACCGTCGCCCGCACTGGGCGTCTTAGTTCAGATGCACCCAACCTGCATAACATTCCGGTGCGCTCAGAAACCGGTAGGGGGTTCCGTAAGGCCTTCGTGGCCGCCGACGGCTACGAACTTCTCGTGGCCGACTACAACCAGATCGAGTTGCGATGCATTGCCCACCTGGCGCTTGATCCTGGATTAATCGACGCCTTTGAATCGGGCGTCGATATCCACAACGCCACCGCATCACGTATTTTTGGCGTGGCCGCCGATGAAGTGACCTCGGCTCAACGGTCCAAAGCGAAAATGGTGTCTTACGGTTTGGCCTATGGGATGGAGGCGTACGGCCTGTCGCAACGTCTTAATGTTCCTGTGGGCGAGGCTCAAGAAATTCTCGACGCTTATTTTGACGCGTTCCCTGCGGTCAAACAGTACATGGATGACACCGTCGAAGAAGCCCGCAGGAAGGGCTACACCGAAACCTTGTTTGGTCGGCGCCGTCAAATCCCCGAGCTTGCTTCCAGCAATTTCCGTATCCGTCAGGCGGGGGAGCGTCAGGCCATGAATTCCGGTATCCAGGGCCTAGCCGCTGACATTTTCAAGGTGGCTCTGGTCAACCTGGATGCGGCATTACGCGATCGAAATGCCCAGTCTCGGCTCATTTTGCAGGTGCACGATGAAGTCATTTTGGAGGTCACACCCGACGAACGTGACGACATGGCCGCACTGGTCACCCAGGTGATGGCCGACGCGTTCGATTTGCGAGTCCCCTTATTGATCAATTTGAGCTTCGGACACACGTGGGCTGACGCCAAATAGGCGTTAGTCTTATCAGTTCCTATTCATCTACCCCTCAGGCGACGCAACCAGCGTCGACATCGAGGTTCACCAAAGGTCTACTACTCCGTGTCCGACGAAATTACTGAAACATCCGCCGCCTCCGTACCTGCTCCGATTGAGGGCATGGGAACGTTCGCCGAGGACGGCACCTATACCCCCCGAGTCATCACCGACTCCGACCTCGGCGGCTTGTCCATCGAGGATGCGTACAACGCCACAATGGTCACTGTTGACGATGGTCAACTTGTCGAGGGCAAGGTTGTAAAAATCGACTTCGACGAAGTCCTTCTCGATATTGGTTTCAAGTCCGAAGGTGTGATCCCCAGCCGCGAGCTGTCGATCCGCAACGATGTCGATCCCAACGAGGTTGTAACCCTCGGCGAGACCATCGAAGCGCTTGTCCTCACCAAGGAAGACAAAGAGGGCCGTTTGGTTCTCTCCAAGAAGCGTGCCCAGTACGAACGTGCCTGGGGCAACATCGAAAAGATCAAAGAAGAAGACGGCATGGTCAAAGGCCTTATCATCGAAGTGGTCAAGGGTGGCCTCATCGTTGACATCGGTCTTCGTGGTTTCCTGCCGGCCTCACTTGTCGAGCTTCGCCGTGTGCGCGACCTCGACCCCTACATCGGCCAAGAGGTCGAAGCCAAGATCATCGAGCTCGACAAGAACCGCAACAACGTTGTGCTTTCTCGTCGTGCCTGGCTCGAAGAGACCCAGAAGGAACAACGCGAAGAGTTCCTCGACAACCTCAAGTCGGGCGAAAAGCGTAGTGGTGTTGTTTCCTCCGTTGTCAACTTCGGTGCTTTCGTCGACCTTGGCGGCATGGACGGACTCATTCACGTTTCCGAGCTCTCTTGGAAGCACGTCGAGCACCCCAACGATGTCGTGCAGGTTGGCGACGAGGTCGAGGTGCAGGTTCTCGAGGTCGATCTCGACCGCGAGCGCATCAGCCTTTCCCTCAAGGCCACCCAGCAAGACCCATGGCAAGAATTTGCTTCGGCTCACCAAGTTGGCGAACTCGTCTACGGTCGTGTCACCAAGCTTGTTCCGTTCGGTTCCTTCGTCCAGGTTGGCGACAGCATCGAAGGTCTCGTACACATCTCGGAGATGTCCGCACACCACATCGAACTCCCCGAGCAGGTTGTGACACCGGGCGAAGAGCTTTGGGTCAAGATCATCGATCTCGATCTCCAGCGACGCCGCATCAGCTTGTCCATTAAGCAGGCTGCTGAGGGTGGCATTGTTGCTGCTGAGTACCAGGAGCACTTCGGCGAGCACGCCTTCGATGACACTGGTACCTACATCGGTGGTACATCCGACGGTGGCGACTACAACGCTGAAGAAGTTTGGGCCGAGTACTACGAAGAAGAGAAGGTCAAAGACGAAGCAGCTGCTGCTGTCGCCAATGACGTCGCTCTTGCCGATGATGCTCCCGCTGAAGTTACCGAAGAAGACGTAGCTGAGGTTGTCGAAGATGCCGCTGAGGTAGTCGAAGACGTAGCTGAGGTTGTTGAAGATGCCGCTGAGGTTGTCGAAGATGCCGCTGAGGTTGTTGAAGACGCTGCTGAGGTTGTTGAAGACGCTGCTGAGGTTGTCGAAGAAGACGCTGCTGAAGCCGAGGCAACCGAAGAGGCCTAACTCACTACTTGCCCGCACTACAAGACGAGCAAGTCCAGAACGCTAAATGACTCGCACCGATTCGTTGGTGCGAGTCATTTGTGTTTTGGGATCAATCCTTGGGCATGCCCTCGAACGAGGTGCAAAACGAACTCCGGCGAGGCCGCCGGGCCATCTAGAGTGTGGATCATGATTGAAGTGGGATTGACCGGTGGTATCGGCTCGGGAAAGTCGACTGTGGCCTCAGGGCTGGTATCACACGGAGCAGTATTGATCGATGCTGACCTCATTGTGCGACAGTTGCAGCAACCGGGTGAATCGGTTTTCACGGCAATGGTCGAGCGGTTCGGTCGCCGAATTATTGGCAGTGATGGTCAACTTGATCGTGCCGCTGTAGCCAACATTGTTTTTAACGATCCCGATGAACTGACCTCGCTGAACGAAATTGTGCACCCGGCGGTTGGATCCGAAATGGCCCGGCGTCGCGAAGAACTGAAGGCAACGGATGAAATTGTCATATTCGATATCCCACTGCTTATCGATGCCGATGGCACCCGTAAGTCTCATTACGACCATCTGAAGGCAATCGTGGTGGTGGATGTTCCGGCGGAAAC
>CAWKZT010000043.1:0-14321 GCA_963854565.1 Acidimicrobiia bacterium
ATGTGGATTGGGCCGATCGCCCCGAGCACCACCTCTACCCGAGCTCGGACCCCAAGTACGCCGTTAGAAACGACCAGGCCTTAGGAGGTAAGTAGCATGGGTGCAAATGGTGACATGGTTCGCAAAACATATGATGCGTTCAACACGCGCGACTTCGAGAGCGCCACGCAGTACGTAGCCGACAACTTGCACTGGACCGAGGTCCCGAGCGGACGCGAATTTGACGGCCCGGAGGGGTTGCTACGGGAGTACCGTGAGTGGGCTAAGGCCTTCCCCGACGGATCGGTTGAGATCACGAATCTTCTGGAGAGCGGCGACTGGGTGACGGTCGAGTTCACCGTTCGTGGGACCAACACCGGACCCTTCATGGGCCCCGAAGGCGAGCTCCCCCCATCCAACCAAGCGGTCGAGCTCCAGAGCTGTGACGTACTGCACGTGGAGAACGGACAGGTCACCGGCGGCCGTAGCTATTTCGACCTCAACACCGTGACCCGCCAACTCGAGGCCTGACTGGTTCCACGCTGATTTCTGCTTGAAGAGGTGTGGGTCAGAGCTGGACGTAGGCGGTGAGCATGCGTGCTGAGCGCTTCACTTGGCCGCGATCGTAGATGGGGGCGTACGCGTCGGATACCAATCTCCTATCGTTGCTCCCGATGGATCACCGGATCTGCTAACCAATATCTATACAAAGATAGACCGAGCGGTCGGATCGTTGCTCGAGACGCACCGTGGTCCGGAGACCACCGTTATTGCCATCTTCAGTTTGGGCATAAGCGAAGTGAACCCTATTTCTAGACTGCTTCTACCCTTGCTCCAAGAAATTAACCAGTCGATGGGGGCGCCGTCACCTGGTCGGAAGCTCCGAGCCTTCATTGAACGAGTTCCCAATCGCGTTCACCGGCTGGCGCTCCGACTATTGGGCCGTGATTTTGAAGATCTCGATCATTGGGTCGACAGCTACCAACGGTTCTTTCCGGTCGCCCTGTTTCCCATATTTGGTGGGATACGACTGAATCTGGAGGGACGCGAACCGAGCGGTATCGTTGCTGTTGCTGTTGCTGATAAGGAGGCTGTGTTGGTGGAACTCGAAAACGAGTTCCGGGCGCTGCGCGACCTAGACACGGGGGTCCCGCTCGTCACTGGGGTGCAGCGGGCCGCCCATTATTACCCCACCGATCCCAGATAGGGCTTCCCGATCTGATTATCGAATGGGCTCACCTCGATCAGACTGCCCGAGGTGCTACTTCAGACGCGTTGGGCACGATTACCGCTACGCCCGAAGAAATACGGCCTGGAAACCATTTGCAGGGTGGCCATATCAGTCTCACGGGACCACGCATCGCCCCTGGCATCGGCCCGGCGCTTCGGTCCGAACGTCTGGTTCCAACGATCGCCCGTTTGCTTGGCACGGAGGTCCCGGGCGCCAACGCGGAGCCGATGGTTGATCTAACTGAACCGGTCAGTTTCCCATAAAGCGCGGCGCCCGTTTCTCACCGAAGGCTGCCACGCCCTCGGCATAGTCGTCGCTTTCGTAGCATGCTCGAACGAAACGTTGTGATCGGTCCGGATCGCGATCGTTGGGGTGACGTTCCATGTCCGACAACGCCATCTTGGCCGCTCGAAGGGGTAGCGGAGCCAGATTGGCCATGGTTCCCACCAGGTCGTAAATCCGGGAATCGAAGTCGGTTTCGGGGACCACCTCATTGATCAATCCGATTGCCTCGGCCCGGTGGGCATCGATTGTCTCGGCACTGAGAACGAGGTGCTTGGCTCGTCCAACACCGATGGTGCGGGCCAGAACCTCCAGCCCATCCACGGGATAACCCGCGCCCAATTTGCCGGGGGGAATAGCGAACATTGCATCGTCGGCTGCCACCCGAATATCAGCGCACAACGCGAGAGCAAGGCCACCGCCCCGACAATCGCCACGAATCGCGGCAACCACCGGCATCGGTGCATTAAGGATCGCAGCATGCGCCTCGTGCTCAGCCGCGGCATAAGCCTCCCAATTGCCAGCATGGCGCAACTCGGCAAACTCGCTCACATTCGAACCAGCGCTAAATGCTTGCGAACCGGCCCCACGGAGGACGATAACCCGGACGCCAGGATCGTTCGCCAACAATGCAACAACGCCCGGGATGCTCTCGTACATGCCCATGCTCAACGCATTACGACGGGCAACGTTGTCAATAGTCAACCACCCAATGCCGCCGTCAGCTTCACCACGAATCAGACCCATATGCCGAGCCTAGAGGACTAATCTGGCCTTAGTTCTCGTTGAAGGTCCCGAAAATTTCGTGGGGGCCTTGCGGTGTGGTCAGAAGGATTCGATACTGGGAGGGTGATAAAACGTTGGCTCATGACGCTGCTTACCGTTGCGCTCCTTGCCACAGGGTGTGCAACATCGGTTGAGTTAGAGGCCCAGGCTGCTTCGTTGGTTATCGATGGGCAAGAACAACCCGCCGTCGGTACGGCGCCAACTGACGCTCCCGCCGATGCTCCTGCTGACGCTCCCGCCGATGCTCCTACTGATGTTCCCGCTGACGATGACGCACCAATCGGAGACGGGTCACAACTAGGTTTCCGCCAATCCATCCTCATTACCCAGATCGACGTAGAGGCTTACTGGGAACGGCGCCTTCCCGAAGTTTTTGGCATTGACTTCGAACCCGTCCGCACCTTTGAAGGCTATTTTCCTTCCAAAGAAGTAAGCCTTCCTTCTTGTGGCGGCTTTGTTGATGATCCCGAAACCTACCGAAACAACGCGTTCTATTGTTATGCCGACGACAGCATCAGTTGGGATGAAGAACAATTGTTGCCCGATCTGTTTGAGACGTTCGGAGACTTCGCTATCTCTTTAGTGTTGGCCCACGAGTACGGCCACGCCATTCAGAATCGCACCGATCAAGACGGTCCTACGATCAACATTGAACTGCAGGCCGACTGCCTGGCAGGTGCCTGGGCCGGGACGCTGGCCCGCGGTGAGAGCCCAAATCTTGTGATTGCCGACGACGACCTAGAGGAAGCTATCGGTGGATTCTTAGTGGTCCGCGACGCCCTGGGGACGCCTGCGGATGACCCCTACGCCCACGGCTCAGCGTTTGACCGGGCGACAGCGTTCTTCGATGGCTTTACCGGTGACGCAGAGGCGTGTGTGGATTACGACACCAACCCACCACCCATTGCTGCGATTGCGCTATCAGCGCGCGACTTTGAAACGGGTGGAAATCTGCCGCTTCTTGAGCTGATCCCTTTGATCCAGTCCGAATTGGCCCTGTATTGGCCCGCCACGCTTGATACGGCGTTGGGTTTCTCTTACCAGCCGCCAACCTGGATCTC
The DNA here is from genome assembly GCA_963854565.1 of Acidimicrobiia bacterium. GTDB lineage: Bacteria > Actinomycetota > Acidimicrobiia > Acidimicrobiales > JAHEJN01 > CAWKZT01. The sequence goes on from CAWKZT010000043.1 coordinate 3,340, forward strand.
CTACGGTCCCACTATTGACCTTTCACCCTGCGGCGGCGAAGCGCTCGATGTCGAGGTGTACGTGGACAACGTGTTTTACTGCAGCGCCGACAACACCTTGATGTTCGATGAAGGCAACTTGTTAACCAACCTCTGGACCGAATTCGGTGATGGTGCTGCCATGTATGCACTGACCAATGCGTCGGCCCAATCGGCCTTGTTCCAGGCCGGATTCGACGATTTAGACGGCAGACCCGGCTTCGCCGCCGAGTGCCTGACGGGAGCATTCAATAGCGACCTGTTTCTCGGGTCGTTCGAGAATCTGGTTATCTCCGCGGGCGATCTCGACGAACTCATTGTGGGTATGTCTCGCTACGAACCATCGGGCCCCAACGGCCAAGGTCGAACGCTTCTAGACCTCTCCCAACGGATCGATGCTGTGCGTTTTGGTTTCGACGAAGGTGTCCGAGCCTGTGTGAGGTAACAGCGGTGAGTTGTTACCGGATGGGTAACCACCTCGATGTTGGTTAGCAGCGGTCGCAAATAACTACGGGGATTTCGCGGTCGGTCTTTTCCTGGTATCTCGCATAGCCCTTGTATTCGGCCGTGATTTTGGACCACATTTCGGCCTTTTCGTCGGCGGAGGCAGTGCGGGCGGTTACGGCTTCGCGCACTCCGTCAATCGTGACTTCGACATTCGGTTGTGCCGTAATGTTGTGATACCAGTCGGGGTGCCGTTCGTCACCGCCCTTGGACGCCACCAAAATGATGCGGTCGTTATCGATGATGGGCGCGGTAAGCAGGTTGTTGCGGGCTCTACCGCTCTTGCGTCCAACGCTGTGCAACTCGACGGTGGTCATCCCACCAGCAGTGCCACCCAGACGCCCACCCGACACCTTAATGAGAGTGCCGTGCACCGTGTTCACGGTCTTCATCATTAAATCGGTGCGCATATGTTTGAAAGTCATAGTGAGACTCTAGGCCCGCGACGGGCTGGTTATAGACCAAAATTACTGGGCTATTGCGGTGCCGTCGGCACCTACCGCCACCCAAATTCCCTCACGGCCATGGCCTTGTGTGTCGCCGGGCAGAACATCACCCGTGTAGAGATAAACGGGTTTGCCGTCGACGGCTGCTTGTTGGGATCCGTCGCCGCGATCGATGAGCGTGAGTCGGTCTTGGAGGTCTCCGCTGACTTCGCTGGGTTGATACGGCGGCCACAAAATAGTGCACGAGTCGTCGCAGGTGGACACGCCGGCACGATCAAGGCCGAAGTAGTAAAGCGTGTAACCCTCGTCGGTAGTGAGCACATTGCCAAGTTCAGTGTTGGTAACTCGGATAGTTCCGGTGCCTTCGGTTTGGGCGGTGACGTCTACGCCTGGAACGGCGTCGCTCTCCGCGCCGTTGGCGTCGCTTCCGCCGCAGCTTGCCGCGAACACGGTAATAGTAAGAACGAGAGCGGTGGCAGAAAGAAAACGGCGCATACCGCGAGCGTAGTGGAGCTAGCTAGCGAGTTGCGTTAGGCGATGCCTACGCCAAGCAGGCGCGATGAGCCAGCCGCCGGCTTTAGGCCAATGATCAAAGACCTTTAGGTTCTGGGCCTCTACGATTGGTAATCGTAAGCACTTGCGGATGAGACAAGCCCCGAAGGAATACCCATGAGTCAAAATCTCACCCTGGTCGTCATGGCCGCCGGACTCGGCAGCCGGTTTGGCGGCACCAAGCAGCTGGCCGAGGTCGGCCCCAATGGCGAGGCATTTTTAGATTTTGCTATCGATGATGCGGTGGCTGCGGGCGTCAATCGGGTGGTGCTCATTGTGCGTACCGACATCTTGGCCGATGTAAAGGCCCATCTTGGTCGAACCAATCGCGACGTACAGATCGACTACGTGCTGCAGGATCAACTCGGACCAGAGCGCGACAAGCCATGGGGTACCGCCCATGCGATCTTGGCGGTAGCGCCAGTCGTGAACGGTGCGTTCATGGTCGTGAATGCCGACGACTACTACGGCAAGAGCTCCTTCGTTGCCCTGGCCGAAGCCATGGACGGCATGGCCGATAACGAAGCAGTGCTCGTGGCCTTCGAACTTGGCCGCACGTTGCCTGCCATAGGAACGGTTAGTCGTGGGGTGTGCGTCACCGTCGATGGCGCTTTGGTCGAATTGATCGAAACTTACCTCATCGGCGGAAATGCCGACGGCATCCATGTTGGTGGGCAGCCTTGTGATCTGCTGGCCGCAACACCAGTGTCCATGAACATGTTTGGCCTGCCCGCATCTGTTCTGGCCGAGTTGCCTGAGCGCTGGGCCGACTGGTTCGAAGAAAACGGCGAAGGCGAAAAAACCGAGTTCTTGTTGCCGACCGTCCTCTCCGAAATGATGGACGAAGACAAGCTCACTATCGACGTCGTAACGACAATCGAGGACTGGATCGGCGTAACCAACCCCGACGACCTAGCTGTCGCCCAAGAAATGCTCCGTACCAAACGCTCCAGCCCCTGAGCCCAATGGTGGCGTCCCACGCGAAGCGCCCGGGTTAGGGAGCGAGGTACGCTCTGTTATGAAACTTTTTGGGACTGGTCGCGATAAGACGATGATGGTTTCTGCTGCCGAGGCCCTACCTGGTCGAGATGTAACCGTGCCGGTCCCTGAGGCACATTTCATCAACGGCAACCGGCTTACACCGCCGTTCCCAGACGGGTTTCAGCAGATCATTGTGGGCATGGGTTGCTTCTGGGGGGCCGAGCGCAAGTTCTGGGAAGCACCTGGCGTGTTCTCCACGTCGGTGGGCTACATCGGCGGCCCCACACCCAACCCCACCTACGAAGAAGTCTGTTCCGGGTTGACTGGTCACAACGAGGTTGTCCTCGCTGTCTTCGACCCCGAGGTAACGAGCTACGACGCCATGCTGAGCGTGTTCTGGGAGAACCACAATCCCACCCAAGGCATGCGGCAAGGCAACGACGTCGGGACGCAATACCGCTCGGGCATCTACACCCTCGACGACACACAGCAAGCTAAAGCACTCGTATCTAGCGACCAATTTCAGGCCGAACTGGCCAAGAGCGGTTACGGCGAAATCACCACCGAAATCGAATCTGCTCCCACCTACTACTACGCCGAGGATTACCACCAGCAGTACCTCGCCAAGAACCCCGGCGGCTACTGCGGCCTGGGCGGCACCGGTGTGAGTTGCCCGATTGGGCTGACTACTGAGTGACCGCAGTTATCGAGGCGACCAACGTCGCTAAGGGGTGGGGATCAACCCACGTGCTTACCGATCTCACCTTCTCGGTGGGAACCGGCCTTACGGGCCTGCTCGGAAGCAACGGAGCGGGCAAGACCACGCTCATAAAAATGGTGCTCGGTTTGCATGATCGCGATCAGGGCAACCTTCTTGTGTTGGGTACCGACCCCGAAGAAGCCGGCCCCGAACTACGTATGCGCATTGGCTTTGCCCCCGAGCATCATCACCTGCCCGAAGACGTAAATGCGGCCGACCTGGTGCGCCACATCGCAGAACTTCACGGTATTCCCAAACAGATCGCCACCGAACGAGCCAGCGACATGTTGTGGGAAGTTGGCCTAGGCGAAGAACGATTCCGTCCCATTGGCACCATGTCCACCGGTCAACGTCAGCGAGTCAAACTCGCTCAGGCAATAGCGCATGACCCATCGCTCGTCGTACTCGACGAACCCACCGATGGTCTCGATCCGGTGCAACGCGACGAGATGCTCGGACTCATCCGGCGCATTGGCTCCGAGTTCGGCATCGACATGTTGCTTAGTTCACACCGACTGGTCGAAGTAGAACAGGTTTGCGACAACGTTGTCATCATTGGTGATGGCATCGTAAAGCGGTCCGGTGCATTATCAGACCTCAGCGGCGCCGACCTCGGCTACATCGTTTCGGTTGACGACAAGTCCGACGAACTGGCTGCGCAACTTCGCACCGCGGGCTACGACGTCAACATCACCATTGATGGTGATGTCCTGGTCAACGGGGATCAAGCAGCGCTTGCCGTCCGCAACGTTGTCGCCACACTGGGTGTTGGGATCCGTCGATTCGAAACTCGCCGCGTCACCCTCGAAGATGTGTACCTCGCCGAAGCTAGCGAAACGGGAGCGGCCTGATGTCCCAAGCAATAATTCACGATCAGGGCTACCGCCGATTCGAAGGCGAACGCAGAGGCGTCGCGGCATCGATGTGGTCCCTCGTAGTGCACGCCATCCAGCGGGCCCTCGGCATTAAGCGCCAGTTCCGGTCCAAGGTCATGCCCCTCATCGTGTTCGCGATTGTGTACCTAACGGCGGTCATTTTTGTCGGGCTGGCATTCTTTCTGAAAAGCTTCGATATTGGCGATGCGGGATTTAGCTATGGGGACTTTGCGAGCACCAGCGGGTTTGCTGTCTTGTTATTCATCGCATTTGCGGCCCCTGAGGTGATCTGCACTGACCGTAAAAGTGGCATGCTCTCGCTTTATTTAGCGTCGCCACTCACCCGCACCACTTACCTAGCCGCCAAAGCGCTTGGTGTCTTCCTTATTTTGCTTACGGTCACCCTGGGCCCACAGCTGGTGCTGTTGTTCGGCTACACGATGGCCGGAACTGGTCCCGGTGGAGTAGACAAATTTATCGAGGCCTTTGTCCGAGCCGTCCTGGCTGGTTCCGTAGGAGCGCTCATGCCCACTGCACTTTCGATTGGCATTTCAAGCGTTACCCCTAAGCGTGCTTTCGCGAGTGCTGGTATAGCGGTTGGACTGCTAGCGAGCAACGGCGTAATCCATGGTCTGACCAGCTCCGAAGGTGCTGATATCGACGCCCGCCTCGGTGTCTTAAATCTATTTTATGTTCCGATTGAGTTGGCCGTTCGTATTCTCGGAGAGCGAAACGATGTCGCTCCATGGAACGAACTCGCAACCGGGTGGCTTGTTTTGGCCAATGCGGTTTGGACCCTGATCTTTGGGGCGATGGCATGGTTCGCCTACCAGCGAGTGAGTGTCGACCGATGACCGATCTAATACCACCAACCGGCGAACCAGTCACTGTCCCAATGGTCCAATTTGAGGGCGTCTCCAAGTTCTTCGGCGAACTTGTTGCCGTCTCCGACGTTACGTTCACCATCGGCGAAGGCGTCACCGCGTTACTGGGGCCCAACGGAGCCGGCAAGTCGACGGTGTTGCGCATGCTCACCGGGCAGGCCAAACCATCCAAAGGGTCGGTACGTATCTTCGGGTTCGATCCCCGTCAGGATCGCCGTGTGCCACGCATGATTGGTGTGGCACCGCAACAAGAACAACTATTTGAGACGCAGACCGCCTACGAGTTTGTGCACCTTGCTGCTGTGTTGCAAGGTCTGGACGATCCCGAGGCGGCTACCAACAAGGCCTTGGATCTCGTCGAACTTGACATCGACCGAACCCGTCCGTTGTCGACCTATTCCAAGGGCATGCGCCAACGCGTCAAGCTAGCCCAAGCCATCGTCCATGACCCGTGGATTGTGGTGCTCGACGAACCCCTCACCGGTCTTGATCCCCGCCAGCGACTGTCGATGATTGGCCTGTTACAACGCCTGGGCGATTCTGGACGTTGTGTGGTCGTGTCCAGCCACATTCTCGACGAAGTCGAACGCATGGGATCCCAGGTGCTCGTGATTGCGAAAGGACGCCTGGCGGCCGAGGGAAATTTTCACGAGATCCGCGAACTCATGAACGACCGTCCCCACGAGATCGAAATTCGGTCGGATAAACCGCGCCGCTTGGCGGTGGGCTTCCTCGACAGTGGCCTCGTGCATTCGGTACGACTCCACGACTCGTCGGTCATTGTCGAAACCAACGACGTCGTCAAGTTCGCTCGGACCATCGCTCCACAAGCTATTGCGATCGACGCGTCCGTTGATGCCGTGGTGCCATTGAACGATGATCTTGAATCTGTCTTCCGTTATTTGGTCGGCCAGTAATGGCGACTCCAGTGACGACAGAAAGCTATGGGCCAACCTCCAAAGCCGCAACGATGGCTGTGTTCGGTCTGTTTCTGAGGGAGTTGGCTACACGTGCACGCATTCTGGTCCTGAGTTCACTGGGCTTGTTAATGGTGCTCCTGGGACTGGTCGCTCGATTCTCCGACGACGGTGAAGAAATCGAATTGACCATGCTCATTGCGTTGGGGTTAGGAATTATTGCCCCCATCATTTCGCTGGTCATGGCTTCGGCAACGATCGGCGAACGCCGTGCCGATCAGTCGCTGGTCTACCTCTGGCTACGACCGATTCCGTTTTGGACAATCGCCGTCGGCGCCGGAGCCGCAGCGATAACGGTAGCGATGCCGATTGTGTTGGTCTCGCTGGGGTTGAGTGTGCTTGTTAGCGGCGAGTACCAACTGTTTGTGCCCGCATTGATCGCCGGGTTTCTCGCGGTCGTTGGTTACACCGGCATTTTCCTGCCCCTGGGTGCGCTGCTGAAACGGTCCTTCTTGGTGGGACTTGGCTACATCCTCATTTGGGAAAGTTTGCTGAGTCAGCTTGGTAACTTCTTCGAACAACTGTCGATCTTGAGCTACTCGGCATCTATTGTCGTGAACGCCACCGACGTGGTTACCTCGTCGGGTGGACGATCCACGCCATCGTCGACCGTCATTCCACCGTTGGTGTTACTCGGCGGGATCGCTATCACCGTCCGGTTCTTGAACCGCCGCGAGATTGACTGACCGCAAACCCGTAGCCACCTTTTCGGTTGCTTCGCTGCTGAAATTTTTATAGGTACAGGGCCCTCGTACCCGTTTCGACGTGAATACGAGGGTCTTGTCGCGTACAGTTACAACCATGGCGTATCAACCCACCCAACGCAAGACGAAACGCACGCAGAAAATCATTGTCATATTGGCCTTGCTGGCCATGATGGCCACGGTGATTGTTCCCCTGATTTTTGCAATAGCTGCCTAGATGGCCGACTTCTTCCAGAACGGCCCCATCGCCACGCTGCACAATCTGCGTGGGCGTACGGTCGAATCCCTCGAAGAAGAGATGACAACGTGGCGCGAACGGGCGCCCATGGCGCTGGTTATTCCGGCGCTCTACTCCGAGCTAGGTCGTCCGGCACTTACAACCATTGTCGATGAACTCGAAAAGGTTCCTTACCTCGAAGAGATTATTATTGGCCTCGATCAGGCGGATGAAGCGCAGTTCAATCATGCCCGCGAGTTCTTCGATCGATTGCCGCAACGCACCCGCATTGTCTGGAACGACGGCCCGCGCATGCGCTCTGTTCAAGATGAACTTCGTGCTGCTGGCTTAGCCCCCGACAACCCGGGCAAGGGACAAAACGTCTGGTACTGCATTGGCTACTTTTTGGCCTCGGGCCGGGCCACCAACATGGCCTTGCACGATGCCGACATCATTACCTACAACCGCTCGATGCTGGCCCGCCTGCTTTACCCGGTGGCGCACCCCACCTTCGGATACGCGTTCTCCAAGGGCTACTACTACCGGTCCGGCGGCGGAACCATGAACGGGAGGGTGGCGCGCCTGTTGGTAACCCCGCTGATTCGAGCCCTCAAACAAACGCTGGGCCCCGACGAATATCTCGAATACCTCGACTCGTTCCGCTACCCACTAGCGGGCGAGTTCGCGATGCATATCAACTTGGTACGTCCCATGCGGATTCCTAGCGATTGGGGACTCGAAATTGGTGTGTTGTCCGAAGTGCATCGTCGGTACACCACCGAGCGCATCTGCCAGGTCGATATTGCCGATCTCTACGATCACAAACATCAAGATCTGTCGCCCGACGATGCCTCGTCGGGATTGCACAAGATGTCCATCGATATCGCTAAGGCGATGTTCCGCAAACTTGCTATCAACGGAGCGGTGTTTAGCCCCGAGGTCTTTCGCACCATCAAAGCCTCGTACTACCGTAAGGGTCTCGACCTGGTAGATCATTACCAAGCCGATGCCACCATCAACGGGTTGCGTCACGACCGCGACGGCGAAGAACGCGCCGTCGAACTCTTCGCAGGGGCCATCATCGAAGCTGGTGATCAGTTCCTCAACGGTCCTATGGAAACACCATTTCTCCCTAGTTGGTCGCGTGTGATGAGTGCACTGCCGGAGTTGCCCAAAATGGTCTACGACGCCGTAGAAGCCGACAACTCCTAACCACTTCGCAGATATTTGGAAGTGGTGCCGTTAACGGGAACGTGGGTTAGCGGTTGGTGAGCCAGATGGATTGGTAGGGAGCCACCAGGATAGTTTGGGCCGACTCCGTCGGCTTTGCCATTGTCGCCAATTCTTGTTGGGTGATTAGGTCGGTCCACCCGTGGGTCTTGATGAAGTTGAGTGGGGCGAGATCAAGTGAAACGGACTGGTCGGTGACGTTGTGGATTGCGAAGATGGTCTGTGACCGGTCTTGGCTTTGGCGCCAGAATCCGAATAACCCATCGTTGAGATTCAAGGTGACCTGGGTGGCATTGGGGTGGAACGCAGGCTGGTGACGCCGAATAGTGAGCAGGTGGGTGAGCGCCTCAAATACCTGTGCGGTATCAGAAGTGGGGGTTCGGAGTGCCTGTTCGACATCGTCGACCAGAAGTTCAGAACGATTGATTGTGCGAGCAATACCGGTGGAGTCAACTGCCGCTGTGTCATTCGGCGTCGCCAGCAAACAATGCATATAGATGGCCGGGATTCCTTCGAGGCCCAACATGATGGTGTGAGCTGCCACAAACCGGCTCACATGCTGATCTGGCTGATCCCCATCGGTGCCGAGTAGATCAAAAAGCGAGACGTTGAGTTCGTATGGTCGAGGGCCCTGCGGAGAGTCATATTCACTGTGCAAGCCGCCCCGACTGTGCGCGGCAGAGACCAACTCGCCGATCTCCTCATCGGTGAGCAACTGTTCGACTGGACGCACACCTAACCCGTCGTGGGTCGACAAGAAATTGAGATAGGCACACCCATCTGGTGCAGGTGGCATGTTCATCGTCCACTGACGTAAGGCTGTGGATGTCCCCTTAAGAAGCGCCTGAATAATCAACGGCGGCAGGCTGAAGTTGTAAATCAGATGTGCTTCGTCGCCCGAACCGAAATAGCTGAGGTTCTCCTGATTAGGAACATTGGTTTCCGTTACCAATGCGGTTTGCGGAGACCGGCCTTCAAGAAGCGCGTGGACCAACTTCACGAAGGCGTGCGTCTGCGGAAGGTGCACGCAACTGGTGCCAAGTTCTTTCCACAAATAGGCGATGGCATCGAGGCGCACGAAACGGGCGTTGGCTTCCAGGTAGTGCCCGATAATGCGCAGGAATGCCAGCAACACGTCGGGGTTGGCGAAGTCGACGTCCACCTGGTCATGACTAAATGTGCACCACACATGCTTCGTGCCCGTTGGCGTCTCGACCGCGTTGAGCAATGGATGTTTACGGGGCCGGACCACACTTCGGAAGTCCGCAGCAGGATCAGCCTCGACAAAGTAATCGCGCCCGGGAAGTTCGTTGCTCAGAAACTGCTGAAACCATTCCGATTCCACCGATGTGTGGTTTGCCACGAGGTCGATCATCAGATCGTGGGTCTCGGTTAGCAGCGCGATGTCGTCCCATGTCCCGAGTTCAGGGGCGACCCGTTCGTAGTCAATTATCGAAAAGCCAAAGTCAGAACTGGACGGAAAGAAAGGCAACACGTGGATCGTCGAAAAGGACTCCTGCAGATGGGTGGCCGCGAACTTTGCGAGAGTCGCAATCGGCGCAGATCCGGGTCGCCCCAACGTGTTGCCGTACGTGATGCAAACCGCGTCGGTCTCGTCCCAAAGATCAACAGCGACGGGTACCGAAGCAGTGTGACCGCCGATCGCATCCCAACACGAGGTAGCCAGTTGGTCGACATCGGCGTCGGGGTACATCGTGGACAGGTGAGTGGTGACTCGACCAGCGAGATCTGGGGTGACGTTCATACTTAGAGGTCTGAAATCCGACGCACAGCGTTGGCTGTGGCCACTGCCCCAATGGCTTCGTGCATCAGATGATCGCCTTTGGGTACCACGGTGAGATCAGCATCGGGAAGTTTGGTGGCCAGGTAGCTCATTCCACCCTGCAGTTGAGGGTTGTCTTCATCGCCCACCAGAAGTTCGAACCGACTCGACATCTTGGGGAGACGTTCCATGACAATCGAATCGTGTTGAAGATTCATTTCGGTGACCTGTGTGGCAACGCCGAAACGGTGCGCGTTGCGCCGCGACATGGCGTTCCAGCCATCGCGTTTCTCGGCATTACGGAAGCCAGGGCCCGTTGCCAAGATGACGTATCCGGCCACCGAAGCAGACCGTGTGGCCGCCCAAGCCAACGTGAGATAACCGCCTAACGAATGACCCACCATAATTGGTGGCTGATCAAGGTCAGCCACGATTCCGTCGAGATCTTCGAGTACTCGGTCGCGGTCGTAGGCCGCCGCATCATCGAAACTTTGGCTTTGCCCGTGGCCGGGAAGATCCCACGTGATCACGGTGAACTGATCCTTGAGTTCGTTGGTCAGCGCATCGAAGGTATGCCGCGACGCACCAATTCCGTGCGTACACACCACCGGTGGACCCGATCCAATGGATTCGACATGAACACGCATCGTGGCAGGATACGCGTCGACCATTCCGAACTCCCCTTTACCTCCGACGAAGTGGGGAACTCATCGAAAGCTAATTGGCCAATTAGACCAGGGCCAAAGCCGCAGTGATTTCCTCGAGAGCGCTCTTTGCGTCGGCAAACAACATCATGGTCTTGTCTTCGTAGAACAACGGATTGTCGATACCGGCGAAGCCAGGGGAGAGGCTGCGCTTGATGACCACGACGGTGCGAGCCAGGTCGCATTCGAGAATGGGCATGCCATAAATTGGGCTAGCAGTATCATCGCGCGCCGAGGGGTTGACCACATCGTTGGCACCGATAATGAGCACTACATCGGTCAGCGGGAACTTTGGATTGGACTGATCGAGATCGAGCAGAACGTCATAGTCAACATCTGCTTCGGCC
>CAWKZT010000044.1:0-14257 GCA_963854565.1 Acidimicrobiia bacterium
ATTCACTCCGCCATTGCCAGTCAAGACGGCCGGTTTGACATCGCTGATGTGGCACGCGAAGTGCACGACAAGTTGTACGCCCGCCACCCCCATGTTTTTGGCAGTGACACCGTTACCAAAGGCGATCCGGCTGTCGCTGACCTGCTCGTATCCTGGGAAGCGGCTAAGAAGGACGAGAAGTCGCGGGACTCAGTGTTCGATGGCATGGCTCCCGGGTTGCCGTCGTTGGCACTCTTAGCGAAGGTGCAGCGCAAGGCGGCCACACTCGGCCGAACCTCCGACGGTTCCGTGGGATTCGTCGAGTCAGCGATCGCTGGTCTGGCCGCCGAGTCAACGGACGAATCTCTTGGCGTCGCACTGTCAGCGATGGTGGCGTACGCCGTAGACAATGGACTCGATGCCGAAGACGCGGCTCGTACTATTGCTCGTCGTATCGAAGCCGAGGCCCGCTCCGTCGAATAGGTGTCGACCCGCGTCGAAATTGGGCGCGACCAAAAACGACCTTTGGAGAAACGGCGACGAATTTGAACAATTCGTATCCGCACTCACTATCGCGGGGTACGGTCGAAATTCGCCAATACGCGTCACAAGGAGCCCATTCCGTGAGCATCATCGAGTCCGTCGTCGCCAGCCAAGTCCTTGATTCCCGTGGCAATCCCACTGTCGAAGTCTCCATCCAACTCGACTCCGGCGCCACCGGTCGCGCCATCGTGCCATCGGGCGCATCAACCGGCCAGTTTGAAGCCGTCGAACTTCGCGACGGTGGCAGTGACTACATGGGCAAAGGCGTTACCCAAGCTGTTGCCAACGTCAACGGCGAAATCAGCGATCTACTGTTAGGTCGAGATGCCACCGATCAGCGCTCGATCGATGCAGCCATGCTCAGGCTCGACGGCACCGACAACCTCGGCCGCCTCGGCGCTAACGCCGCACTTGGTGTCTCACTGGCCACCGCCCACGCGGCCGCAGCCGAACTCAACTTGCCGCTGTACCGCTACATCGGCGGAACCAACGCCCACGTCCTCCCTGTTCCGATGATGAACGTCCTCAACGGCGGCGAACATGCCGACAACAACGTCGATCTCCAAGAGTTCATGGTCATGCCCGTAGGTGCCGCCTCGTTCAGCGAAGGCCTGCAGTGGGGCGTCGAGATCTACCACACTCTCAAGGCGGTTCTTTCCAAGCGCGGCCTGGCCACCGCCGTAGGCGACGAAGGTGGCTTTGCCCCCAACCTCAGCTCCAACGAAGAGGCCTGTGCGTTGCTGGTCGAAGCAATCGAAGGAGCGGGTCGCATCCCCGGCGAGGAAATCTGCCTCGCACTCGATCCCGCTAGTACCGAGTTCTACAAAGACGGCAACTATGTGCTTGCCGGCGAAGGCCGCACGCTCAGTTCGTCCGAAATGGTCGACTATTACGCCGACCTGTGCAACAAATACCCCATTGTTTCCATCGAGGATGGCATGGCGGAAGAAGACTGGGACGGCTGGAAGCAACTCATGGCCAGTATCGGCAGTCGCTGCCAGATCGTCGGCGATGACCTCTTCGTCACCAACACCGAACGTCTGGCCCGGGGCATCGAAGAAGGCGCAGCCAACTCGATACTTATCAAGGTCAACCAGATCGGCACACTCACCCAAACGCTCGACGCGGTCGAAATGGCCAAGAGCAACGGCATGACATCGGTTATGTCCCACCGGTCCGGCGAAACCGAAGACAACACGATCGCTGACCTCGCCGTCGCTACGAACTGCGGTCAAATCAAGACCGGTGCCCCCGCCCGAAGCGACAGGGTTGCCAAATACAACCAACTCCTGCGTATCGAAGCCCAACTGGGCGAAGCAGCCGCGTACCGCGGAAGATCTGCCCTCGCTACCAGCTAGTCTGGTTTTCTCAATATTGGGGGGGGTATCCACCCTCAAACCGCACAGGAAGACTTCACTGGGAAGATGCACATTGCCCGCAAAACCCTCGGCACCGCTTTGGTTTTTGCGACGGTCGCTGTTGTGCTTCTTTACGCGGTGCTGCCCCTCGGTTCGTTCTTTGATCAACGCGCCGCGCTCGCCGAGGATCGACAAGCGCTCGAAAATCTTGAGATCAGCAACGAACTACTCGTCGAACAAATAGACGGCATGCAAACTCGCGAACAGATCGAGATCCTGGCCCGCCGCGACTTTAATTTGGTGTACCCAGGGCAAGAGGCCTACGCCATTCTTCCCGCTCCGCCACCGGCGGTTTCGTTGCCGTCTGCCTGGCCATTTTGGCGAGTCGCCGAGGCACTTGAGGACTAGTCAGCAGATTCTCTCATCCTGTTTTCCTCAAAGCCCATTGATGAGCTATGGTCAACAGGGTCCTGGGAAATACAACACTTAAGAGGAGCGAGCGTGGAGATCACGGTCACTGTTAACGGTGAAGCAAGCACAAATGAGGTCGAACCACGACGTCTTTTGGTGCACTATTTGCGTGAGGATGTCGGACTTACCGGCACCAACGTAGGGTGCGACACTTCATCGTGTGGCGCATGCACCGTACATCTCAACGGCGAAGCCGTGAAGTCGTGCACCATATTGGCCGTTCAGGCTGATGGTCAAGACATCACTACTATCGAAGGCCTGGCTGATAGCGACGGCACGTTGCACCCCATGCAACAAGCTTTCCACGAATGCCACGCCCTGCAGTGCGGCTATTGCACACCGGGCATGGTCATGGCGTCGGTTTCGTTGCTCGAGGAGCAGCCCAACGCCACCGAAGCCGACGTACGCGAAGGCCTCGAGGGCAACCTCTGCCGTTGTACCGGCTACCACAACATTGTTAAAGCAGTTCTGCAAGCAGCAGGAGGCGGCCAATGATCCCCGCAGCATTCGATTACATCCGTGCTGGCAGCGTCGACGAAGCCATCGCTGGTCTCGCCGAACACGGCGACGAGGCCAAGCTTCTTGCAGGTGGACACTCCCTTTTGCCACTTATGAAGTTGCGTCTCGCTGCTCCTGAGGTTCTTATCGACATCGGTCGTCTTGACACCCTCAGCTACGTCAACGACGGTGGCGACCACATTGCCATTGGCGCTCTTACCCGTCACCGCGATGTCGAGATCAGTGATCTCGTCAATGCCGATGTGCCGTTGTTGTCCGCAACCACCCGCCACGTAGGCGATCCCCAGGTTCGCCATCGCGGCACCATTGGTGGTTCTATTGCACACGGCGACCCCGCCTCCGATATTCCCGCAGCACTGCTGGCGATGAACGCCACGATGGTTGCCAAGGGCCCCGATGGCGACCGCTCTATTGCCGCCGACGACTTCTTCAGTGGGTTTCTCGAAACCGCTCTCACCGATGGTGAGATCCTCACCGAAATCCGCATCCCGAAGCACACCGGCGTTGGTTATTCCTTCCAGAAGTTCAACCGCCGAGCCCAAGACTGGGCCATCGTCGGCGTCGCTGCTGTTCACGGCAACGGCATGGCTGGTGTTGGCTTGGTCAATATGGATGCTCGCCCGATTCGTGCCGCTGCGGTCGAAGCTGCCTTAGGCGAAGGTGCCTCGGCTGCCGATGCCGCGGCGCAAGCTGCCGAAGGCGTTTCACCATCGAGTGACCTCAACGCCAGTGCTGAGTACCGCCAGCATCTTGCTCGTGTGCTCACCCGCCGTGCCCTCGAAGAGGCCGCCGGTTAAACCACGCCCCGGCAATTGGCATACGCTGACACCGTGACTTCAACGCGAACCATTGATGACGTTCGATCGGGCCTAGAGGCCAACGGCTACCTCGCCGACCAAGGTCTTGCTACATCCATCTTGTTATCGCTCGAACTGCAGCGTCCGCTGTTGCTCGAAGGCGAGCCCGGTGTCGGGAAAACCGAGGTGGCCAAGGCCTTGGCTCGTTGGACCGGAGCGCCTCTGCTGCGACTCCAATGTTACGAAGGCATTGACATCAGTCAGGCGGTGTACGAGTGGGATTACTCCCGTCAACTCTTGCATCTTCGCACGGCCGAAGCTACCGGCTCAGCCACCGCTGAGAGCGGTGACCAACTGGAGGCCGAGCTTTACTCTGAGCGATTCCTCGTTAAGCGTCCGTTGCTTCAAGCCATCACCCATGGCGACGGACCGGCACCGGTCTTGCTTATCGACGAGGTCGACCGAGCCGACGATGAGTTCGAAGCTTTCTTGTTGGAAGTGCTGTCCGAGTACGCCATCACCATTCCTGAATTAGGTACCTTCTCCGCCGATGTCCCGCCCATCGTCGTGGTCACGTCTAACCGAACTCGCGATGTCCACGACGCACTCAAGCGTCGGTGTTTGTATCACTGGGTCGAGCACCCGGATTTGGCCCGCGAGATAGCGATCATCCAAATGCGCACCAACGAGGTGCCTGATGCGGTCGTCGAAGAAGTTGCGCAGATGGTTGCGGTTTTCCGCGACATGAGGTTGTACAAACCCCCGGGCGTGGCCGAGAGCATCGATTGGGCGACGGCTCTGGGCCGGTTGGGGGCCACGCATCTCGACGCCGAGATGGCCGACTCCACCCTCGGGGCAGTGCTCAAATACCGCGAGGATCAACAGCGTGTCCGCGCCATCGGATTCGAGGATCTCATCAAGGCCAACCAGGGTTAATCTGCGCCATGGCTGACGATCTCGAACACCACGTGCCGAGTTATCGACCCGACCAAACCACACGGGCCGACGAAGTCAATCGGCCTCCTGAGATACCAGTCGAACCACACCACATCGACGAACTTGTGGCTGGATTCGTGGCGGCTCTTCGCGAAATCGGTCTCGACGTTCCGATTGGCTGCAGCGTCGTTTTCCGAACCGCTCTCGACGTTGTCGGAATGAGCAACCATGACGCGGTCTATTGGGCCGGTCGTTCCACGCTTGTTCATCGCGCCGAAGACTTTGATGTGTACGACGCGGCGTTCGGCAAATACTGGGGCGGTAAAAGGTTCGCTCAAATGCCCGAACTCCAGGTCGAACAGGAACGTACCGTTGGCATCGATTCCGACGACGACACCAGCGACGACACCGAAGACGACGGCGTCACTCCCGACATCAGTTTGCATTGGTCGAACGCTGAGGTGCTGCGTGACAAAGATTTCGCGCTCTACGACGACGAAGAAATGGCCGAAGCCCGTCGCCTTATGGCCGACATGCGACTGGTTACGGCCATTCGCCCGTCGCGCCGTCAAAAGCGAGCCAAACACGATCGTGGGCAAATGGACCTGGGTCGTACGGTGCGTGCCGCACTCCGAACCCATGGCGAACCACTGCACAGAGCCACGACCATCGAACGGGACCAGCCACGACGACTAATTCTGTTGCTTGATGTGAGCGGGTCGATGGAAAGCTATGCCCGAGCTCTCCTGCGTTTTGTGCACGCTGCTGTGGTGGGTCGACGCAGGGTCGAAGCCTTCGCCCTAGGAACACGCCTGACACGGGTCACCCGAGAACTCGCCGAACGCGACCCCGACCTGGCCATCGATGCCGCTACCGACGCCGTCAATGACTGGTCCGGTGGAACCCGGCTCGGCGCGGTGCTCCAAGACTTCAATGACCAGTGGGGCTGCCGAGGTATGGCCCGAGGCGCGATTGTTGTCGTATTGTCCGACGGCTGGGACCGCGGCGACACCGAGCTTCTTGGCGAGCAAATGGAGCGACTGCATCGCGTCGCGCACAAACTCATTTGGGTCAACCCGCTCAAGGCCAGCCCGGGCTACGAACCGTTGGCGGCAGGGATGGCGGCCGCCTTACCGCACCTTGACCAGTTCATCGAAGGTCACAGCATCACGTCGCTCGAAGAACTCGCTGCGGCCGTCGCAGCGTAAAGTGAACCCATGAGAGAGATCATGCGCGACCTCATCCGCTGGCAAGCCCAGGGCAAGAAGGTTGCCGTGGCCCGTGTTGTCGACGTCGAGGGTTCGGGGCCCCGATTACCCGGTGCATCGATGGCGGTAAACGAGGACGGCGATGTGGCGGGATCGGTAAGCGGCGGATGTGTCGAGGGTGCGGTAGTAGTCGAGGCGCTTGATGTCCTCGATACCGGTGCCCGACGCATGGTCACGTTTGGGTACTCCGATGACGACGCTTTCGCGGTTGGTCTCACTTGCGGGGGCACGATTCACCTGTTCATCGAAACCTTGGACTGGTAATCGTGGCCACCGATTCGTCGACTCCCATCTTTGACGCTCTCAAGGCAGCGATTCGCGACGACAAACCCGTGGCCCTCGCCACAACCATCGATGGCCCAGACGTCGGCCACAAGCTCTTAGCTCGCCCCGGACACGACACCATAGGAACCTTAGGTAACGATGACCTTGATCGCGTCGTAACGCGAGACTTGGATGGCGAACTTGCCGCGGGTCGCACGAGCGTGCGCCACTACGGGACCCGAGGGGAAGCCAACGAGGCGACGGTTTCAGTATTTATCGAGTCTTATGCCCCCGCACCACAAATGCTTATCTTTGGTGCGGTCGACTTCACCGCATCGCTCGCTCGGGTCGCCAAAGTGCTGGGTTACCGGGTCACCGTTTGCGACGCACGCGAGGTGTTTGCTACTAAGGAACGTTTCCCGATGGCCGACGAGGTCGTCGTTGATTGGCCGCACCGGCTACTAGCCCGGGTCGGCGATCAATTACACGCCCGCGATGCGGTGTGTGTGCTCACCCACGATCCAAAATTCGATGTGCCGGCTATCGAATCCTCCCTCGAAACCGACGTCGGCTACATCGGCGTCATGGGAAGCCGTCGTACCCATGATGACCGCACCAAACGCCTGGTAGAAATTGGTATAGACCAAGCCGGACTGGACCGCCTGCAGTCACCCATAGGCCTCGATCTTGGTGCCCGCACACCTGAGGAAACTGCCATAAGTATTCTGGCAGAAATTATTGCGCTAAGAACTGGACGCGTTGCGCCGTCACTTAAGGCAACGTTAGGGCCAATTCATACCCGCATGGCTCAGCATTAACGAAGGTCCTCGCACTTTGTATATCGGCCACTATTTCCCCAACTAAAGCGGTTGGGTAAGATTGCTAGGCAGTTGGTGGAGAAGCAGGCTTATTTTGCTGTTGCTGCTGCGAGGCGGGTATGGGCCGGGTGTTAAAACTCACTCGCCAATCGGGTCGGCTTTCGTTTTGGATTGACAGTTGAAAGGTGTACCGGCGGTTGCCCGGAAGCCGCAGCGCTCCCATGTTTATGGCAATGGGCACGGTCTGAGGGGAGCCGGGGCGGGCTCCGGCTGGACGACCAGATTCGACCTTGCCGCGAAGCTGTAGAGCTTTGTCGCCGATCATTATTGGTTGGCCATCCTCGTCGACTAGGTCAATAGCCCATTCGTGGGAAATGTTGGCCCGATCCCACGGAATGTCAAGCAATAGAGCCAGCGCTACCGGCTGTGGGTTAGGGCCAACTGTCGCCAACCCTCCACCCAAGATGAACAATTTACGAGCCGCGACTTGCGCAGAATCACAGAGCAACATGGTGACGCCGACGCTGCGTGGTCCTGCTAAATCCTGTGCTTCTTCCATTGCGGCACCCTACTCGCGTCGAAACCGTGCTGAGCACGCCAGACTGGAGACCATGACGAATCCCGCTGGCGATGAAGCCAACGATGCCCCAAACATCACGCTCGAAGAACTCGAAGCCGATGAGGATGTAAACGAACCCGAACCCGAGCCTGAGGGCCCCTATCTTCGGGCCGCGGTAATTCTCGCCGCAGGGGAGGGAAGTCGTTTCGAGGGACCCGCCCACAAGCTACTCACCGAAGTAGACGGCAAACCCCTAATCCTTTGGGCCGTAGAGTCAGCGCTGGCCGCTACCGATTGTTTCGACGAAGTCATCGTCGTTTCTGGTGCGGTTGATCTCGAGGCAGTGTTGCCCGATGCGGTGACGATCCTGCACAACGATGACTGGAAGCTTGGTCAAGCAATCAGTTTGCAAGTCGCTCTGCGCTATGCAGGCATGCACGGTTACGAAGCCGTTGTAGTTGGGCTGGGGGACATGCCCGCGGTCGACCCCGAAGCCTGGAAACTCGTAGCCCGCGAGGCAGGCGAACTCGTTACCGCCGAGTACAGCGATGGCCAACGACCCCCCGTCAAGCTCCACGCTGATATCTGGCCGTTGTTACCGTTGGGTGGCGACCAAGGGGCGCGTACGCTTATGCAAATGCGGCCCGAGCTAGTAACGGCTGTATTGTGCCCGGGACTAGGGCTAGACCTCGACACCGAAAGGGACCTCCGCAAATGGAACTCAAAGACGAAATAGTTGTTAACGCCGCAATCGAGGATGTGTGGCAAGCATTCAACGATCCAGAACGCGTCGCCCCATGCTTACCGGGTGCCCAGCTCACCGAAATCGAAGGCGACGAGCTTCGCGGCCTGGTTAAGGTCAAGGTCGGTCCCATCAAGACCAACTTCAAGGGTGCAGCCACCTTCATCGAACAGAACAAGGACGATTGGCGCATCGTGATTGATGGCAAGGGCCGTGATGCCCGCTCCGGTAACGCTAATGCCCTGATTACTGCTCAACTCGAAGAATTATCCGCAACTCAAACGAAGCTCACGGTGGTCACGGACCTCAAGCTCACCGGTAAGATCGCCAGCTTTGGTGGACGCTCGGGTGTGATGGAAGATGTCAGCGGCAAGCTGATGCAACAGTTCGCCGCCAATTTCGAAGAGATGATGGCGGCTGACGTAAGTGCTCCTGTCGGCGATCCTGCTGTCGAAGAGCCCGTGTCTGCGGAGCCTCCTACGGGAGAGACTGCTGCCGCTTTTGGGTCAGCCGCGAAACCTACGATCCGCAAGTTTGACATGCCCGAACCCGAAGCCGTCGACCTTCTCGACGCGGCGGCGGCTCCGGTAGTCAAGCGTGTCGCTCCGGTTCTTATTGGTTTGTTGCTTATCTGGTTGCTACGTCGGATATTTGGTGAAAACGACTGACGCTGACCGTCAGGTTGTCGCCGAACTTTTAGGCCGTCAACCTCAGGGTGCTTTCGAAATTGTGGTGCGCGATGAAGCGGGCGTTCCCCGGGTTATTCGCAACGCGCCCTTTCTCGATGACGGCACCCCGATGCCGACGCGTTATTGGCTGGTGGGTCCACGCGACAACCTGCTGATGGGGCGCCTAGAGAGCGCTGGTGGTGTTCGACGCTCCGAGGCTGATCTCGATCTGGCTCAGATCCAGGTCGCCCACGATGCCTACTGCGCCGAACGCAACAGTGTGATCCCCGTCGATTACACCGGTCCACGGCCGTCCGCTGGGGTGGGTGGTACCCGCAAGGGCGTCAAGTGCTTGCATGCGCACTATGCCCATTTTCTCGCGGGGGGCGAAGACCCTGTGGGTGAGTGGATTGTCGCGCATCTCCACGAAGTCGATGAGACAATAATCGCTCCATCTACCAAGGTCGTCGCGGCCATTGATTGTGGTACCAACTCCACCCGCCTGCTCATTAGTAGGGGAGGGACCGAAACCCTCGAGCGCCGAACCAAGGTGACCCGACTTGGCCATGGTGTTGATGCAACTGGTCGTCTCGACGATGCCGCGATTGCTCGCGTGGTCGACTGTTTGGGCGAGTACAAGCAGCTCATCGATCGCCATGATGTTCAGAGCATTCGTATGACCGCCACGTCGGCGGCTCGCGATGCCGCAAACACGGCCGACTTTTTTGATGCCGCGGAGGCCGTGCTGGGCGTGCGCCCCGAGTTGCTTGCTGGCCACGAAGAAGGTGCTCTGGCCTACGCCGGGGCCACGTCAGACCTCGATCCCCATGACGGGCCCTATCTGCTCGTCGACATCGGCGGTGGGTCAACCGAATTTGCCGTCGGTGGACCTGAATTCGTTGGCGCAATGACTACGGACATGGGCTGTGTCCGCATGAGTGAGAAGTACCTGCACAGTGACCCGCCGCTGCCCGAAGAGCTCAGTGCCGTGATCAACGTAGTCGGTGTTCATATCGACGACGTGCTGCGAGAACTTCCCCAGGTCACCTCCGCCAGGCGATTCGTAGCCGTCGCTGGAACCGTAGCTAGTGCTGCGGCAATCGAACAAGGACTTCACCTCTACGACCGCGACAAGGTGCATCACTTTGTGCTCACCCGGACAATGGTCGAGGAAATCTTCCGCACCCTGGCGACAGAATCGGCCGAAGACCGCGCCCACAACCCGGGGTTGTCTTTGTCACGTGTCCCCACCATCGTCGCGGGTATGGCCATCTTGGCCAAGATCATGCGCAAGCTCAACGTCGACGAGTGTCTGGTCTCCGAAACCGACATCCTCGACGGTCTCGTGTTCTCCCAGCTCTAGATCTGGAATTGGTGAATGAGTTTGAGTGGGCGAGAAGTTGGGCTAGATATCGCCGAGCTGGCGGCGTCGTTCGACCCGGTCGACGCCAGCATCGATACCTGGCAACTGCGTTTGGATGGCACCGGTATGGCGTGCCGCTAGCTGAGTGACGATTTCCTCGACTTCTTGCCAGGATTTCGCCCGTAGGCCTTCGAGATCGCGGTTGTAAGGCTGATCAAAGGTGATCACCGTGTTACCGGCATTACGCAATTTGGTGATGTTATGGACGGCATCGTCGATGTATGCATCGGCTTGCACCTCGGGCTTGTCACCCAGAAAACAAAGGTCGCGGTAAGGAATCCGGTTGTCTTCGAGCCACTGGGCCGTCTGGCCAACGGCCGCGCCGTGACCCCAGTTGACGTAGAGCCGATGTGTGACGATGCGAATCCAGACGCCCGCGTCAGACAGGCGCCAAAGAGCCTCGGCGGCGCCTTCGATTACTGGCATGGTGGCGAACATGTCGTACTCAAGCACAGCCACGCGGTGGTAATCGGAATACTCGTCGGGTCCGAAACCCCACTCGTGGAAATCCCAACTGCGTTCCATCGGATATGTCTCGATTGGCACGTTGTTGATGTCGGCGACGATCTCGCGAAACCGGCTGGTGTGGTTAGCAACGACCCCATCGAGATCGACACCAAGAATGAAAGGACCGCTCATGGGCTCCAGCCTGCCAGACTATGAGCCGTGCGCCTGCGATTAGGTATAGATCTTGATGGGGTAGTGGCCGATTTCAATGAAGGCTGGACCCGAATGTACAACCGCGACTTCGGGACCGACATCCAACCCGACGATGTTGAACAGTGGAACGCCCCCGTGGGGCTTACGCACTTTGCGTCGATGTCCCAGTTTTGGAAGTGGGCCCGAACCTGTTCCGATGGCGCCTCCCTGTTTCGTGGCCTAAATACTTATGAGGGTGCGGTGAACGCTCTCAACCATTTAGCAAGACGCCATCACATCGTGATTGTTACCACGAAGCCGGGTTTCGCGGTGTGGGACACCTACGAGTGGATTGCTGAGAATCGCCTGCCCTCGACCGAGGTTCATATGGTCGATGACAAGACCACCGTTGACTGTCACGTGTATCTCGACGACGGCGATCACAACCTTTCGGCGCTGTCATATGTGCACCCAGATCGAGCCGTGGTTCGATTTGTACGCCCTTGGAATAACCCGCACCCAGGGGTCGTCGATGTGAACTCATGGGAAGAATTTGTTGCAGCTATAGATTCGCTTAGCGCGCGGGGAGCGATTTAGGTAAGGTTCGGTTGCTTATTAGCCCTGGAGGGGAAATGAAGTTGAAACGTCTACTAGCCATTCTGCTCGCGATGGCCCTTATGGCCGCTGCTTGTGGTTCCGACGGCGACGACACCGCCGCCGAAGCACCAGCTGAAGCACCAGCTCCCGCTGAAGAACCAGCCGAGGAGCCTGCTGAAGAACCAGCCGAGGAGCCTGCTGAAGAACCAGCTGAAGAACCAGCCGAAGAAGAGAACATGCACCCCGACTGGCCCGAGAGCCTTGTCTTCGGATTTGTGCCTTCTCAGGAACAAGATCAGTTGCAGGACGACATTCAGCCGTTTATCGATGTGCTCGAAGAAGCCCTCGGAATAGATGTTGAAGGAATCGTAACGACCGACTACACCGGCCTAGTCACGGCCATGGGTACTGACCAAGCCGACCTCGGCGCATTTGGTCCCTTCGGTTACACGCTGGGTGCCGATCAGTTCGGAAACATTGAGCCACTTATCCAGTCGGTCCGCTTCGGATCAGCTACCTATCACGGCCAGTGGTTCACGAACGCTGACAACCTTGCTGATCTCTGTCCCGACGGGGCCCAGACCGCGACCGCCCTCGAAAATAGTGCCGACGGTGTTGTCCAGGTTGGCGCCCTCGATGCTGTGGCACTCCAGGTTGGTGTGTTCTTCGGTGACGATGGCAAGTCCCTAGGCGAGATGACCGACGATGGCGGCGCCATCAGCGCCGGTAGCTCCTGTATTGGCGATATCGCCAACGTTGCGGGCAAGACCATTGCTTGGACCACCGAGACCTCAACCTCGGGCTTCTTGTTCCCAGCCCTGCAACTGCAGGACATCGGAATCGATGCTAATGCTGACGTCAACGGTGTGTTCACCGGTGGCCACGACGCTGCGGTAAGCGCAGTACTCAACGGCGATGCCGATGTTGGCCTTTCCTTCGACGATGCCCGTCGCACCCTTCGTAAAGAGAACCTAACTGTCGGTGACGACGTCGTGGTGTTTGCCATCACCGATGAAATCCCCAACGATGTTGTGGCGATTCGCTCGGCGCTTCCCGAGGATCTCAAGGCAGCTATCTACGATGCAATCGAGGCATTCCTTGCCACCGAAGAAGGCGAAGCCATATTCGATGCCGTTTACGGTTGGACCGACATTCGGCCCGCAACCGAGAGCGACTTTGACATTGTTCGTGCCGCTGCTGCCGGCCTCGGTATCACCGAGCCTCCTGGGTGATCCTGATTGATTGAGTTCGACGATGTCTCGGTTGTTTACCGGGGCGGAGTCCATGCATTACGCAACGTCAACCTCACGATCGACGACGGCGAGTTCGTCGTGGTCGTGGGGTTGTCGGGCGCTGGCAAGTCCACCTTGCTGCGTGCCCTCAATGGGCTAGTTCCTGTAACTAGCGGATCGATCAAAGTCGACGGCATAGAGGTCGTCGGTGCCAATGCCGCAACAATGCGCGAGGTTCGCTCTCGCATCGGCATGATCTTTCAAACGTTCAATCTGGTCAATCGCACCACGGTTTTGAACAACGTTCTTATGGGCCGCCTAGCCAAGGTTTCGTCATGGCGCTCCACGCTGGGTATGTGGCCCGCCGAGGATCGTGAGCTGGCCTTTCAGGCTCTCGAACGCGTTGGCATCGTCGACAAGGCGTACGTTCGAGCCTCGAACCTGTCTGGTGGTCAGCAACAGCGCGTGGGTATTGCGCGTGCGCTGGCCCAAGAACCCGCCGTCATGTTGGCCGACGAACCCGTCGCTGCGCTTGACCCGGTGACCAGTCATCAGGTGATGGGCGATCTCAAGCGAATCAACCGCGATCTCAACATCACCACACTCGTTAACTTGCATTTCCTTGACCTCGCCCGGCAATACGGCCGGCGCCTTGTTGGTTTGCGCGACGGCGAGCTGGTTTTTGATGGCGACATTGCTGATGTCGACGACGAGACTCTGCGCATGATTTATGGTCGGGCTATTACTCCTGACGATTTGCTCAAGGAAAACTAGGTCTGCGGTGACCGACGTTTCCATGGCAGCGGTCGTCCGGCCCACCAAGCCAAAACCGCGACCTACCAGCTTCTTGATCTTCGCTGCCTTTGTCGCGTTCACGATTTTTGCGGCCCGTCAGGTGAACTTCGAATGGAGCACGTTTAAAGACATCTGGGTGTCACCGTTATGGGAGAAGTTCTGGCCTATTGAATGGGAGTGGGTCGCCCGGCGCGAAAACGTGTTCGACCCCATGGTCGAGACGTTCCAAATTGCGATAATTTCCACCATCGTTGGTTGCACATTGGCATTGCCGATTGGTTTCGCAATGTCACGACTGACCACGCCAAATAAGCCGGTGTACTTCTTTACTCGCACCATCATGAGCGTGGTGCGGGCTATTCCCGATCTGTTCTGGGCCAAGATTTTGGTTACTGCAGTGGGCATTGGTGCGTTCGGTGGTTCGCTGGCGCTCACGGTCTTCTCTTTGGCGGTGATGGTAAAACTTTTCAGCGAAACGGTCGACGGGGCCGATCCGAGACCGCTCGAAGCAGCGAAGGCAGCGGGCGGAACCCATGTTTCCGCGGTGCGTACCGGAGTCCTGCCCGAGGTATTTCCATCGTTCATTGCTTACGCGTTATATGTCTTTGAACTCAACATTCGCGCTTCAGTGGTGCTTGGTCTGGTCGGG
>CAWKZT010000045.1:0-14256 GCA_963854565.1 Acidimicrobiia bacterium
CTCCCAGCCTCATCGTGCTAGGTGGAGGTGGCAGCAAAAGTTTCGACCGCTTCGCCGATCAACTCAACAATCTCTGCCCCATCGTGCCAGCCAAGCTTCGCAACAACAGCGGGATAGTAGGCGCCGCGATGCAAGGCGCCATTAACTTTGGCCAACGATAATCCGCTGACCATTTGACATGAGGAAGTGCGAGCATGTGGGCGCACTCTCGGGCGGCGGGTGCAGGTGCGCCCGGGATGGCGTCATAGCGGCGCAAGCGAAGCGAGCGACGTTGCGCCGTAACGGGTGTGCCGGCATCCAGCCGACCGACACCTACCCCAACAAGGTCGCGTGCTGACGAACCCAGGTGTGCATGGCTATTCCGCTTGCTACGCCTGCATTAATTGAGCGGGTACTGCCGAACTGACTGATCGAGCACAACAGCGTGGTTGCCGCTCGCATGTCGTCGGACAAGCCCGGGCCCTCTTGCCCGAACACCAACACGCAACGCTTGGGCAACTCGACCGTCTCAATGGGTAACGACCCAGGCAAATTGTCAATACCGACAATCACAAGGTCCTCAGCAGTTGCCCATGCGACCAGGTCGGCGACCTCGGCGTGATGTTCGACATGTTGGTAACGGTCGGTAACCATTGCACCGCGGCGATTCCATTTGCGTTTGCCAACAATACGAACGCTCTTGGCCAAGAAGGCGTTGGCGTTGCGGACCACAGTGCCGATGTTGAAATCATGCTCCCAGTTCTCGATTGCCACATGAAAGTCGTGCCGGCGGGTGTCGAGATCGGCAATGATCGCGTCCATGGTCCAGTACCGGTACTGGTCAACAACGTTGCGTCGATCGCCCTCAGCTAGGAGTTCGGGATCGAAATGGTCGCCGACGGGCCACGGCTCAGGATGCGGTCCGAGGCCTACTTCGGGCCTGCTCGATTCGTCGCTCATGTCAAGATGATCCAGATGGCTATGTAGTGGACGACGAGCGCACCAACGACCAACGTGTGCCACACCTCGTGATACCCAAACACGGTAGGCCAGGGGTCGGGTTTGCGTAATCCCAAGGCCAAGACACCCAACAGGTAGAAGGCGCCGCCGATAAGAATAAGCACCCCAGCCGTGGTTGAAACATGGCGAAATACAAGCGGAACAGATAGGCCTGCCACGCTGCCAATCACAACAAAGATTCCGGATTGCACACCGTAGGGCAGCTCAAATGGCGCCCATCGCAAAGCGATACCAATCGACACAGCCAGCCACATGATCAGCAGATGCCACATGCGAACCCCACCATCAGGGGCGGGTCCGATCATGCCGGTAAAGGACCCCGCGATTACAAAATAGATAGCCGTCTGATCGAGTTGCCGCATGATGCGCCAGCCATCATCGGCCCACCATCGCTTATGGAAAATCGATGAAGTAACCAACATAAAGGTGACCGACACACCAGTCACCATGGCCAAGATTGCCATAGTCGTCGAACGTGCGGCAACAACAAGAACAACAGACGCAACCACCCACACCGGCAAGGTACGAACGTGCAGCCAACCTCGCAGGGACGGCCGATTGAGCGAACTCTCGCGCCAGGGATCGGGGTGGTGAACCATTACGTACGCAACAGCGGAAGCAACTGGTCGATCATGACATTGATCTCATTGGCACAAGCAATGAACACCGCCTCATCGCCACCGGCGGGGTCGAGTACTTCTTCGGATGGGTCAACATCGATGTTGGCTAAATCGAGAGCATTTACCCGGTCGGCGAGTGCATCCGCACCATTGGACAGCTCGGCAATCAGACGATGCACCGTGGCGGTCTTGGCCGCGCCAGTGGGATGTTGACGTCGAACGTACGCGACGTGCTCAGGGGCAAACGCCACAATGACCGCGGCACTAGCAACATCGTCATCGGACAACTGATGAGACAAGTGACGACGATCTTCGAGGTCATGGGTCAGCAGAGCACCCCGAACGCGCAAACTCATCGGCAAACCTTCGATGGCGTGAGTGCCTGCTCCGGTAACCCGAAACTCGTCAGAGCGATCCCGCAACATCAATGCACCCATCACTGACCGCGCCGCGTTGCCGGTGCACAACATCACAATATGAGGACGTAAATCGGCAGTCATCGACTGCGAACACTAGTGCAAAGCACTTCAAACACCGCAGCTCGCAGCGATTACTCGTCGGCCACGAAGCGATCCAATCCGACTTCCGGTGGCCCCCTGGCCATACCGCCACGGTCCCCCTATTGTCAACACCGCACGGGGCACTACGATGACCGAATATGACGGTCTATTTGATTCGCCACGCTTCGGCGGGAAACCGAAACAGCGGCTCCGACGAGGACCACTTTCGTACTCTCGACGACTTTGGATTAGCTCAAGCCAACCTCATAGCCACGACGCTAGGTCAATCTGCGGTAACCGAACTTTATTCGTCACGCGCCACCCGCTGCATTCAGACCCTTGAGCCGTTAGGGCAACAACTCGGGCTAAGCGTTGCAACCGAAACGACCTTGTTCGAAGGTAGCCAGCCCGAAGCCAGTCTTTCGTTTCTCCTAGCCTTGGCCGACAAGTCCGTAGCACTTTGCAGCCACGGCGACATCATCCCATCGTTGGTAGCCATGCTTCAGCGCCGTGGGGCCGAAGTAGGTCACAACCGCGGATTCGCCAAGGGATCAATCTGGACTATCAACTTCGCTGCCGACGGCACACCAGCAAAAGCGAGCTACCAGCCAATCAATCCGACAAGCTAACTTTCTTCCAGAGCCGACCGCAACTGCACAATGAAGTCACGAATATCGTCGGTGAGATCGAGCGTCAACAACCGATCTAGTTCAGCCAGAGCCTTGCCGTCCTCGCCTTGGCTCGCATAGGCCTGGGCTAACAAGAACCCGGCATCAGGGCTACCCGGCGCAACTGCCACCGCATCCAGCAAGGAAGCAATTCCTGAGTCCACCAACTCGGTGTCACCGGTCTGTACTCCGGCAGAAACCAGCAACTCACCTCGGCCCATAAGCGCAGTGAGATTTTCGGGCTCCTCGGCAATGACGTTGGTGAATATCTTGATGGCCAGCTCAGCCTGACCCTGATCAAGTAACAGCCGCCCAGCGAGCGCCAGAACGTCGACGGTGACACCCAGTTGTTCGGCGGTGAAATCGTCGCCCGGTGGGTTCGTGCGCAACTGTTCGACCAGAACCCGTTGGCGCAATCCGAACTGGGCCAGGATTTGCTCCATGAAAGGGGGCGGATCGGTTTCGTCGAAGGCACGGAGTTCCTCCGCTGCATCCTCAAACCGTTCCTGACCCACAAACAGCACGGCCCGGAACACACGAACGTCAGAGAACGTCGGGTCCGAGCGCACTGCGTCATCAAACAGCGCTTCTACAGCGGGTTCGATTTCGGCCGACACATCGTTGCGGTACAACTCCCACCCCTTGTAGGTGAGTGCCTCAGCGTTGCTGGGCTGGATTTCCAGTACCTGGTCGTAGCGATCAATGGCCTCGACCGATTGCCCCTGCGACGCTAGTTCGTTGGCTTCGATAAGAAGTGTTCTCGTGCTGGCTCGCACATCACCAGTGGAAGTTTCGTTCGACGTACGGAACCCTGCTGACCGGGCCAACAACAAACCAACCAGCCCCGCAGCAACGAGCACGCCGACCACAATTGCTAAACGTTGCCCCAGCGGTCGCTTGGGGGCGCTAACACGAATGGTGGCTTTGCCCTCGTCGATGGCACGAAGAACCGCGGCAGTGCGACGTGTGTAGTCGTCGCTCAGGTTGTGGTAGTCGTCGTCATCGATGTCGCCGGCAGCATGCTCGGCATCGAGATCTTTGATCGATGCCAACAAGTGGCGGCGTTGTCCTTCAAGATCGGCGAGTTCGTCCAGCGAAAGTACTCGGGCTCGTGATCCACGATGCGGGCTAGTCACGAGGTTCTTCCCTCGATTTTCTAAGGGCGACAGCAACAAGGTCGCGGTCGGCATCGGATGCTGCCGTCATGGCCTGCCGACTGGGCCGCAGCAGCGAATAGGCCAACACCAGCGCCGCGGCACCGAACCCCACAACCGGAATAACCCACACCAGACCAGCAAGCCCAGAACTCGACGGCGTAAGCAACACCTCGGGGCCGTACCGGTCGGCCAGAACCTGGCGGATTCCTTCATCGGACTCGCCCGCATCGACCCGACGGGCGATGTCGGACAAAATAACCCGGGCGATCGGAACCGAGGATTGGGCGACGGACTCGGAGGTACATTGCGGACACTTGATGGTCTCGGCAATGGCCGTTACTCGTTCGCCGTTGGTGCTCGGGCCACCGCTATCGAGTGTGCCGAAAGCCAACAGGCTCGCCAAGACGATCACCAACATAAACCATGAGATCTTGATGCGATCAGCGGTCATTCGGCCGGACTTTCGAAGCGGGCCATAGAGGCATCAAGTTGGTCGGCAGTAACCGGCCCGATGAATTGTTCGACGACCACGCCGTTGGGAGTAACCAGAAACGTCGTAGGCGGAGCGGTAACGGCATAGTCGATTACGGCGGTTGTTGTGTCGTCATAGAGCACCGGCCAATTGCCGCCTAGCTCGTCGAAGAACGCCAAAATATCCTCTTGGCGATCGGTCATCGCTACCGAAACCAGTACAGCATCGGACTGTTCGTGGCGAGCCACAAACTCGGTAAGTTCGGGGTGTTCAAGTCGACATGGTGGGCACCAACTCGCGAAGAAGTTCACGACGACCCAACGACCGCGTTGATCATCGAGATCAAACGAGCCACCGTCGGCTGTCGGCCCCTGCACCAACGGCGCAACCTCGCCCAGAACTGCACCGCTGCCCAAAGCGTTGGGCGCAGGGTCGGCGGTGGCCAAAATAAGCAACAGCACACCAACAACTACGGCAACCGGTCCAACCATCCACGCGCTGATACGGCGCGATTCGAGTTCTATCTCGGGACTTTCGTTGGTCATGGGGCGGCTCCGACAGAAACAACACCGGGTACTGCACTCACTGCTTCTGTTCCACGGCGACGCTTCCCTGGGAAGGCCGACAACGCGGTGCCGACCGCCATCAAGATGCCTCCAACCCACAGCCACGCAATCATGGGTTGCACAGTGACGCGCACCACCGCCACACCATCATCCTCCGGCAGCGAAATCACCTGTAACTGCACGTTGGCACGCCAGTCGGACGTGTGATCTGGGTCCAATATCACTAGCCCCGCAACCTTGAATCGATCAATAGCGGGAGCAACTTCGGAGCCGTCAACTTCGAACACCAACTCAGACCGCAACTTTTCGTCGAGATCGACATTACGCGGCTCAACGAACGTGATGGTGCGACCGGACAACTCGACCGAATCGCCCATCTCCATCGAGAACTCGCCCTGACGCACAAAAGATCCGCTCGCCGCCAACGCAACGGCCAAGATGACCACCCCAAGGTGCACAATCATGCCCCCGTTGGTTCGACCCACCAGACCGCGCCAGCCACCACGGCGAGTAGCAATAACGACCGTGCGCAAGGCTGCCCCACCGGCAAAGCCGCCCAGAGCAAAAGCCATCAGCGGCGAAAACCCTCGTGCCCCAATGAGCAGCGATATGGCGAGTGCCCCCACCCCAATCCAAGCGGGCCATTGCAGGCGGTGACGCAACGTCTCGCCCGTGGTCTTGCGCCAAGGCAATGCGGGAGCAACCGCCATCAAGAACAACAACGTGAGACCTATCGGCACGGACATGCGGTCGAAGTACGGAGCGCCAATCGAAATTCGTTCGCCGTTCGCTGCTTCGAGCAACAACGGATACGTGGTACCCAAGATAATGACGAAGGCAAAAGTGGCGAACAGCAGATTGTTCGCCAGAAACGCACCTTCGCGCGAGATTGGTGAGTCGATCCGACCGGGCGACCGCAGTCGGTCGCCGCGCCACCCAATGAGGCCAACCGAGACGATAACGATCAGTGCAAAGAAGACCAGTAACGCGGGGCCAATGCCGGACCCACTGAACGCATGCACTGAACCAAGCAGACCGGCACGCGTAATGAAGGTGCCCAAGATGGTGAGCGCAAACGTGGCACAAACCAACGACAGGTTCCACACCCGCAACATGCCGCGCCGTTCCTGCACCATCACCGAATGCAGGTAAGCCGTTCCGGTCAGCCAAGGAATAATCGAAGCATTCTCGACAGGGTCCCAGCCCCAATATCCACCCCAACCCGAGACGTCGTAGGCCCACCAAGCCCCCAGAACGATGCCGGCGGTAAGAAAACCCCACGCAAACAAGGTCCACCGACGCGTTTCTACCAGCCAACCCTCGCCCAGGCGCCCCGTTGCCAAAGCACCAATAGCGAACGCGAACGGAACCGTGAACCCCACGTAACCCAAATAAAGCATCGGCGGATGAAACGCAACCAGTGGGTTGTTCTGCAACAGCGGATTGGGGCCCGGCCCATCAAGCGGTATGGGATCAATAAGCGCAAACGGGTTAGCCGGACCTTGCCACCCAAATATCGGACGCAACATGATCCCAAAAAAGAAAATGCTGACCGCAAACATGACAAGCATTGCCCAACCGACCATGGGGTCGTCGAGTTTCTTGCGGAACTTCTCAACAACGACTACCGAATAGCCGGCCAGTATCAGGGCCCACAACAAGATCGAGCCCTCAAGGGCTGACCACAACGCCGCGAAGTTGTACAACGCTGGTGTGCGCGAACTGCCGACCTGCGCCACATAGGCCAAGCTGAAATCACGAGTTATGAGCGCCCGCTCCATGAAACCAAACGCAACGACGGATCCCAGCAAACTGATCCACGCATAGGTGCGCCCCAACCCCAGGAGGCGTTCATCGCGTGTCCGCAGGCCTACCGCCATGGTGACCATGCCGAAAACAACCGAAGCAAATGCGATCGTTATTCCTAGAGAACCAAGCGTGGCATTCATAGGGCCACCAACAATTTTCGTTGGCCTCCGGCGAGGTCGGTCACTGGTCTGGACCGTCCACGGCATCGGTCAAGCGATCGGCATTTTCGGCAATATATACCTCGTCGTGTTTAACCAAAATGCGATCGGCGGCAAAGTAATAGTTATCGAGAGACGTGCTAGCGAATGGACCAAACCGGGTGTTCGCTGGGGCGTCGCCATCACGAAACTGGCCTTCAAGGACGACCGCAAGCCCTTCGGCAAACAGTTGCGGTGGCACACCCTTGTACGCCACGTCGACACCAACCTCGTTGAACTCGATGGTGAACAAAACGATGTCATCGAACTGCTCGACAGACTCGGCTACGACTAGGCCCTGCACCTTGAAACGTTTCTGGCCCAGTTCTTCGTGTTCGGCCACGGCCTCGTCGGCATTGCGAAAGAACAACGCCGCATCACCGATACCTTTTGCCAGCACCGCACCAACCGCCACAAAAGCCAACACGGCAATACCCGTGGTAACCCACTTTCGACTACTTGATACGGCGCGGGGCGCACGGTCGACCGGAACGATGGGATCGTCGTAAATATCGTCAGTCATTAGTACTCATCCAGCGCCGTCGATCTTCAGGGACTTGCTCCATGAGCTTGCGACCTCGCATCATCAAACGGACCGAATACAAACTGATCGAGCCAAATACGGCACCCCAGCAGACCAACACGAAACCCCAGTCGCTCACGAGATGACCTCCTGCGTAGTGGCCTCGGCCCGCCGAGAATCGATGGCATCATCGAGCGAGTACTCGAGCAACTGTTCTTCGAGCCATGCCATCCGGAACCGATGAAGCAACATCCACGAATACAGCAAAGTCCCTACGACCATGGCCAAGAACAAAGTAAAGAGCATCAAATCGTCGAGTTTGGGGTCGAAGTCGGGTGTCAAAATGGTGGCGTCCTGATGCAGGGTGCGCCACCACTCAACCGAAAAATGCACGAGCGGAATATTCACCGCACCGATTAGCCCGACAATCGCAGAACGCCGCGAACGAAGATGGGATTCGGCGGGTATCTGCCGCACCGCCAGATACCCCACAAAGATCAAAAACAGCACAAGGGTAGAAACCAGACGGGCATCGCCCCACTCCCAATAACTTCCCCAGGTCGGGCGGCCCCAGATACTCCCGGTAACCAACGCCAGGCCACACAACAACACGCCAATCTCAGCAGACGACGCGGCCACCAAATCCCACCACTGCGAACGCCTCCACAGATACATCGCCGAACCAACCGCGGTGATGCCAAATGACAGGTACATCAGCCAGGCCATCGGCACGTGCACATACATGATGCGCACTAAATCACCCTGTACAAAGTCGTCTGGACTCATGAAAAGGCCGAGCGCGACGACCCAACCAATACCGATGAGGGAAAGAAATCCGAGCACGCGTGTGCCCTTTGAACTGGTCGTGTGAGTCACGACTCCTCCAAAAGTGGGGTAAATGCAATCAATCCAAGACCCACGTAGAGAAGGGCGAAGATTGCTAAGAAATTGAACCAGGACCACCCATTGACGGCTACTTCGCCCAACGCCGAACCTGATGTCCGGGTGGCGGCGATGAGCAACGGGGCCAACGCAGGCAACAACAAGATGGGCAAAAGGGTTTCCTTGACACGCAGTCCGGCAGTGAGTACGCCATACAGCGTGCCAGCTGCAGCGATGCCAACGGGCGCGACCGCCGCAGTTGCTAGCAGCAACCCCCAGCCCGTTAGCTCGGCCGAATAGAACACCACTACTCCCAGGCCAAGCAATATCTCGATCACCACAATCTGAAGAAAGATCGCGGCGGTCTTTCCCAGAAAAATGGCATTGGGGTGCAAACCCGAAAGCCGGAGAGCATCACGAACGCCATCTTGGGATTCAAGCGTGAACGCTCGTTGGATAATTAGCAACGCCGAAAACAACACCGCAATCCAATACAACCCCGAGGTAAGGCGTTTGAGCGTGGCGAGATCGCCATCGAGGGAGAACGCAAAGATGATCAGAACGAGAAAGGCAAACGGTGCCACCTGGGCCATAGCCACACGGGACCGACGTTCAATCTGGAGGTC
Source organism: Acidimicrobiia bacterium (assembly GCA_963854565.1). Lineage (GTDB taxonomy): Bacteria > Actinomycetota > Acidimicrobiia > Acidimicrobiales > JAHEJN01 > CAWKZT01. The sequence continues at coordinate 9,020 of CAWKZT010000045.1, forward strand.
CTTTCGGAATACGAGCAGTGACTCGGACAACAAACTGCTACCCATTGGCCACCACCCGATCAGCATTCACAAAATGGCCGCCAGCCAGCGTAAGTGTGCGGTCGGCCAGCGCTCCGGCCCGCTCGTGATCATGGGAAGCAATCATCACGGCTGCCCCGCCCGCCGCAGCCTGCCTGATTATTTGATCCAGGGTGTCGCGCGCCGCCTTATCGAGTGCCGCGTGCGGCTCATCGAGCAGCCACAGTCTCGGTCGCTGAGCAAGCAAAATCGCCAGACCAGTACGCCGACGTTGGCCAGCCGATAGCAGAGCGACCGGCACATCACTGAGTCGGCCATCGAGTTGGAGTCGGTTCATCGCGGCGGTGGCATCAGCCTTGCTAGCACCGGCCGCTTGAGCCCAGAACGCAACATTGTCAGCCACAGTGAGATCGTCGTACAACCCCGATGCGTGGCCGAGGTAACCGACGGCACGACGAACCGCACGCCGATCGGTCATCACGTCATGTCCGAGAACATGCGCCGTGCCATCATCAAGACGGGACAACCCGGCACAAAGGCGTAACAAGGTAGTTTTCCCGGCGCCGTTTGGTCCAGAGACAAGCACAACCTCGCCCCGGTTGACCGTCAGATCGGCGCCAGCGAGGGCTGGGAATCGACCCAACAGAACCACCGCATGCCGCAAAGCGATAACCGGGTCGTGGGGCGATTCGGGCACAGAAGTAAGCGTATCTGGACTATTGCTTACCCATAGATTGGGCGGCGTATTGCCCTGCCCCCAGTCAGTTGAAGCGGCAAGATACGCTTGATGATCATGCGTACCGCACGTGTCCTCGGCTCAATCGGCCGTTTTCTTATTGGCTCCGGCATCATCACTCTGCTCTTTGTCGCGTACCAACTATGGGGTACCGGCCTACAACATGCCGCCGCCCAAGACGACTTGGCCCAAGACTTTGCGACGCTTCTTGCGGAGTCCCCGGTGACCCTTGCCGAAGGAGTCCCCGACGAAGTTGCCGCGACACCGGAACAAATCGACACCGACCCGTCCACTGTCGAACAACCAGCAACCAATCCGGAAAACGTCGCAGATGCCGCCAATGCCGTCCAGACAGCGGCCTACGCATATTGGAGTGACCGCGATCGCTTGGATCTCCTCTACCCACCCAACGGCGACGTTCTGGGTCGCCTTACTATGCCCACTATCGGGATCGAAGAACTATTCGTCGCAGGCGTCGAAGCCCCCGATCTGCGCAAGGGTCCCGGACACTACGGGTCAACCCCTCTACCTGGGCAGGCCGGCAATGCCGCCATCGCCGGGCACCGAACCACCTATGGCGCCCCGTTCAATCGCATAGACGAACTCCAACCCGGCGACGAACTTACCGTCACCACACTGCAGGGCGAATTCACATACCGTGTCATGCCGCAGACCTCGTCCGATGGTGAAACCGTAGGCCACTTCATCGTCCGCCCCAGCGCCACACAGGTGCTCGATGATTTCGGCGACAACCGCCTCACACTCACCGCCTGTCACCCCAAGTACAGCTCGCGGCAACGCATCGTGGTGGTGGCCGAGTTAGTCGGTGAACCCGCGATCACTCCTCCCCACGACCCTGGTTTGGCCAGCACGTCGGGCGGGCTCGGAGCCGATGAGTATGCATCTACTTCTGCCGCCGCCAACCCGCCGATCGACGACGGCACACCAACCGGAGCATCGGTTGCCGCTGACGATGTTGTGGTGCCCGAGGCCAGCGAATCCGAGGCGGTTGCCATCGACGGCCTCACCGAGGGCGAAATTGCTGCGGCTCCGATTGCCAATTCCTTTGGCAACGGCCTAAACGGCGACAGTGATGCCATCTCACCGGCGGTGTCCTGGATGATCGCCGCCCTGGTGCTGTGGTTCACGGCCGGATTCGTGGGTCGCCGCTGGAAACTCCTCACCACCCATGCCATCTTCCTGGTGCCATTCTTAGTACTGCTTTGGATGTCATTCGTCCACATCGACCAAGCTCTACCGGCGTACTAGGCCAACCCATGTCCCGTCTGAGGTTACTGATCACAATGCTGGTGGTTCTGGGATTTTCTGTCGCGTGTTCCTCAACCACACCCGAGGAATCTCCGGCTGCCAACAATGAACTTCAGCCCGGCATCATCCAAGCTACCCCAACACCAATCGTCAATCCCGATGCCGATCCAGACACAATCGTCGACCTACCTGATGAACAACAGGGTGTGCTGATCAACCGCTACGACCTCGAAGTGCAGTACTGCTTTAACACCTACGGCATTCAAAGTCTGGAACAAGACGCTCAGCCCACCACCACCATTGTTGCCTGTCGCGAACCGCACGAGAGTGAGGTTTACTACCAGAGCAACTACCCCGCTGGAGGCGATCAACCTTTCCCCGGGACCGACGCCATCACCCGATGGACCGAAGAACGGTGCTACCGCGAGTTCGAGGGTTGGGTCGGGCAGATATATGAATTATCCGAACTGGAAATCGGCATAGTGCATCCCAGTCGCGAGACCTGGGACGTCGGGAACTACCGGACAATCACTTGCTATGTGTACTCAGTAGCGGGCGGCGGCCTAATCGGGTCAATGTCCGACACCGGTATCTGAGAACTGACAACCACCCAGATTCACTACCGTGTCTCATCAGTGAGCACAAAATGGACATCACTTTGGATCGACCCATCGACGCCAAACGCAAAGGTGCGGTAGCCCGGGGCAACCCACGTTTCCGTACTGCGGTCGAAGTAGCTCTTTAGCGACGGAGCCACCCAGACGGGTAGGCCCTCGAAATCGTACTTGGCCGGCACATGGGTATGGCCGCCACCCAGACCACGCACCTTGGACAAAGTTGGAACAAGAGCACGCCAAGCCGCATCGTATTGGGGCGTGCCATCGCCGTTCAGTTCGAGAGGAACCGCAGGGGGATGATGCAACCAGATGAACACATGCTCTGCGGTGGTGGCCGCGCACATGGACCGAATCCAGGCCGCCTCACTCGAAGCCAATGCACCATCATTGTGGAGTCGGGCATCGTCGGGCGGATCAACGAGCAAACCTGACTCGTCGCTCAGCATGATCCCGGCGCAAGAGTCGACAAACAAGAAGGCCCAGTTGTTGACCTCAATGACGCGCGTTGTGTGCACACCAGAGCGACCAATGCCCGCCCGAAACGCCAAGTCGAGGTCATGGTTGCCGGGGCACACATTGACCGGCACCTGAAACTGCGAAAATGCCGCACCGGCCTTGCGGTACTGCTCGGCTCGGCCATGATCGGCCACGTCGCCGGTGACGACAACTAAATCGAAATGGTCGTGGTCACCGAGATCAGCCAGTACCGCGGCAAACGACGCATCGGTGTCGTATGCATGACCATATTGTGGCGCAGCACCTGACTCGATGAAATGCGTATCGGAGAGTTGAACCATGCGAATAGAAGAGGGCATACGGACAGTCTTACATCGCCGCACATACTTTTCTAGGCGAATTGTTAAAGAAAGTCACCGAGGCCCGATAGCGAGTTCGTCGCCCGCCGCAAACATGAACCGATTTTCAGAAAGAAGATTGAAGAAGAAGGGCGAGGCCAGCCCACGACTGGGGCATGGCACCTCTCCCCTCGCCAGTGTCGGGATTCCAGTACTCGGCTAGACCGCTCGCCATCGCCCCGTCAACGGTTGCTTTGGCCATCGCCTCCACAAGCAAACCCTCACCCCCTACTCTCTTTACCCCTTGAACCAATAGATAGGAAAGTTGCGGCCATACCGGACCGCGCCAATAAGCATCAGGGTCGAAGACTTTTTCGGTTCGGTCGACCCCGGGGGGACCAAATGGCCCACCAAATCGCTGCGGGTCTTTCAGCTGATCAATCACCGAACTAATCGCCTCCTTGCGACCACTCACAAGCAAAGGCAATAGCGCATCACCTGTCCGGCAACGACCACTGCCTGATTCAGTCGGCCCCGCATCAACCCAAGTTCCAGCGGCAGGGTCCCATTGGTCATCGATCATCGAGGCCAGAGCCTGCCCTGCTTCCACCAAAGGGTCATCGTTTACGGCGCCGCCAAGCTCGATGGCATTCCATGCAACCAAGGCATTAAAACCCACGGAAGCAACAGCAAAGTCAGGGTTCTCTAATGCTTCGCCTTCATTCCCACGACGAAGCGACTCGACGAGGTAACCCTTGCGAATTCGCCACCGATCCACCGTCCAGCCGTCGGGACAAAGATCATCCCACCGAGGAGAATCGTCGGCACCGGACTCCCACGGATGACACAGCGCAACCAATCCAGACTCATGCCGAGGTCGCACCTCAAGAAAAAACCGAACCCCCTTTTGCGCTCGGCCCATAACATCGTCATCCACCTCCACCCCAGCACGGAGCAATTCAGCGACAACGTGGCCATACATGGGCGGCTGAGTAATCGAAGAAGCACCCGTCCGCCCCCAAAATTTCAAGGAGGCCTGGGGTTCGATCTGGTAGTTCATGTGGGGCACGAACCCCGAAGCCGTCTGGGTGGCCAGTGCCGACCGCAATTCGGTCACCGCCCGATCTGTCTCACCCAGCGCCTGCCAGATCAAACTATGAAAACACGAATCCCATAACCACTGCCACGGGTAGACCACAGCGTTCGGCGCCGCATATCCTTCGGTGGTCCAATGCTGTTCGAGCAAGGCATGTACTTGTGCCCGAAGTTCGTCTGGCCCGAAGTTTGGAGTTCGATTTATGCCCACGTGTGCCATTGTGTCATTTCGTCTCGGCGGAACTGACGGTGTTTCCATTGTGGCGGCCAGTTGGGGCGAAATCTTCACCAACCTAGGATTTGATGTCGTGACTGTTGCCGGCGACGGCCCTGTCGACCGTCCGGTCAAGGGGTTGGAATTGCTCCCAAGCGAACCGCCCGACATGACAGCTTTGGTTGAAGCACTGGCAGATGCCGACCTCGTGGTGGTGGAGAACCTTTGCTCTATTCCTCTAAACCTGGCTGCGTCGCGAGTCGTCGCTGAAGTACTCCAGGGCCGGCCGGCCATCATGCACCATCATGATCCACCGTGGCAGCGCGAGCGCTTCAGCCACGTGACTGAGTTGCCGTTCCTCGATCCAGCATGGGTCCACGTGACGATCAACGATCTCACTCGCGAACAGTTTGAGGATCGAGGCATCGCCGCTCACGCCATCTACAACGCCTTCGACACCACGAAGCGGGTCGGAAATCGGGCCATGATGCGGA
>CAWKZT010000046.1:0-14040 GCA_963854565.1 Acidimicrobiia bacterium
CCAGGACCGGTTGTGGCATAAGCCCAGAACCTGACGCCTGTAGATGGTTCACATATTCGAGCCCAGGGGTCTCGGACCGGATTTTCGTAATATCCATCATTGGTCCGTGCCTGCGGGCATCTAGATTTTATGGGTGGGGTGAAGAGCGGCCTGGTCCTTGACGGCTGGACGTTGCAGCAGTTTGACAATGGTTTCGTCGGCGGTGCCAGCGGCTACCTCCGCAGCGATCAGATCTTCGATGCGACGATCGCTCACAATATCGAAGCCGGCGTCATGGATCATTTGATAGGTACGACTGACTGTGGCGCCTTTGGCATTGAGGTAGCCATCAAGAAACAGTGAGTTGGCCGGATAGAGACATAGCGCTTCGAGGGACCGAAGGTGGAACTCTCTTCCGGCGGTGCAGCGCACTTCGGCTTTCGGGTTGGTGAAACGGTACATAGCCAACACTTTGAGGCAATATTCCGGCGTCAGGCCCTCGGATTCAACGAGCACATTGCCCTCGAAAGGCAACAAGAAATTGACCGGAATGCTCTCGGCCTCCAGGGATCGAAGGGTTTTGGCGATCTCGACGAGGTCGCTGGCAGGCTCGCCCATACCAGCAATGACGCCCGAGCAAGTTTCGAGGTTGTTGCGCTTGGCGGAGCGAAGCGTTTCGATGCGATCTTGGTAAGTGTGGGTGGTGCAAATCTCGCCGTAGTGCTCTTCAGAAGTGTTGAGATTGTGGTTCATCCGGTCGAGTCCGGCTTCGGCGAGAACTTTGGCTTTGGCATCGTCGAGCAGTCCAGCCGACACGCACACCTCGATCGGGTAGGCCGTCTTTATCTGACGTACGAGCTGGGCTAAGTGCTCGGTGCGTGCGTTGGACGGCCCGCGACCCGCCATTACCAGGCAGTAGCGAAACGCGCCTGCTTCGTAGGCTCGCTTTGCCTCGGCGAGGATTTCGTCGTCCGGCTTCAGCGAATAGTCTTCGATGTCGGCTTCGCTGGTCTTGGCCTGGCTGCAGTACGAACAATCCTCCGGGCAATTGCCATTTTGGGCATTGTTTAAGATGTGAACCTGGACGGTGTTACCCCAGGTTGCTTTACGTACTTCGTAGGCCGCATTGAGCAACGGCATGAGTTCGACAGCGGGATCGGTGAGGATCTGCTCGCACCGCTCATTACTGATGTCAATGTTGGCGAGAGCATCGTCGGCAAGTTGGGTATAGAAGAGTCGTTCCACAACGCCAAGGTACTGGACCAACTCCGGTTGCGAACAATCCAGGCTGGCAAAAATGGGCGGCAATCACATTCATCTATCCGAGGAACATCATGAACACCAAGGTGTCTTTGGTGCCGGGCGCTATCGGGGCAGGTAGGGCTGTACAAGCGCTCGCAGCCGATTGGTAGCGGCTACCGTCGGCGCCTATGTGGTTGCCTTGGGATATAGCTGCGGTTGGTGCCTTGCTGTGTTTCGCGTTCGCAGGGGCAGCGGTTCGCATCAATGCCAAGGCATTACCTGTCAGTGCTGTTCTCCGCGAGGTTGGTGTTGTTGCCTCGTTGTACGCCCTTTGGCAGTTGGCCGGGCGATTGTCTGTGGTGCACCTGGAGGGAGCTATCGATCGGGGCCAGCAGCTATGGGATCTCGAACGTACCCTTCATCTGCCTAACGAGGCGGGGTGGCAAGCTGTGTTGCTTCCGCACAGTTGGTTAGTCAAGGGCGCCAACATTTACTACGCGGGGGCTCACGTCCCGGTTATGGGTGTCTTTCTCGTGTGGTTGTTCTTTCGCCACCGAACCACATACCGGCCATGGCGTACCGCTGTTGGCTGGGTCACTGGAGTGTGTTTGGTCATCCAGTTGCTACCGGTTGCGCCGCCTCGTCTGGTGCCCGGCATTGCCATTGCCGACACCGCCGTGCTGTACGGCCAGTCGGTCTACTCCACTTTCAACGGAACCGGTGCCGGGCAACTTCAGGCCATGCCTTCAATTCATGTGGCATGGGCTGTACTTATTGGCTGGGCAGTCTGGCGAGAATCGGACAGCCGATGGCGATGGATTGGCTGGGCCCACGCTGCCATGACGACCTACGTCGTGGCGGTCACCGGCAACCACTATTGGGCCGACGGACTTGTGGCCGCACTAATTTTGATGGTTATACGAGCGATACAAACCCCAAGCGGTTCAGCAAAGAAGAAGGCAAAGCCAGCTTCAGCCGCCGAAGCTGCGCTACCTGTCTGAGGTTCGCTATTGCAGAAGCCGCGCCGCACGAGTGGCGAAATAGGTGAGCGTTATGTCGGCCCCGGCGCGAGCAATGCCAAGTAGTGATTCCATCATGACCCGGTCGCCGTCTATCCAACCGTTGGCCGCGGCGGCTTCGATCATGGAGAATTCGCCCGACACTTGATAGGCAGCTACCGGCACGGTCACCATGTCTTTGACATCGCGAATCACATCAAGGTATGGCCCCGCGGGCTTGACCATGACCATGTCAGCGCCCTCGGCCAGATCAATGGTGACCTCGGTGAGCGCTTCGAGTGCATTGGCAGGATCCATTTGGTGCGAGCGGCGGTCACCAAAGGTGGGCGTGGAATCAACAGCGTCGCGAAACGGACCATAGAAGGAACTGGAGTATTTGGCGCTGTAAGAGCAAAGCGCAAGCTCGCTGTGGCCAGTGGAATCCAGAGCGGATCGGATGGCATCGACGCGGCCGTCCATCATGTCGGACGGGGCAATTATGTCGGCTCCGGCATGAGCATAGGCCACTGCTGTTTCGGCTAATAGAGGCAAGGTCGCATCGTTGTCGACCACCCCATCGACGACGACGCCGCAATGGCCGTGGGAGGTGTATTCACACATGCATACGTCGGCCCACACCACAATGTCGTCGCGCTGGTCTTTGATGGCTCGAATTGCTGCGGGAACCGGACCGTCGGGGTCGGCCGCGGAAGAGCCGACCTCGTCCTTGTGGTCAGGAATACCAAACAACATGACCCCACCGACGCCGGCCTCGGCAGCCTGGGCCACAAGGGGAAGGAGGCGGTCAACCGACACCTGAAAATTGCCGGGCATGGATGCAATCGGCTTTTGGACATCGGTTCCGCCGGTTACGAACAGTGGCAAAACAAAACTCGCGGGGTGGAGTCGGGTTTCGGCAACCTGGCGCCGAAGGGCGGGGGACCGACGCAATCGGCGAGTTCGAGCAAAGGAGGGGACTTCGGTCATACCGCAATGCTACCCCCGGGCCTACCTGCGATCCGATGTCGGGTGCTTTACAGTGGGACGGTGGATGACGATGACGACATTTTGGCGGGCCTGGGCGGGCCGCGAGATCCTGATTCACTGACCCGCATAATTGATCGGTCAGTGGTCATGGCGGGCCGAAGACGTAGGGCGCTGGCGGTGTTGGGCGTTGTTTGTGCCATCGGCGCTGGCTGGATCATTGTGAGCGCGTTTCGCGCCGACACGGGCCTGAATCTAGGCGGTGGGGGAGACAGCGGGATCACCCTCACCGAGAGCGAAGGCTTTGTGGTGCCCGAGAACATTCCCGTGACCGCCTCGCCGTTGTTGCCCGATGGGGACGGAGCGGTACTCGACGCCGTGTCGGTGATCAGCGCGGGCGACGGGGCTGTGGCCGACCGCGTGGACTCGGACCCAGACCTGGCACTACTGGCCGCTTCGCCTGGTTCGATCCGACTGTATGGACTGACTTTCAACACCCGCCCCACCGCCGCCATGATTGGCCCCACGGATTGGTTCGTCGATGGCTGCATCCAGATTCATGTTGCTGTCGCAACCGAACCGGTGTATTCGACTTGGGTCGCGGGCTCGGCCGGAACGTGCCGTAGCGAGGGAGTAGGCGTACCCGCGACACCAAGCTGTGTCGGCGACGGGGTGCTTCTCGTGCCTTTGTTGACTGGAGCCGAATTACCCGACGACACCACGCCGTGGACGATAAGCGCCGATGTATTTCGCACCGACCTGCCCGACGAAATCGAGTTCGCACTGTTATCGGGCACAGTCACATTTGACCGTCAACCGGGTGTTCTTGCTGCTGCTGGAGCGGTATCGGGCGAAGTGCTTACGTTGGAGTCGCCGACCGCACCGTCGGTCCAGTGTTTAGCCGAGTGAGCCAAGTCATGCGCTCCGGGCTGTTCGCCGAGTACGTTGTGCAGTGATGTGTGGCCGTTATGTTTCGTCGACTTCTACTGACCAGATAGCCGCGTATTTTGGAGCAGCCGACGAGATTGCTGTCCGGGCAGCACTCCTGTGACGGTTTCCACGGTTTCCAAGGCATCAGTGTCGTGGTGGAAGCGCACCTCGAAGCGCATCGACATGTGGTCGTTGCGGTGGCAGGCGCGTCTCGAAGGAAACGGTGTCGACAGCGTTGGACCCTGGTTTATTGCGTCTGTCGTATTTGTTGGCTTGCTGGGCCTGTCTCTGGCTCGCTCCCGGTCCCTTGACGACGGGGCCACGTTGGCCGAGTATTCCCAGACCTCTTGGCTAATCGGTGAAGGGTTTCAACCAATCTCGTCGTTGGCTGACGGCAACATATTGGCCGACAAGCTATCGCTGGTGATGTACCCCATAGCGTTCCTGGCGGCGTTCTTGCCGACGGTAACAACTCTGCTCGTGGTGCAATCGTTGGCGTTGGCGTTGGGCGTAGTCCCGTTGTGGCGTATTGCCCGGCGTACTTGTGATCTAAAAATTGGGCCGACCGCAGCGGTCTTGTTTGCGTACGGTGCTTCCTCAGCGGTGCACAACCTCAACTTGGCCGGATTTCACCCCGAAGTAGTCGCACTCCCCGCGATTTTGGCGGCTGTGTACGCGGGTCTTCAGGAACGCTGGATTCGATTCGCGCTGTTGGTCGTGGTGATCCTTGCGGCTCGGGCCGACCTCGGTCTTGTTGTTGTTGGCCTGGGTATTTTACTTGTGATGGAGGGGCGCAAGCGAGCTGGATGGGTAACTGCTATCGCTGGCATCGGCTGGTTTGGATTGGCAGCGCTAGCCATTCAACCCGACTTGGCCGGTGGCAACTATTTGCCCGCTGAGGCCTTTTCAACATTTGCAGATGGCAACGCTATGGATGTCCTCTTTGGTTTCTTTGCTCATCCTGTCCAGTTCTTCGAACGGGTGGGGTCCCGATCAAACTTTGCGACGCTCGTGGGGTTGTTAGCACCGGTTCTTTTCTTGCCGGTTGTGGCACCGCGCTATTTGCTGCCTGCTCTACCGGTCTACTCGCTGTATCTCGTGGCCGATGTGCCCGAAGGGCGCTTGCTCGAAGCACCCCAAGCAATCCCGATCGTGGCCTTCATTTTTGTCGCCACAATTTTCGCCCTCCAGCGCTCCGGCACTGTTCGGGTTTCCCGAGTGAATGTTGACCGCCGACTGTTGTGGGCCCTGATATTTATGGCGTCGGTGTTTTTCATTCGCGATTCGGCTAGCTCGCCGTACGAAAGCCCATGGTCGTGGGGTTCTCGTGATGCGACGGATCAACAACGGATAACCGCCGCGGCACAAATCCCTCCCGAGGACTCAGTGCGGGCATCGCCCAAGGTTCTGCCGTTGCTATTTGAGCGCGAGCGGCTCTACGAACTCGATACTTCTTTGGTGGGGGATCCAAGCCAGAACGGAACGGTCGATGTGGCGGTGGACCGCGATGTCGACTGGATCATTCTTGACCTGACCGAGGTTGACCACTGGACAGCGCTCGAACGTCAGTTGTTTGATCTTGGTCTGGGTATCGCCCGGGATGTGGGCAGTCAGAGCGAACGATTTGAGCGGGTCTATCGTGATGGAGATATTATTATCTATAGCCGCGTGACCGTCGAGGAGTAGATAGTGAATTCACAAGACAATTCATTGGGCCCATTTCTTACGGTTCCTAACGTTATTTCGCTGGCGCGTTTGTTGGCTATTCCAGTGTTTGTGTGGTTGTTGTTTGCTGAAGATGATCGTCTGAACGCTGCCATCTTGTTGGCGGTATTGGGTGGCAGCGATTGGGTAGATGGCTATATCGCCCGCCGATTCGACCAAGGGTCCGAGATCGGCAAGATCCTCGACCCAACGGCCGATCGTCTGATGTTCATCGTGAGCATTACGGCGATGATTATCGACGGATCGGTAGCCAAATGGTTTGCTATAGCGGTGCTCGTTCGTGAGACCGCGTTTGCAATAGGTGTCGTGGGGTTGGCCGCCGCTGGTGCGAAAAGGCGTATTTCGGTGACCTGGCTGGGCAAGACCGCCACATTTGGTTTGATGGTTGCCTTTCCATTGTTCCTGGTTGGGCACGCCGATGTGCAGGGCTCCGATACGTGGCGCTTGTTGGGTTGGTTGTTCGGTATTCCTGCTCTGGTGTTGAGTTATTACACCATTATCGAGTACATACCTATTGCCAAAAAAGCGCTTGCCGATGGCCGTTACGAGAGTCTTGGGTCGAGCGAAGACCCTGACGCTTTGGTATAGGGTCAGTTTGTGCGGTAAGTTGCCGGTATGAATGTTCCGGAAAACTTGAAGTACTCTAAAGATCACGAGTGGATCCTGGTCGAAGGCACCCGAGCCAAGGTTGGTATAACCGACTACGCCCAAGACGCCCTAGGTGATGTTGTGTACGTAGACCTGCCTGAGGTTGATGCCGAGGTTGAGGCAGACACCACGTGTGCCGAGGTCGAATCCACCAAATCGGTTTCCGATATCTTTGCGCCGTTGACCGGCACCATCGCCGAAGTAAACGAAGCACTTGACGAAGAACCCGAGCGTCTCAACACCGATCCTTACGGTGCTGGATGGATCTTTGTAATGGCACTCGGCGACGATGCAGACCTCTCGGGCCTGATGACAGCGGCACAATACACCGAGCTCACCGAAGGGTAGATTATGTCTGATCAGGCTTGTCCACGATGCTCATTTGCTAACGCCTATAGCGCCAACTTTTGTGCGTCTTGTGGGGCGCCCATTGGTAAGTCTGAGGAACACACCGAGTCGCACGACTTCGATCTGGGTGCAGAGGCCGAGCCGGTTGGAATGTTGTTGGCCATTCAAGGTCCTACCGTCGGGGCCAAGTACAACCTCGAATCGGGCACCACTACTCTGGGTCGCCATCCTGAGAGTGACATTTTTCTCGATGACATAACGGTTTCGCGCCGCCACGTCGAAATTAGTCATGCTGACGGTGCTTTTCGGGTGCGCGATGTGGGTTCGCTTAATGGCACCTATCTAAACCGATCTCGCATCGACGAAGCAGAGCTTCAGTCGGGCGACGAACTCCAAGTGGGTCGTTTCAAACTGCAGTTTGTTGTTCGTACGTGAATATGACCGGGCATCGTTCGATCGGCGACGTTTTGGCACAGCTCAAGGCGGAGTTCTCCGATATCACTATTTCGAAGATTCGTTTCTTGGAGAGCCAAGGTCTGATTAACCCCCACCGCACCCCCGCGGGTTACCGTCAATTCAACGAGATCGATATCGACCGGTTGCGATGGATACTGACACAACAACGCGATCGGTTTTTGCCGTTAAAGGTCATCAAGCAACGCCTTGATGCCGGCGGCGGCCCGAGAGACGGCGACGACTGGGGGACCGAAGCCGAGGCGCCTGACCCACTCGGTTTGGACCCGGCCGGTCTTCAGCTGACCCTGGACGAATTGACAGCAGCGTCGGGACTGACGAAGGTTCAGGTTGCCGCGCTCGAGAAAGCTGGCGTACTCACGGCGAAGCGCACCAAGCAGGGCGAACATTACGATGACGATGCCATGTTGGTTGCCAAGACAGCAGCGGGATTGTTAGCGAAGGGCTTAGAGGTACGGCACCTGCGTTCTTACAAGATTGCGGCCGAACGCGAAGCCGGCATCCTCGAACAGTTGTTGGCCGCACAGGCCCATGCCCAGTCGGCATTAGCCCAGCGCGATGCGCATCGGTCACTGGGTCAAATGGTCATCTTGGGCGAAGAGTTACGACGCGCCTTGTTGCGGCAGGCCCTGCGTGGGTCAGCCATAATCTAAAACCTTTGCTACTGCCTGTGCGGCCGACTCTCGGTCGTATTAGGGTCAAGATGTGATGAAAATGGAACTCGTCGGCGTCCGTTCAGAGATGCGAACTAACCAACCGATCGTGCTGTTACGCGAGCTCGAAGGAGCCGGTCGGGTTCTTCCAATTTTCATCGGTGGGTCCGAAGCGACAGCGATCTCGCTGAGTTTGGACGGAGTTACGCCACCGCGGCCAATGACCCACGATCTCTTCCTCCAGACGCTCGAGATGGTCGGCGCCACGATCGACAAGGTCACCATTACTCGGCTCGAAGACAAGACGTTCTATGCCGAACTCACCGTGGTGGCTGACAAAAGCACCTACACCGTTTCGGCCCGCCCTTCGGACAGTCTGGCGTTGGCGGTCCGCGATCAGATTCCGATCTTTGTCGATCCCGCGGTACTCGACGAAGCCGCGTATCAAGAGGATCGCGATGCCGAGGACGACGATCAAACGGTCGAAGAATTTCGCGAGTTTCTCGATGGGATTAGCCCCGAGGACTTCGAATCCACCGAGTAAGCGGGCCGGTTGTTCGTTTCGGAAGTGCAGGTCAGCGCGATGTTTGGGTAAGTCATTGACCAGCGCGCGCGGCTTCTCTAGGCTTATGCGAGCCACAACGACGTAATTTCGTTGTTGTATTACCTTTGCAGCGCCGTCTGGCGGCCGATAAGGAAACCAATCGTTCGAGGAGCAGGCATGTCCCAAACAAGTGTTGAAGATTACAGCGGTAAACGTACAGCTGAGATTGTTGGTATTTCGTATCGCCAACTCGACTACTGGGCGCGTACCGATTTGATTCGCCCTTCGGTTAGCGATGCCAGCGGGAGCGGGTCCCGTCGTCGTTACTCCTACCAAGACCTTCTGGAACTGAAGGTCATTAAGAACTTGCTTGATTCGGGCATAAGACTTGAAGCGGTCCGCAAGGTGTTCGGGTTTCTTCGCGAGGATCTCAACCAAGACATCGCCACCGCCAACCTGATCATTCGGGGCGAGACCTCCGTGCTCGTGAAGAGCGACGATGACTTGTTGGATGCACTACACAATGGTCAAGGTGTGCTGAGCATCTTGCCGCTGGGTGATGTACTCGTAGAGCTAGATACCGCCATAGTGGAGTTGTACCCATCCGCAGAGTCCGCCATTCTCGACGAAACTCTGGTCGAGTCCGCTGCGGCCAACGGCTGATACCGCGTGAGCGAAGCCGACGACCTGCGTCATAGCCCGATTGAAACGGCTCACGTAGAGCTTGATGCCAAGCTGGTGCCCTTTGGCGGCTGGAACATGCCGCTGTCCTATCCAAGTGGGACTCTGCACGAGCATCGTGCCTGTCGTACCGGCGCCGTGGTGTTCGATGTGAGTCACCTCGGCACCGTGCGGGTTAGGGGAGCTAATGCTTTCGCTGCTCTGCAGGCTGCGTTTACCAACGACCTGGGCCGTATCGAGGTCGGCAAGGCCCAGTACACCCACTTATTGGACGAGCACGATGCCTCGGTTCTTGATGACATCATCGTGTGGTGGCGCGAGGACGAGTTATTTGACGTCATGCCGAACGCATCGAACACGAGTCGGGTCGAAGCAGCACTCACCGCGGTCGATGGTGTCACCGCAGAAAACGTTACAGAGCAGCGAGCGGTCTTTGCTGTACAGGGTCCAGAGGCCAAACAACGCCTCGCCACCGTTGCCCCAGAGTTGGCCGATATCGGCCGCTTTCGTGTCGGTGAACGCCAATGGAATGGGACCACGTGTGTCGTGGCCGGCACCGGCTATACCGGCGAACCCGGTCTTGAAATAGCGGTGCCGCTCGAGGCGGCCAACGACTTGTGGAAAGTAATCGTCGGCGCCGGCATAGAGCCCGCTGGTCTAGGCGCCCGCGATACCTTGCGGCTCGAGGCAGGACTGCCGCTGCACGGTCACGAACTTGGCCCTGGCATCACCTCTCTTCAGGCCAAACTGGGATGGGTAGTGCGCTGGGACAAAGGCGATTTTCGAGGCCGTGAGGCCTTGGCGGTTGAGAAAGAATCCGGCCCAGACCGAGTTCTGGTGGGGCTTACCGTAGAGGGGCGTCGCCCGCCCCGCGAAGGTCAGCCAGTAGTCGTCAATGGTCAAGCCACTGGGACGGTTACGAGCGGCAATTTTTCGCCGATGCTCGAGTGCGGCATTGCTATGGCATTCGTTCCGTCATCGGTCACCGAAGACGACGATCTAGCTGTTGATATGCGGGGCAACTTGGCAGCGGCTTCGCTCACCAAGATGCCGTTCGTCAGTTGAGCTAAAGAGCGGCCACTGCGTCGAGAATGCTCTGTTCGGGCATTGCGCCGGCCCAGCTGGCAATAATTTCGCCCTCAGCGGTCAGCAGACGCCCTTGCGGCTGTCCGCCAATGCCAAGCTCTCGCCAACTGTCAAACGTTGGGTCCCACAACATGTCGAACGGCGCTTCACCGTCGTACAACTTCATGAAATCAAGGGCATATTCCAGGTCATTTTGTGCGCCAACACCGATGACGGTTACTTCGTCTGCATGCTCTCGGGCAAACTGCCCGACACCAGGAGCTTCCTGGCGGCAGGTCGATCAAAACGGCGCCCAGAACCAGAGCACGATGGGTCTGTCACTGGGAGCGTAACTGGCAAACTGCACGGTCTCGCCGGTATTGAGATTGATCATCTCGACGTCGGGCAGATCGGACACACCGCTAAGAGAGGGGGCCTCGGCCGGTGTGTCGCCTGTCGTTGAACTGGCAACGTCATTGGTGCTGGCACCTGAGCAAGCGCCCGCAAAAAGCCCAAGCGCCAGAGTGGCGCTCGCTAAGGCTTGGGCAGGTCTGGTCATAGAGAAGGCTCTTTTGTTGGGCGCTGCTGCTCTCTAGACAACTCTGGAGAGGTAGGAATAGTTCCCCGATTAGCAAATATTGTTGACCTGTTGTCGGAGGAGATGATCGGCGAGCACCAAGCACGTCATAGATTCAACAATCGGCACAGCGCGTGGCAGTACGCAGGGGTCGTGTCGGCCATGGGCGGCAAGCTCGGTGGGCTCGCCGCTGGTGGTAACTGTCTGCTGAGCAGAAGAGATAGTGGCGGTAGGTTTGAAGGCCACGCGCAAGTCGATGACGGCACCATTGGAGATGCCACCTTGAACGCCCCCAGAGTTATTGGACGCGGTGACTGGTGTGCCATCGGGACCCGGAACGAAAGGGTCGTTGTGCTCGAGCCCGGTCATTGTGGTGCCGCCAAATCCGCTGCCGATTTCGAAACCCTTGGTGGCAGGGATGGAGAGCATCGCCTTGGCAAGGTCAGCATCGAGTTTGTCGAATACTGGTTCACCCCAGCCAGCCGGGACATTCTTGGCTACGACGCGAACCACGCCGCCTAGTGAGTTTCCTTGATGGCGCGCTTGCTCGATGGCGTCGATCATGGCCGCGGCGGCTTCTGGATCGGGACACCGGGTTGGGGTTGCCTCGACTTGCGCTCTCGTCACTTTAGCGCCGTCGACGTCGCCGGTGATGGTGTGAACGGACTCGACCCAGCCCGTTACTTCGACGCCCGCAACGGCACGGAGTAGCTGGCGGGCTACGGCCCCTGCCGCCACGCGTGCGACGCTTTCGCGAACGCTTGAACGTCCGCCGCCGCGATGATCGCGAAGGCCGTACTTGGCGTCGTAGGTGTAGTCGGCGTGAGAGGGCCTATAGACATCCTTGAGATGGTCATAGGCGCCTGAGTTCTGATCCTTGTTACGCACCATCATGGCGATGGGGGTTCCCAGGGTGACACCATCGACGATGCCCGAAAGCACTTCGATTGTGTCGGACTCGTCGCGTTGGGTCACGAGTCGGCTTTGGCCCGGTCGTCGTCGGTCTAGTTCGGCTTGCACCTCGTCGAGATCGACGGCCAGTCGGGGAGGGCAGCCGTCGATGATAACGCCAACACCAACCCCATGGGATTCGCCGAAGGTGGTCACGCGAAACAACGTGCCGAAGGAGCTACTCATGGGTGCAAGGATAGAGGCTGCAGGCGGGCGTCAAGGGGAATTAGACGTCATGGAGCACAATACGAACCCGTTTGTTGCCCTTGCCCTTGGATTCGGTCTTTACAATTTCGAACCGACCGACTTCTGAGGTGTTGGCCACGTGGGTGCCGCCGTCGGCTTGTTTATCTAGTCCGACGATGTCGAGCACACGGATTACGTTGACCGAGTCTGGGATGAGATTGACCTTGGTGCGGATGAGATCATCGTCGAATAAGGCTTCGTCGCGGGGCAAGAAGCTGACCTCGATAGGTCGGCTGGCCGCAACCTCTACATTGACCATGTCGGTAACGCGCTGGGCGAAGTTCTCGGGCAGAGGATCGAACTCGAAGTCCATGCGGGCCTTGAGCGGCTCCATGTTGCCGCCGGTGACACTACGGCCCCATTCGTTCCAAATAACACCACAGAGCATGTGCATCGCGGTATGAGTTCGCATAAGTTCGTGTCGGCGATCCCAATCGATCACGCCGTGGACGGTGGTTCCGACAGCGGGCAGCGAACCATCGAGGGTGTGGGCCACGTCGCCGCGTCCCCGGACATCGGTGACCGCGGCCGAACCGCCTTCCCAGGTGATCGTGCCGGTGTCGTGGGGTTGCCCGCCACCGGTGGCATAGAACGCGGTTTGGTCCAGCATGACGGCGTTTTCTTCGACACCCGTAACCGTGGCATCAAACTCGCGGCAGTAGGCATCGTGCAGATACAGGCGGTGAGTCATGTGAGTAGTTTGGCAGCACCCGTGCAAATGGGCAACGATGCAGTCGTGCAACTTCCGGATATGAACTTGGCCGACGCGTGGGAAGCCGTGGCAGCGGTGCTCCCCGATGCTGAGGCGGTGGTCTGCGGTGATGAACGTCGGACCTGGGCCGAGTTTGAAGCCAACGCCGATGCGCTGGCTTCCGCACTCGCCCAGCGTGGTGTTGGCCGCGGGACCAAAGTCGGATTCTATTTACGTAACTCGATTGCGTATCTGGAGGCCCAGTTCGCCACGTTCAAACTCGGCGCGGTGCACTGCAACGTCAATTACCGATACACCGCCCAGGAGCTACGGGATCTCCTGGCATCAGCCGACGCCGAAGTTGTCTTGTTCGACGAGGATCTTGGGGCACACGTAACCGAGGTGGCGCCCGACTTGCCCGGACTCCACACGCTGGTACAGGTAGGTACTGGTCCGCGTATTGATGGCGAAAGCGTGCAGACCTACGCCGACCTGGTCAGGACCGGTAGCGGTCAACGGGCACCAGCGGGAGGGCGATCTGGTGAGGACCTCTGGTTTTTGTTTACCGGCGGAACAACTGGTCTGCCCAAGGGCGTCATGTGGCCGCATTCGTCGCTGGTGGGCATCATGAAAACGTATTACGACGGATTGCGCATGCCGTTGCCGCAGATGCCTGACGAGGTGGCTGCACGAGCCCTCGATATTGCT
The DNA here is from genome assembly GCA_963854565.1 of Acidimicrobiia bacterium. Classification (GTDB taxonomy): domain Bacteria; phylum Actinomycetota; class Acidimicrobiia; order Acidimicrobiales; family JAHEJN01; genus CAWKZT01. Next base: position 13,445 of record CAWKZT010000046.1, read on the forward strand.
GACCGCGGCAAAGTAACGCGCATGATGACGGCGGCGCCGCTGATGCACGGGACGGCGAACTTCACCGCCCAGGGCACCTTGTCGCAGGGCGGAACCGTGGTTCTCTCGGCCAGTCGTTCCTTCGATGCCAACGAGTTTCTGCGTCTCGCCGAACGTGAACAAGTCACCAATCTGGTCATCGTTGGCGATGTATTTGCCAAGCCCATGGTGACGGCCCTTGAGGACGCCAAGGCCGCCGGTAAACCGCTGGATCTAAGTCACCTTCGTATCTTGTTGTCCTCGGGCGTCATGTGGAGTGCGCCGGTAAAGTCGGCGTTGCGCGAGCACCTTCCCAAGGTCACCATGGTTGATTCTCTGGGCGCGTCAGAGGTAACTAACGCGGGCACCTCGGTCGATCGCCCCGGCGGCAAGGCCCGGACGGCCCGATTTACCCTGTCGTCGGTGTCGGCGGTCTTCACCGAAGACGGACGTCGGGTAAAGCCAGGATCGGGCGAGCGCGGGTTGCTCTGCACCGGTGGCCCACTGCCGCTGGGTTACTACAAAGACCCCGACAAGACAGCCGCTACGTACCGAACCTTCGAGGGGCAACGGTGGGC
>CAWKZT010000047.1:0-13709 GCA_963854565.1 Acidimicrobiia bacterium
GACCAGCCGCTCGAACCGCCGCGACGGTGTCATCAAATACATCAAGCTGCACATTGGTGAATGGGTCATCGATTTCGTCCGCCACCGCGCAATGAGTCCAGAGACCTTGCAGATGAAGCGACGGCTTATCGACAATCGCCTGAACCAAAAGAACTGTGTCGCTCGGATCGGCCCCGACTCGATTCATCCCGGTGTTGATCTTGACGTGCACGTTCAAGATCACCCCTCGGTGGCTCGCCGCGGCTTCGGCGGCGGCCAGACCTTCGCCCGAATACACCGAGGGAGTGAGATCGGCAGCAACCACCTCGATCATCTCGTTCGGGGCCGGTTCGGACAGCAACAAGATCGGCACCGTGAGTCCGGAGGTCCGCAGTGCCTTGCCTTCTTCAACCGTTGCCACGGCAACCCATGTGGCCCCGGCGTCGATAGCCGCCCGAGCTGTTGCTAACGCCCCGTGGCCGTACCCGTCCGCCTTCACCACCGCACAGACGGTTGCCTCGCCGACAAGTCGATCAATCTGTTGAATGTTGTGCCGAATAGCATCAAGATCGATGTCGGCCCACGTTGGTCTCATGAGTGAATCTCTAGGTGCTCTGTTGTTGTACGGGTTAACCACCAACGAATCGCCCGCGGCAGGTCAGACGCAATCATGCCATCGCCAAGTTCGGTTCCCGCTCGCCCATGCACGTGCGCCGCGGCTGCAGCCGCTTCGAAAGGGTCAGCGCCGCGAGCCAAAAAAGCGCCGATCACTCCGGCGAGCACATCACCGGTTCCCGCACTGGCCAAGGCACGACTACCACTAGTGATCAGGCGGGTACGACCGTCAGGCGCCGCAACAATCGTGGTCGGACCCTTAAGAAGCACCACAGCGGTCGTTTGTACCGCCAGATCTCGTACCGCAGCAACGCGGTCCGCACCAATATCGCCACCAATCAACTGAATAAACTCGCCAGCATGCGGCGTCAACACCGTAGGTCCACGACGCCCCGAGGTAAATCTCTGAGGGCGATCACCTAAGGCCCACAACGCATCAGCATCAACCACCACGGCACACTCAGCACCCGCTACGACAGTCCGGACTGAAGCCTTGGTCGCATCATCTCGCCCCAACCCGGGACCTATGACAATCGAACTCATTCGGTCTTGGGCATAGAGCACGTCGCGATCCCAAAACTCGACTGGCAAGGCAAAACCAATTGCTTCGATTGGATCCTCGGGGCCAGCGCCAGGGCCCGGGGTACTTAAACGCACATACCCCGCACTTGACCGCAACGCTCCCAGAGCTGCCAGTCGGGCTGCTCCGGTCAAACCACGAGAACCCGCAATAATCCAGGTCGCAGAATTCCACTTATGGGCGTTGCTCTTTCGTTCAGGCACCCACCACCGAATATCTTCATCGGTGGCCAAATGACAAGTTGCGGACGAAACGTCGAGACCTATCTCCGCCACCTTGACCTCGCCCGAAGCCGCTAGTCCATCACCTAACACGAGACCCGGTTTGAGGGCACCAAAGGTGATAGTTCGTGTGGCCTGCACCGCGATACCGCGCTGCGCTCCAGTGGTGCCGTCGATCCCCGAAGCAATATCTACTGCCAAAACGGCTGCGCCGTTAACGCTAGGTGCCAAATATTCGTCACGAAATCCAGTGCCAAATGCGGCATCGATCACGAGATCATTGACACCAAGTTCAGCACAATCTGGTTCCACGACGCGCACGACGACACCGCGTTGGGACAGTACTTTCGCGGCAACTCGCCCGTCGGCTCCGTTGTTCCCGGGACCAGCCACCACAGTGACTCGACGGCCGTAGGTTCCGCCTAGCATCTGCAAGGCCTCAAGGGCTACGGCCCGGCCAGCACGATCAATGAGTGTTTCCAGCGACGTTCCCCCAGCAACCGCCGCCGTATCGACGGCCGTCATCTCATCGGGGGTGAGGATCGGAATCATGTTTGAGCAATCACCATGGCGTGCGCCATGGATTCGGTGTGAGTCAAACTGATATGCCACGTTGCAATGCCCTGCTCACTCGCCAGTTCTCGGGCGGTGCCGTGGAGTTGCACACTGGGCGCTCCGTCGTCACTTCGGACCACCTCGATGTCCACCATGTTCACCTGGCCGAGGCCGACACCCATGGCTTTCATAACCGCCTCCTTGGCCGCAAAGCGGACCGCCAATCGCTCGGTTGGGTCGGCCGCCCTATGGGCGTAGGCCAACTCGCCGGTGGTAAAGAGTCGGTCGCGCAGCGTCGGTGTTCGTCGCAGTGATTCACGAAACCGACCAACCTCAACAAGGTCGGTGCCGATGCCCTTGATCGGTGGAGCGGAAGCCATCAGGAAGCGCCCGACCGCCAGCGATCAGCCAACGCAGGAATCGGCAACACCAATAGGTCGCCTACATCGATATCGGCCAACACCGCGTCACGAAATACTGTCTCGGTTTCGGTCACGGAGTCCCGCAGTTCGATGAGACGGTTGTTGTAGCCCTGCAGCACACCGCGTGCCTCGGCTGGTTCGAGACGGTCATGCAGTCGAATGTGCAAGAGCGACAGCCCAATCGTGACTCTGTCCTTTACCTCAGGAACGATCATGATGGTACGCCCGTCGCTACGACCACGAGTGAGCAACACATCGCGTGACCGCGACACTTGGTGTTTGGTACCCCGCAAAATGGGGTCGTCATCAGCACGCGAACGCAACTCACGAGAGATGCCACCTCGATCAACAACAATCAGATGATCGTCCCCGTCGGCGCCTGCCTCGATCCGGTAGCGGGTGTAGCCAACCACGGCGTCGACGGCCACGTCGAGGGCAACAATGGTACGCAAACTGCGATAGCTCAAAGAATCACGAGGGGCCCCGGCCAGGAGAACCTCCCCGACCAACGCCACCTGAAGAAGTGTCTCATCAGCACGTGAGATCCCAACCGTGACCGTCTTGGCCTGATGCTTAATGGCATCAATTGGTCTCGTTAGTTCGTCGATCGCCGCGGTCAAAGCAGAGTCAAGGTCGTCGAGCACCACACCTGGAGTACCAACCTTGCCCCGGTCCAACTGGTAGGCATCCAGCGGAATCATTTCCAACGCATACCTAAACCCGGTAGCTAACTGCGAAGCTGTGCTCGCCTCCAAATGGCCGTTGAGCTTGCCGGAACGCAACTCGTCAAAGAACTTGTGAGCGGGTTGTTGCAGCGTGACCTTCAATGCACCCAGCACGCTGTCGGGTACAACGCCATCGACAACAACTCCCTCTATAACGGCTCGGGCCACACGCAATGGCTGAGCTTGTGCGTCGATAGCCAGAGCTGCCTCGTAACCGAAGAGGTGACCCACGACAGTCGACATGATAAATGCCAGTCGGTCATGGACAACAGGCACTGGCAAAACATCGGTAGCTGAAGTGAAACGCTTCTCGTCTTCGTTGGCGATGACAATTGCCGCAGCCTTGTGCGCCGAATAGATCGCCACTTCCTTGGCAACATCATCCGCCGTTGAGCCTCGAAGCCCGGCGGCGCAAACCAAGATAAGCGGCTCAGACGAAAGGTCGATGTGCTTCTTGTCTTCGGTTGCATCGCATGCAATGGCCTTGTAACAAAGTTCGGAAAGTTTGATCCGCAACTCCTCAGCCGCAATCCGATTCGCACCGTTGCCGACCATGGCCCAGTAGCGCCGTTGAGGGCCGCTTCGCCGGGCTGCTTCGCCAATTGCTTCGCGGGACGCGATGACCCGTTCCATGGCGTCAGGAATTTCCCGCAGACCAACAAGAAGGCCTTGACGATCCTCACTCCAAGGGTCGACGCCAACCTCATCAGCGAGCGCGCAAGCCAATAAGAAGCCCGCGGCTATTTGTGCATAGAACGCCTTAGTGGAGGCCACGCTCATTTCGACGTCGCGTCCATCAGAGGTGTACAACACGCCGTCGGAACGATCGGTAAGGTCGCTTCCGCGGCGATTCACAATGGCAACAACTCTTGCTCCGCGGTCGCGGGCCAAATCAACCGTTCGGTTGGTGTCAGTTGTGGTGCCTGATTGCGAAATCGCCACAATCAACACGTGCGACATGTCGTCGACCAACCCAAACCCAGACAACTCGGTTGCTGGTAACGAGGAGACCCGTACCGGCGTACCGGCAAGTTCGTGGGCCAATGCCCGGGCCAAACTTGACCCGGCTATATGGGCCGTGCCTTGACCAATTACTGTAATTTCAGATATCTGTCCCGAACGAAGATCGGCCCTAACATCGTCGGGCACGCATTGACCAAGTTCGACTCTTAGGCCCTGTGCTTCCTCGACGACTTTGCCGCGCAGTGTCTTGCGAAACGATGTTGGCGCTTCGCCAATTTCTTTCAACAAAAAGTGCGGATTGTCACCCAGGTCAATGTCACGTGTCGTAATTTCGGCCGTGACAAGTTCGCTTAGTTCAACGGGCAGATCGCTAGTGTCGTAGCTGCGACGTTCGAGACCTTCGAGCGTCCCGGCATAGCGTCCATCGAGGATGACAACCTGACCCTTTGACCCGATCGGGTTCTGAATATCAGCCGGCGTATCGCCATCGATACGAAGATAGGAAGAAGTTTCCTCGACGAGACCGTACGGCTCTGAAGCAACGATGTACATGTCCTCAGCGAACCCAACGTAAAGCGCCTGGCCGCTGCCTCGCAGCGCTAGCAACAGCTGGTTATCGGTGTTCGCCACGTTGGCCGCAATAGCGACCGAGCCCTCAAACTGAGCCACAGCCTGATTGAAGGCGTCACTCGGGGCCAGACCATCCGCGATCCGTTGCGCCACCATGGTGGGAATTACCTTGGCATCGGTAGTTACGCCAGGGGCAAGTGTCAGACCATCACTGGCCTTCAGATCGGCAAAGTTATCGACATCGCCGTTGAGGACCGCAGTCACGTAGGGGTAGTCGACGCCATCGATCTGCTCGGAATTAATCGGGTGAGCATTCGCTTCAGAGATAACGCCGATACTCGCCCAGCGAGTGTGGCCTAGCACAATGGTTTCGGCGCCCTCCGACTGCAACGCAAGATCAAGGAGTTCGTCGTTGGCAATCGCCGAGCGCAACACAGCCGTGTTGTCGCCCAATTCGCCAATCTCGGCCGCCGTCTTGTACACAAAACTCAGCCCGCCCTCAACCACACGAACCGAACCGGACCGATACAGGGGGTCGGCATTGCGCTGGGCAATAAGGGCACTATGTGGGCCCGCGCCAAGGTCAAGTCCATGATTACGCACCAACAAATGCACACCCGCCGAATCACGCCCGCGCACCTCAAGTCGATCAATGGCCGACAGAGCCACTTGTATGGACGTGTACGCCTCAATTGCCGCCAACGACGCATCCTTACCCGCCAAGGCTTCCACCTCTACAGCGGTGCGTAAACGATCCTCACGAATACTCCACACGGCATCGCGAATACGTACCAACGCCACGTTGTGCTCTTCGGAGACGGCGGTTTCTAATTCGCCATCGATACGACCATCAAGATCGGCAACCGCTGCCGCAACATCAGAAATAACCTGCTCCACGCTTTCGTGCAGTCCGGCTACGTTCACTAGCGCAAGCACCCCGGGAACACCCAAAAGCTGAGTGTTGGCTGCTTCTAGAAACTGCGCAACCGTGGTCAACTCTCCAACCAGGGCGGGCCCAAGGGCCAACCTGTCACATCCCGTCAAGGCCAACCGGAGCGGACTTAGGACTTCGTCAGCGGTCGGGGTGAGACGAACGCCACGACGTCGGACCACAGCAATAATGCCGCACACAGTAAGGCTCCTAAGAGATTGAGATTTCGGTTGCCTGGCAAACCAGCTTAGCGATCACCGAGGGTCAGGAAACGGCAATCTGCGCAGCGCGAACCAGCCGATCGGTAATCGTCGCCGCGCGGGCCGCATCATCGGCCTCGACCATCACCCGCAACAACGGCTCAGTACCCGACGCCCGCACAAGTACCCGGCCCGAATCGGCTAACTCTGCGTCACACAAAGCGATTTCGTCCTGCATTGCATCGAGCGCCATCTGGGCATCTCCGGCCACAGGGACGTTGACCAGGTACTGGGGCACCGGTTGGAGTATCTGGCGCATTTCGTCGAGACCTCGCTCATCTCGCTGAACCAGATCGGCGAGTAATGCTCCTGCCAACATCCCGTCGCCTGTCGTGGCAAATCGGCGATAGATGATGTGCCCAGATTGCTCGCCTCCAAGCACCCAACCATTTGCACCAAGAGACTCCAGCACATAGCGGTCGCCGACTCTGGTGATGTCGACCGTGATCCCTTTGGCATGCATGGCGCGATGAAAACCCAAATTGGTCATGACCGTTACGACCACGGTATTTTCGACCAAAGTTCCTGCGGCCGCTAGATCAATAGCAAGTAGAGCGATGATCGTGTCACCGTCTACCACTTCGCCGGTATTAGACACAGCCAGAACACGATCGGCGTCACCATCGAACGCCAGCCCAAGATCGGCGCCTACGGCAATGACTTTGGCCTGGAGGCCAGTGAGATCTGTTGAGCCGCACGCTTCGTTGATATTGCGCCCATCAGGGTCAGCATGAATCGCACTAACGGTGGCTCCGAGCGCCTCAAACAGGGCCGGCGCCAACGGCGAAACAGCACCGTTGGCACAATCGAGAACAATGTGTTGCCCCGCCAACGAGCGGCCTTCGAGGGCCCCAACGATGTGGTTCATGTACCCATCAAGGCCGGATTCGTAACCGATCGTCGTTAATGACGCGTCGTCGGTTTGTTCGGTGGCGTGCTCATCGAGCAGGGCTTCGACAGTGGCCTGTTGTTTGTCGGTCAGCTTTTCGCCGCCGGGAGCAAACACCTTAAGTCCATTGTCGTGCCACGGATTGTGGGACGCAGAAATAACCACGCCCGCAATATCGAGTGAGGCACAAACATAGGCAACCGCCGGAGTTGGGGCCACGCCCAAATCGAGCACAGTCACATTTTCCGCGCCGAAACCCACCGCTAGAGCCGAAGCAAACGCTGAACCCGATTCACGCGTATCGCGTCCGATGACCACGGTTGTGGTCCCAAAGGCGCGTGCTACCGCTCGAGCCAACCGCGTCGCAAACGCAAGAGTTAACTCATCGTGGGCGAGACCACGAACACCATCGGTTCCGAACTTCATTGTTGCATCAGCGAAAGCTGCTCACCGCGAACCATCGTGATGATGTCCACGGGAAGAGCCGCCAACCCAGCGATTTAACGCTTGGAGTACTGTGGAGCCTTACGGGCTTTCTTAAGACCGTATTTCTTGCTTTCCTTCTTACGAGGATCGCGAGTAACAAAGCCAGCGGCCTTAAGAACGCCACGGCGCTCGGGATCGAGCTCCATGAGGGCACGGGTGAGGCCGTGACGCAATGCGCCAGCCTGACCGGATTGACCGCCACCATCCATGGTGACGGACAGGTCGTAGGTGCCGTCGCAGTCGGTGATGCGCATGGGCTCGGTGATGGCGTTGCGATGCGTGGCCGACGGGAAGTAATCGTCGAAGGCCCGCCCGTTGACGGTTACAACACCGGTGCCGCTGCTAATGCGAACACGAGCTACGGAACGCTTGCGGCGTCCGGTTGTGGTGGTGAGGTACGTAGTAGTCATGATCTAAATCTCCAGCTCAGACTCGGGCTTTGGCATGCTCAATAACGAGTGCCTGGGGCTGCTGAGCCTCGTGCGGATGGGTCGAACCTGCGTACACCTTGAGCTTCTTGAGCATCTGGCGTCCGAGACGGTTGTGGGGAAGCATGCCACGTACTGTTCCACGCACAGCCTCGGCTGGCTTGGCTTCGAGCAGGTTGGCGTAGGTTGTGGACTTAAGACCACCTGGGTAACCGGAGTGGCGGTAAACCATTTTGGCATCAGCCTTGTTGCTGCTGAGCACAACCTTGTCGGCGTTGATAATGATGACATGGTCACCCATGTCCATATGGGGCGTGAACGTGGGCTTGTGCTTCCCACGAAGAAGCGAAGCTACCTCGGTGGAGAGACGTCCGAGGACGAGACCTTCAGCGTCGACAACATGCCAATCGCGGGTGACCTCTGAGGCTTTGGGGGTGTACGTTGGCACAACAATCTTCCGAAATTTCGGGGGATAGAACAATAGACGAATGAACACAGGGGTCATAAGTCCGGAAGTCAAGGCTAATGGCGATTTTATGCTAATCCACGCGCGAACAACCGCTCGTTTTAGGTACTTTCGGTGACATCGCCTTGTCGAGCTCCTGGCATATGCACGCGCTTGCCGTCATAGTTAACATTCCAAAGGGTCAGTCCATGCGGCGGAGCTACCCGCCCAGCCTCATTACGGTCCTGTAGCGCCAGGATTCCAGGCACATCCTGGGGGCTAAGTTCGCCCAGCCCCACACCAACCAGACACCCGGTGATGCTACGAACCATCTGATTACAGAAAGAGTTTGCTTCGATATCGAGTCGAACTACATCGTTCTCGTGCCGCGACCAGGTGACCTGACGAAGTCGACGCAATCGAGGAGCCTCAACATCCTCGCCCTCGGGGCTAATCACCATCTGTCGGCGACAAAAGGATGAAAAGTCGTGCAGCCCGAGCAGATGCTGCCCACCTTTGTTCATGGCGTCGATATCGAGGGGCATAGTAAGCAACCACGCCCGGTCGTACAGAAACGGGTCAGGGACCTGCCGGTTCAAGATGGTGTACCGGTATGAACGACCGGTGGCGTGATAGCGAGCGTCGAAATCGCTCTCCACCACGATGGCCTCACGGCACACGATTTCAGGACCGCACATAGAGTTGACCGACGAGCGCAGCATGTCGGGAACCACGCGCGACGAGTCGGCATCAAAGGTGACGACCTGCCCCCATGCGTGGACACCCGCATCGGTGCGCCCGGCGCATGTCAAAGTCACCGGACCCTGGACGATGATCTCTAGCGCTTCGGTGAGACGACCCGCGACTGTCTCGACACCCTCGTTGATGGCGAAGCCGCGAAAAGGGGCCCCGTCATAGGCAATCAGCAACTTAACCCGAACAAGCTCTCCACCGGCGCCGTTACGGCTCTCCCCTACCACGTGTCCAGCGCGTCGAGATTTTGTCGTGGTGCGTGATGCTGGCGTGGGTGACAGGTCCATCAGATTTCGCGCCGCATGGGCAGATGCATGATGCCGTCCTCATCAAAGTCAGCGCCGGTCCGAGCGAACCCAAACCGTTGGTACCAGCCCTCGAGGTAGGTCTGGGCGTCGAGTACCCACGCACCGACAGTGTTAGCTAGTACGTGCTGAACAAGCTGCTCTGCCAATCCTTCGCCCCGAAACTCAGCCGCCGTAACCACACGCCCGATCGTTCGGTGGTCACCGTTGTCCAGCACACGCAGATAGGCCCCAATGGCCTGCGATTCGGTAGTTGTCTTCCCACCGGCGTGGAGCGCAGCACCTGGCACCCACATGTGCCGGGTTCCGGGCTCCGAATCACGGCCATCTACATCGAGGTAGACACAGTTCTGCTCAACCACAAAGACCTCAGCTCGAAGCCGAAGAATCCCATGAAGCTCATCAACAGCAAGCTCATGAAACAACCGATCAACAATCACCCAGCAAATCTACCGACACAACACCACCCGACACGACATCGCCGATGCGGCGTACGAATGGCCTTACCCCAAAACGCCGAAAGGGCGAGGGTGCGGGAACGGCCAGCGAATCCGACACGACATCGCCGATGCGGCGTGCGAATGGTGTACCCCATCGCTTTGTTCCCCAAAACGCACAAAGGCGAGGTGCGGGGGCAACCCCCCCCCTGACACGGCATCGTCGATGTGGCGTGCGAATGGCCTTACCCCAAAACGCCGAAAGGGCGAGGGTGCGGGAACGGCCGGCGAATCGTCATTTTGAGGCAGCGTGCGAAGCACGCCACGAGAGCGATTCGAAGGACGTACCGGCAACCTCGCCCGTACAGAACGGTTTATTTAGACCAATTCGATGCGACACATCGGAGCGTTGTCGCCTTTGCGTGGCCCAATTTTGAGAATGCGGGTGTAGCCGCCGGCACGGCCGTCGTAACGAGGGCCGATCTCTTCCATCAGCTTGTCGGCAATCTCTTGATCGCGCAAGAAGCTAAGAATTTGGCGGTGGTTATGTAAACCACCCTTCTTGGCTTTGGTGATGACCTTCTCGGCGATGGGGCGTAATGCCTTGGCCTTCGCTTCGGTGGTAACGATGGCCTCAGCGGCCACGAGTGACGAAACAAGGTTCGCCATCATCGATTTTTGGTGAGCAGCACTGCCGCCGAAGCGACGGCCCTTGCGGGGGGTTCCGAGCATGACTAATCCCTTGTGGCGAGCGACAGACCGCGCTCGTCAAGCTTTTCGATGACCTCGTCGAGTGACTTTTGGCCGAAGTTCGTGATAGCCAAAAGATCGTCTTCGGTCTTGGTAAGGAGCTCGCCCACGGAGTTGACCTGGGCGCGCTTGAGACAATTACGAGGACGCTCGGACAAGTCGAGGTCTTCGATGGGCAGATCGAGATCTGGTGATGTGGTGGTTATGACCACGACTTCGCCGAGCTCGAGACCCTGGGGTTCGTCGCTCATCTCTTCGACAAGTTGAACGAGGGCACGCAAGGTGCCACCAGCCGAAGCCAGTGATTCGCGTGGTGAGATCGAGCCGTCGGTCTCGATATCGAGAACGATGCGGTCGAAGTCGGTCGACTGCTCGACGCGGGTGGGTTCAACAACGAACGACACCCGACGAACGGGCGAGTAAATCGCATCGACGGGGATGACACCAATGATGTTACCGGTGTCGATGTTGAGCGACGAAACGTAGCCACGTCCCTGCTCGATCGTGAGATCGAGAGCCAGGCGACCCTTGCCGCTCAGTGTTGCGATTACTTGATCGGGGTTCAGAACCTCGACGTCGGCATTGCTCTGCATAGCTGCAGCGGTAACGACGGCTGGACCACGAACCTCAACCCGAAGATTGACGGGTTCTTCGCTGTGGGACTTAAGTACGACGTCTTTCAGGTTCAAGACGATGTCGGTGACATCCTCGGTGATACCTGGGATGGTGTCGAACTCGTGGAGGGCTTCGTCGAAACGAACCTGCGTAATTGCTGCGCCGGGAATCGACGAAAGCAATGTACGACGTAACGAGTTACCTATGGTGTGACCAAAACCCGGTTCAAGCGGGCCAATGGAAAATTTTTGTCGGTTGTCTGCCTCGTCGCCTATGGACTCCACAGTTGGACGCTGAATGATCAGCATGTGACTACCTCGGTACTACTAAAAAACGGATTTCGAACAGCACGTCATTGCTATGACGTAGGGAAAGACTTACTTACTGTACAACTCGACTATGAGCTGCTCACGGACCGGAATATCGATCTGTTCACGCACTGGCACCTGACGAACGGTCATTGAGAAACCACCGTCGCCACTGTCGACCCATGCCGGAGGCGTGCGATCGAGAACGTCCATGTTCCACTGAATGGTGACCATCTCGCGAGTCTTGTCACGAAGCGTCACCACATCACCAGCCCGCAGACGGTAGCTAGGAATATCTACCCGGCGACCGTTTACGTTGACGTGACCGTGATTTACAAACTGGCGGGACTGGGGGCGAGTAGCCGCCCAACCGCTGCGATAAACCAAGTTGTCGAGACGAAGTTCGAGGTACTGCAACATGTTCTCACCGGTAACGCCTTGACGGCGGCTGGCTTCTTTGAAGATGTTGCGGAACTGACGCTCGGACAGACCGTAGGTGAAGCGAGCTTTCTGCTTCTCCTGCAGTTGCATGAGGTACTCAGAAGGATTACCCCGACGACGGGTACGACCGTGGTCACCCGGAGGGTAGGGGCGCTTCTCAAGTGCGGTTTCTTCACCTTTGGTACCAAAGATGTTGGTCCCGAGTCGACGAGCGACTCGGGCTTTAGGGCCTATGTAGCGTCCCATTAGTTGCCCCTTCGGCGTTTGGTGAGACGACAGCCGTTGTGAGCAACGGGTGTGACGTCTTTAATGCCGGTTACTTCGATACCGGCACTCTGGATTGAACGAATTGCGGTTTCACGACCTGAGCCTGGGCCCTTAACGTGAACATCGACCTTGCGGATGCCGTGCTCCATGGCACGACGAGCACACTGTTCAGCTGCCATTTGGGCGGCGAACGGGGTGGACTTACGTGAACCCTTGAAGCCAACGTTTCCAGCTGAGGACCATGCGAGGACATTGCCCTGCTGGTCGGTGATGCTGACGATGGTGTTATTGAACGAGCTCTTAATGGTCGCAATACCGTACGCAACATTCTTGCGGTCTTTGCGACGGGCCCGCCGAGCGGGGGGTGTAGGGGCAGTAGCCATTATGCAACCTTCTTCTTACCGGCAGCGGTCTTCTTGGGACCTTTGCGAGTGCGAGCGTTGGTATGGGTGCGCTGGCCACGAACCGGAAGCCCGCGACGATGGCGCAAACCCTGGTAGCAACCAATTTCCATCTTGCGCTTGATATTTTGAGACACTTCACGTCGAAGGTCACCTTCGACGTGCAACTGACCTTCGATGAAGCCGCGCAAAGCGGCGACCTCGTCGTTGGTCAGTTCATGTACGCGAGCCGACGGGTTAACACCCGTGGCCTCGCAAATGGTGGCGGCAGTGGTTAAACCCACGCCGTAGATGTAGGTAAGGGAGATAATCGTGCGCTTTTCGCGCGGGATGTCTACGCCTGCAATACGAGCCATAACTAGCCTTGTCGCTGCTTGTGTCGGGGATTTTCACAAATGACTTGGACACGGCCGTGGCGACGAATCACCTTGCACTTGTCACAAATCTTCTTAACGCTTGGTCGAACTTTCATAATCCTTAGGTGCTCCTTGGGAGGATGCGAAGCCGCTATTTGTAGCGGTAGGTGATGCGGCCGCGGGATAGGTCGTACTGACTCACTTCGACCTGGACCTTGTCGCCGGGGAGGATGCGAATGTAATGCATTCGCATCTTGCCGGAGATATGGGCTAGGACTTCGTGGCCGTTTTCTAGTTCGACTCTAAACATGGCATTTGGAAGGGATTCCTTGACGGTTCCCTCAAATACGATCGCTTCTTCTTTCTTCGCGATGGTGAGCCTCCCAGCTACTGCGTGTGACCCCGACCCCAGGGTGGGATCGGTGCCTTGGTGGCATCACAACAAAAGCTGCAATGCCGACGGATAAGCCTACGTCAACCCGCCACTCGGGCCAACCCCGATGATGGACGAACGTGTGCTATATGCCACTTTGCCTAACGGCTCGGTGGGGTGAGTGCCTCGAGAATTCGGGCGAAAACTTCGTCCTCGTCCCCTAGGCCATCAACTGTGTGCAGTACTCCACGTGCGCCGAACCACTCAAGAAGTGGCTCAGTTTGCGCTTCATACAATTCGAGGCGACGAGTAATCGCCTCAAAGGTGTCGTCTTCGCGGCCACGCGCCATCATGCGGCGTGTGACTTCGTCAACGGCTACTTCGAGGTTAATGGCGACACCAATGCCACCATTACCTAAGATCTCTAACAATGCTTCGGCTTGACTCGTAGTACGGGGGAACCCGTCGAGCAATACACCATTTTGGACAATGTCGTCCTCATGTAAGCGGGCACTGACAATATCAATCATGAGATCGTCGGGTACCAGTTCGCCGGCATCCATTATTGCTTCGGCTTGTTCGCCAACGTCGGTGCCAGCTTTAACCGCGGTTCGTAACATGTCCCCGGTAGAGA